>JACOUE010000034.1 GCA_016178045.1 Chloroflexota bacterium
TGTGGCGGTGGCCGTGGCGGTAGCGGTCGGGGTGGCCGTAGCCGTGGCCGTAGCCGTGGCCGTGGGGGTGGCGGTGGGGGTAGCCGTAGCAGTCGCGGTGGCCGTGGGCGTGGCTGTGGGCGTCGCGGTGGCCGTGGCCGTAGGCGTCGCCGTAGCGGTGGGCGTGGCCGTCTGTACGGTGACGCTGATCTTCTCCGATGGCACGCAGAGGGTGTCAGCGTCGAAGACGGTGAGGTCCTCGTCGCCGAACTGGTTATGGGTGATGACGCCGGTGACGGCGAAGGGGATGATGGAGATGCGGTAGCAGACCAGGTGGTCTTCGGGGTTGAGGATAGGCGTGATGACGCCGCCGGCGCTCTTGAGGGTGGGATTGCAGAAGAGGAAGGGCTCGAAGATCTGGACGCCGGGCTCGGTGTGGAACTGATCGATGAGGTCGACGATGCGATTAGCCGGATCCCCCGTGGCCCGGTAGCACTTGAAGTGGTCGAGGTTAGAGGGCGGCGGGTGAGGCTCCTTCTGGGTGGGTACAGCCAGGATGAACGGATCAAAGGTGGTAATAGTCTGGAGGCCGAACTGGTTGTCGACGACGACGGAGCGGGTGGGGGCGGGCTCCGGGGGGGTGAGGATGTAGAGCTTGAGGTGGTTGTTGGGGTGGGAGGGGGTGGTGATACCGGCGGCGTCCGTCTTCTTGACGGAGTTGCAGAACCGGATGGGCTCGTCAACGGTTCTGGCCTCGATGGTGCCGCTCTGCGAATCGAACTGGTCTTCGAGGATCACGGGCACGCCGACGGGCACGGGGTTGGCGATCTGGTAGCACTTGAAGTGGTCCAGGGTAGGTACAACGAAGTCTTCGACTTCGCCATACCTAGCCCAGCCAGTGAACTCATTCGCCTTTATGTTCATGTCGGGCCTGAACACTGGGTTCGGATCATTTGCCGATATGTCCTCGCCGTAGTCCAGCCGGAAGCGAACCTGCTTGGGCGTCCCACCGGGCGCGGGAACCACAAAGCTGGAACTTATCGACACGCAGCGTTTAGGCGGGGGAAAGACGGGAGCAGCTGCGGGGGCGGGAAGAACCGGGCGGAGGTTGACCGTTACATTGGGTCCCAGCTTTGGCGGGGGCGGCGGAGCCACCGGGGGAGAGATGATGTCCTCCAGCAGAAGCTCGTCGCGCGTAAAGGCGCCAATGGGATCGAGCAAATCAAACCAGGCGTTGACGTAGATGGCGCGGTCCGGGTTACCACCCTGGTACCTGCCGCCATCGGCGTCTAGGATCTCGAGGTAGTCTGAACACACCTCGTAGTCGACCTGCACGTTTGCGCCGGGGGGCCATGCGGGCGGAGGGTCGAAGACGAAACTTCCGTTACCGGGTGCGCGGGGTTCGTCCGCGAAGTCCTGATCCGGGTTTGGAACGATATTGAGCAGAATGTCCTGGTCTGGACCAATGTTAGCATCAACCTCGGGAGTGGCGTCGTCTCCGAAGAACTCGTTGCCGTAATCCCAGTGCAGGGCGCCCCCCTGTGACGCCACTGTATCGTATCCTGGCGGCGCATCACCCAAATCGCCGGTATACGGCCATCTCAGCCTGCCGTTGGATTTCACCTTGCCGAAGATGGTGCGGGGGTCAGTTGTCTTGACGACGTCGACGCCCGAGAACGCCGGGGGTCCGACAGCGTCAGCGAGGATGTCGCTCTTGACGTCTAGGGCGGTCTTGGCCGGAAAGAGGGCAAAGGCAAGGGCGGCTATGCCGGATACGTGAGGCGCGGCCATGGACGTTCCAGATAGAACGGCCGTCTTCCCAGCGAGATACAAAGAAAGTATGTTCTCCCCGGGGGCGGCCAGATCGACGGAGACAGCACCATAGTTAGAGTCGGCCCAAAGAGTATCCCTGTTATTGGAGGCGGCGACACAGATGACGTTGGGGGTGCGCTCCGGCGAGTCACAGGGATACTCTCTGTTGGCGGCGAGGTCGAGGTCGCGTCCGGCGTTGCCGGCGATCTTGCTGAACAGGATGTCGCCGGCGTTCGTAAGACCATAGGCTGAGGCCAGGAGGTCGTTTTGGAGCATGGGCCAGCCCCAATAGCTCATGTTGATGACCCGCACGTTCTGTCCGAACACGAACTTTTGGATGACGGTGTACAGGGCCGAGAAGAAAACTCTGGAATCCAAGGTTCCAGGGTCGCCGATGCGCATGATCATCAGCCGGGCTGTCCAGCATATTCCGGCAATGTCTCTGCCGTTGTTGCCCTCGGCGCCGATGATGCCGGCAACATGGGTTCCATGTCCTCCACCCATAGCGTCCGGAAGTGTATCCTCAGGTCCGTCACCACCCGTGTCTCTGATTCCCAAGGGGATGAGGCTGAAGGCGGCCTGGGTGAAATCGAAGCCGTGGACATCATCGATGAAGAAGTTCCCGTCGTCGTCGATGCCGTTTCCGGCAACCTCGCCGGGGTTCGTCCAGAGGTTGTCGTCCAGGTCAGGATGATCGAGGTCGGCGCCTGTATCGAACACCGCCACCACGACGCCGCTACAATCTGTAAGAGGGAGGTCCCAAGCCTGCACGGCGTCAATATCCGCATCGATGGTGCCGATATTCCCCCCACGGCCAACGGTGTCCTTGGGGTCCTTCTGTCCGGCATTGAGCAGACTCCACTGATTCCCGTCTAAGTCGTTGGGGTAGTGGTCGGAGCGGTGGTCGCCGGGAGAACCGGTGAAATTAGGCTCGGCGAATTCGACAATGTCAGGATGATCTTGGAAGCAGGACGCCGTTTCGCGGACGCTTTTAGCCGGATCAGTGATCCCCAACCAGAAGACACTCCGTGCCAGTGAAGCGACTTCTGGGGGCAGGGAGCCCACGGCCTGAGGGGATCCTTCAGCGGCCTCTATCATTGAGGTGCTATCGAGTTTCCGCTCAGTCGCACACGCGGCAATCAGGTCATCAATCTCGCCCGAGGAGGCTTCGGGCCTAAACTTGACAGTTAGCTCGCTCGGGACGAACGGCGGCAGGGGCCACTCAGGGCAGTGGCTGATGGTGGCGTCGGGATTCTTATAGCAGAACTGCTCGGGGACGAAGCCCTGGCAGGGCTCGGGGAAGACCACCGGCGGCAGGCAGTTGACCTGGGGGTTCTGCATCAAGTCCTCGCGGGGCGTGAAGGTCTGTCCGCCGTCGAGGCTGAGCTCAGTGAATACGTCGAAGAAGGACTGGGCGGGGAAGAACTGGCCGCCGGTCTCCGGCGAGGTCACGGTTCCGGTGGAAGGCTGAGACGGGCTCTCGATGATTACGATGGGATCAACGCTCATGAGCTGCATGGCGACGATCTCGACGTCGATTCTGTCGGGGACGCCGCTGCTGTTGGTGTCCTGAGGGTCGCCGCGGAGAATGGCGACCGGCCCCGCCAGTTGCAGGCCGAGAGCGGTAGCGCTGGAGGGGAAGATGTCCAGGCCGGCGGGGGGCAGGGCGCCGCCGCTCTCGAACGGCGACAGCGGCGGCATGGCGCAGCCGGGGTCGATCTCGTCCACGACCCCGTCGAGGTCGTTGTCGCTTCCGTCGGCGCAGGTGTTGGGGATGGGGATGGAGGGGAACTGGGTGCTGGGCTGTACGGCCATGTGCTCCGGCGTGGAGGCGGGGTTGGACGGGTTGGAGCCCAGGGCCGACTCGATATCGTTGTACCAGCCGTCGCAGTCAGCATCGAGGGAGGGTGGGAAGCTGGGGCTGGCCGGACAGGGCGTGGGGGTGGGCGTGGTCGTCGGGGTAGGCGTGGCAGTGGGGACGGGCGTGGCGGTGGCGGTAGGAGTCGCGGTAGCCGTGGCGGTGGCGGTAGGAGTCGCGGTAGCCGTGGCCGTAGCTGTGGGTGTGGCGGTGGCCGTGGGCGTGGTTGTAGGCGAGGCAATGGCGGTAGGTGTCGCCGTGGGCGTAGCGGTGGCGGAGTCGATGGCGAGGAAGCCGCCGGGGCCGCCGGCCTGGGCCCACTGGGCGATGAGAAGCGCAGTGAAGGCCGCCGCGGCAGCGACCGGCAATAACCCCAGGGCGATGAGGCCTCTCTTCACAGAGGCCCACCTCCTCCGGCCTGCACTTGGGGGGGGGCGATTCACGAGGGACGCGGGGACATTCCCTCTGGGCTGGCTCCTGGAGACTCTGGCCGCACCCCTTCTTGCCGGCGACCCCCGTCAGGATGCAGCTATTATAGTTGACTGCCAGAAGATGTCAAGTAGTTTCGGCGCTTTAGAGTTAGTTTTTCGGAAAAAGCGCGGGAAACCTGGGCCCATGTCGCTGGCGCTGGCTTGTTCTGACTTGAGGAGGCGGTTAGCGGTAATCCTCGCGGGGTGGGGAAAAGACGTCGATGAAGACGCTGCGCTCGAGGGCGGTGACCTCGTGGGGGACGCCGGAAGGGACGAGCCAGCAGTCGCCGGGGGAGAGGTCGCGCGTCTCTTCGCCGAGGCGGAAGCGGCCGCGGCCGGAGATGAGGTAGCCGGTCTGCTCGTGAGGGTGAGTGTGGAGGGGGACGACGGCGCCCCGGTCCATGGTCACCTCGATGAGCATGAGGCGCTCGCCATCGGTCATGGTGCGCCGAAAGACGCCGGGGAGCATCTCGACAGGGGTGGCGGCGTCGCGGGACGTGAGGGGCATGGCGTACCTCCCCTAGGAGCGAAGGTCGATATCAACGAAGGCGACGTTGCGGGGCACGGCGTCGTGGTCGTGGGGGGTGACGAGAACGCCGTGATTGCGCTTCTCCCCCTGGATCACCCAGTCGAGCTGGTAGAAGCGCTCGACGACGGAGGGGTCGTCGGCCTCGTAGACGGTGACCAGGAGCCCGTCGCCGTCCTTCGTCACCTCATCGGAGACGAAGGAGACGACGCGGCGGAAGCCTAAGGCCTTGAGGGCCTCGCGGCCAGCCTCGAACCCCTGCTTGAGCTGCCGGGCGAACTCTTCCCGCTTTCCGGGCAGGATCCTGGCGACGTGGACGCAGGCGACCATGGTCGACCATCCTTTCTACGTGCCGGCCTGTTCCTCACGATAGTTTGCGAGGGCGTCTCGGACCGGCTCGTGCTTGAGGGCGAGGACGGCGGCGGCGTAGAGGGCGGCGTTGCGGGCGCCGTTGACGGCCATGCAGGCCACAGGGACGCCCGGAGGCATCTGGGCGATGGCGAGGAGGGAGTCCAGCCCGCCCATGCCCGACTTGCCGATGGGCACGCCGATGACGGGCAGGGCGGACCAGGCGGCGACGATGCCGGGCAGGTGGGCGGCCATGCCGGCGGCGGCGATGATCACCTCGAAGCCGCGGGAGGGGGCGTCCAGGGCGAACTGGCGCACGCTGTCGGGCGTGCGGTGGGCGGAGATGACGTGGGTCTCGTGGGAGATGCCCAGCCGCTCGAGGGTGTTGGAGCACTCCTCCATGACGTCCAGGTCAGACTTGGAGCCGAGGATGATGGCGACGAGGGGCACGTCACCATTCTAGCGGCCGAGAGCGGGCGGTCAAGGATGGTAGCTTACGGTGATTGAGGTGCCGTTGCTGTCGCCGTCGGGGTCGTGGTTGCCGGCACTGTTGTAGGAGTATCCGGCGAGGGTGACACTGGTCACGGTGAAGGTGACGGTGGCGGTCGGGCCGAGTTTGGGGGTCCTCACGGCGCAGGAGCCGGTGGCATCGGTAGTGCAGGTGCCGGCGCCGGAGTAGCCGCCGCTCCACTGGCCGTTGACCGTGGCGCCGGCAAGGGCGCCGTGGGACGAGTCGTGGGCGAAGGCTTTGACGTGGACCCGGTTGCCGCGCCGGGAGCCGTCCAGGTCGCCGACGTGGAGCTTGGGCTTGGGCGCGGGTGTGGCGGTTGGGGTGGCCGCGGGCTTGGGGGATGACGCCGGGTTAACGGGAGGCGGCGTGCGGGTGGGAAGGAGTGTCGGGGTGGGTTCGGCCGCGCTCTCCGTGGTCGGCGACTGAGGCGTCTTGGTCGGTTTCGGAGTTGGGTTCGCTGTCGGGCTGGAAACAGGGGCCGCGTCCGTATCGGACCTGTCGGAGTCGCTGGAGTCGTCGGCGTCGTCGGAGTCGGACGCGTGGGTGAGCTCGTCGCCTGAGGACCCGCCGGCAGAAGCGGCGAAGGAGTCTCGACCGGGGGGGAGAAGAGGGTTATCGTCCCCGCCATCAGACAGGGTCAGCTGGGCGACCACGCCGGCGAGCAAGAACAGGAGCCCAACGAGGGCCAGAGCGGCCTGCCGCCGCCTCTGCCCTCCGGAATCAGCCGTAGCGACTTCGGGCGGCTCCTGGGCAGGATCGGTTTCCGGGTTGACTGCTTCGGAAGCGCTGGCTTCCTCTTCGGGCTTTCGGGCCCGAGAGGAACGGCTGCTGCGGCGTCGCTGTGACTTAGGCATATCTGTAGAGTCCTGATGCGAGAAGTAAAACTTCTCTTGCGTTAAAGACTCGATAAGGGCGACAGTGTTACAAATCACTCCCGCCCGTAACTCAAAACAACCGGCGGGGCCCGATGTTACTGAATAGCGTTTTGGGCGGGGGCGGCGATGTCGCGGCGGTAGTGACAGCGGCTGAAGTGGATGTGCTGGACGTTGCGGTAGGCCCTGGCGCGCGCATCGGCGAGAGTGGGGGCGGTGGCGACAACGGTGAGGACGCGGCCTCCCGCGGTGGCCACCGAACCGTCATCGGCGAGGGCGGTGCCGGCGTGGAAGACGAGGACGCCGGGCTCCACGGCGGCGAGGCCGGATATGGGGAAGCCTGTCTCGTAGTCGTCGGGGTAGCCGCCGGAGGCGAGGACGACGCCCACGCAGGCGTCGGTGGACCACTCGATGGCGACGTCCCCGAGGCGGTTGTTGGCGACGGCCCAGCAGATCTCGAGAAGGTCGGACTTGAGGCGGGGGAGGATCACTTGGGCCTCCGGGTCGCCGAAGCGGCAGTTGAACTCGAGGGCGCGGGGGCCGGCGTCGGTCACCATGAGGCCGGGGTAGAGGCAGCCGCGGAAAGGCGCGCCTTCCTGGAAGAGGGCCTGGACGGTGGCCTCCGTGATGTGCTGGTGGATGAAGCGCTCGGTGGGCTCGTCCAGCCAGGCCGGAGGGCTGTAGGCGCCCATACCGCCGGTGTTGGGGCCCTGGTCGCCGTCGCGGGCGCGCTTGTAGTCGCAGGCGAAGGGCATGGGGGCGACGGCGACGCCGTCGGTGAAGGCGTGGGCGGACACCTCGCGGCCGGCCAGCTTTTCCTCGATCACCACGGTGCGGCCGGCGGCGCCCAGGGCCTCGTCCGCCATGAGCGTGTCGACGGCGCGGAGGGCCTCGTCGCGCGTGTCGCAGACGATGGCGCCCTTGCCCGCGGCCAGGCCGTCCGCCTTGACCACGGGGGCGTCGGCCAGACCGAGGACGTAGTTGCGGGCGTCGAGGCGGGACATGAACGTGGCGAAGGCGGCGGTGGGGATGTTGTGCCGCCGTATGAGGTCCTTGGCGAAGGCCTTGGACGACTCGATGCGGGCGGCGGCCTGGGCCGGCCCGAAGGCGGCGATGCCCTGCACGGCAAGGCGGTCCACAAGGCCGTCGGCCAGGGGCTGCTCCGGCCCGACGATGACGAGGTCGACGCGGTGGTCGCGGGCGGTGCGGCAGACGCCGTCGAGGTCGGCGGCCTTGAGGTCGAGGTTGGCGGCGATGGCGGCGGTGCCGGCGTTGCCGGGGGCGACGAAGAGGCCGGTGAGCTTGGGGGACTGACGCAGCTTCCAGGCGAGGGCGTGCTCGCGGGCCCCGGAACCGACGAGGAGTACGTTCATCAGTGGATCGCTCGGCGGGGCCGCCCCGTCGCGGCTACCTCCGCCGAACCGATTTTATACGTTGTATGGGGCCCAGTCATCCGGTCGGGGGCGGGACCGTCGGCTATGCCTTGTCCAGCCAAATGTCCCAGGTGAAGATGCTGGGCAGGCCACTGGATGGATCAAAAGCGGTGGGGCTCGCGCCCTTGACGTAATCTCGTAGGGCCGAGTACGCGTACCCGCCCGTAAGAGTGATCTGGGGGCCGTGCTCCCTGATGATCTTGCGCTGAGCGTCCAGGATCAACTGCCGCCGCGCCTGCTCATCGAACTCGCGCTGCTGCCTATCGATCAACTCATCCACTTCCAGGCTGAAGCCGGCCTGATGGGAAGCGGCAAAGGTCCTGTTGAGGCCGGTCGCGTTGCCCTGGCCGGTGACGCCGTTCGTGTGGTAGAAGCTCAAAGGCCGGTCGGGCTCCGCGTACGGCAGTTGAGGGAAGAAGGCTATGTCGAAGTTGCCCGGCAGGAGCACGGTGGTCAGGAAGGCCCCCAGTTCGACGGTTCTCAACTCGACGTTTATGTTGGCAGCCGCAAGTTGCTGCTGAATCACGTTGGCCGTGTCTGCGACGACGGCCGGGCCGGGCACCAGGGGCAGCTGGAGGGTGAGGTTGAGCTGGCCGTAGCCCGCTTCTTTGAGCAGCGACTTGGCCCGTCCCGTATCGTGCGGCATGAGCTGACGCAACTCCTCCTGTGGGAGCGAAAACCTCTCCTGCCCCCACTGGACAGGACCGTTGTACTTCCCCTCCCCGTCGTTGATGCGGGCGATCAACGCCTCCCTGTCGATGGCCAGGTCCAGCGCCTCGCGGACACGGATATCGCTAAAGGGGGGCTTGGAGACCTTAAGGAGGATGACCGGGTAGAACAGGTCGGGATACTTGTTGACCACGACACCCTGGTCTTGCTGGAGGTCTTCCGCCGTTCGCTTGTCCAAGACCGAGCCATTGATATCGTGGGCGCCGGACCGGAAGGCCGCCAGCAGAGACGAGTTGTCCTGGATGATGATCCAGTCGTGGCCATCAAGTAGAGGGCGGTCAGGGACGAAGAAGTCGGGGTGTTTCTTCAGAGCGATACGCTCGGAACCGACGAAGCTATCGATCATGAAGGGGCCGCTCCCGAAGTCCTTGTCGCTCAAGCCGCCCCCGGGGTACTGCTCGGCGATCTGTTTGGGTATGATCCCCCAGGTGGGGTTGCCCATCTCAAGCAGCGCGGGCACGAAGGGCCGCTTGATGACGAGCTTGAAGACGTTGCCGTTCACCTCCGTCTTCTCGATAAGGGAGGAGAAGCGCTTGTCGATGGCGGTGATAGCAGTGCTGCGGCGGATGAAACTTGCCTGGACGTCTTCAGCCGTCACTTCAAGCCCGGCGATAGGCTCGATAGGATGGTACTTGACGCCGGGCCGCAGGGTGAAGATGAACGTCAGGTGGTCGGGAGTTTCCAACTTGGTGGCAAGATTGTCGAACACGATCTTTTCATGGCCTACACGGCCCGTGCGGGTGTAAAGCCGGCTGTATATCTGAGGCAGGATGTCCAGGCCGAAGATATCGATGTGAGGGTCGAGGCCGGTCACGGGGAAAGGCCTGCCTTCCCTGAGGACGCCGCCTGCGCTAGGGGCGCCGGCCGCTGGCGAGCCGCTGACCGGCTTCCTAGCGGTGGAGGGGGTTCCTGCCTTACATCCAAGCACGGCGGCTGCGGCCAGACCTCCCCCGGCGGCCGCGGCGCTGCCCAGCAGGCGACGCCGGGTGAGCTTCCTGAGCCAAAACGTGCTCCAGTAGTCAGATCCCATGGTCGATCCTCCCCTCCGCTGCGGCAGGCGGCCTGCGGCTATCGGGCTATCAGTCGATGGCCCCACTCGAGGTCAGGGCCTGAATCCTGTCCGCCAGCGCTTTCATCCCCAGTTCGGAGGCTGTCTGTTGAGCCTGATCGAGGAGCGCCAGCGCCTTATCCCTGTCGGCGGGCTCTCCCCTGGCGAGGAGCATGCGGGCGTAGTCGTGCTGGGTATGGGCCAGCCAGGGCCGGGCGCCCATCCGGGTGTGCATCTCCAGGGCGTCATGGAAATGGCGGGCCGCGTCTTTCCAGCGGCGCATGACTGTGGCGAGGAGGCCTAGGTAGCGACCGGCGGAGCCACAGCATACCGAACCGTAGCCCACCTGGAAGTTTCGCTTGGCATAGGGCAGTGCGAGGCCGTAAAGTATGGCCGCGCGGTGGGTATCGCCAAGATAGGCCGAGACTTCGGAAAGGCCGGCGAGGCAGGCCGTCCATAGAAAGTCCCGGGGCAGGTCAGCGAAGCGGTTCGTTGCCAGGTGTTCAAACTCAGCCCGCGCCTCCGCCTCGCGGCCAGTTTCGCAGTACATGAGGGCTGTGGCAGCCCGCACCAGGGCCATCGCGGGAAACTGCTGGGCAAAGCTCTTTTGGACCGCTTCCAGTTCCCCCAGGCGGCCCTGCTCTCGGCGCAGAAAGAATAGGACGATGGCGAAGTTCGCGGCCGCATTCTGCGCTCCCATCCGCTGTCCAATAGCCAGGGCCTCCTGGGCTAGTCGCTCGGTGTCCTCAAATCGACCCACGAGCAAGGCGCGCATCGCCTGAAGTATGGCCGTTACCCGCAGAAAATGGGGCTGCCGCAGCTCCTGTGCCAGACTTGAATAGGCTTCAATTTCCACATCGACCGCCTCGATATCGCCTAGCTCGAGGAGGTCTATGAGCCGCCAGTGGCGCCACTCAAGGGCCATCTCCTTATCGCCGGCATCCTCAGCCAGTTGAAAAAGCTCGGTGGCGGATTCGAGGCGTTCGTCAAGACTCTCCGGGTCCAGGTATACGAAGCGCCTGGCGTTCCACGTGTAAGCCAGGGCTGTGGGATCGCCCACGCGTCGTGCCATATCAACCGCCTGCTGGCTGAGAGACAAGCCCCGCCCCAATGCCTCCGTCTGAAACCCAGCAGGAGCGGTAAGAGCTATGGCCAGGCGGGCCATGACCCTCGCCCGGAGGGCGCTATCGGTGTCTTCCAGAGCATCCAATGCCTCCTCGAGCAGGCCCACCTGGCCTTCTTCGTCCCTTCCGGCTACTGCGCCTGTTCTGCCAAAGTCCAAAGCAGCTCGCGCCAGAAGATTCGGCGATCCCAGTTTTCTCGCAGCCTGCGCCGCCTGCTCGCAACTCTCCATCGCTTGCCGAGTCTCGCCCGCCCTCCTTTGGGCCTCAGCGAGGGTCAGCAGGAGCTCGCAGCGCTCGGCCTCGTCCGGCTTCTCCTTGAGGTCGAGGGCCCCGAGCGCCATTGCGTAGTGGCGGCTCGCCTCCTGGTAGGCGACCTGGGAGAGGGCGCGCCGGCCGGCCCGGGCGGCGTAATCGACGGCCTTCTCCACGTCGCCGCCGGGGGCGGCCTGGCAGAAGTGGTTGGCCAGCTCCGCGACGTGTGGCTCCGGGTCGGCGGCGTAGAGGGCCTCCAGCGCCTCGGCCACGCGGCGGTGGAGTTGGCGGCGGCGGGGGGCGCTCAACCCCTGGTAGAGGGTCTCCTGGATGAGAGGATGGGCGAAGACGTAGCCGTCACCCTGCTCGCGGACGACGTGGGCCGACAGTGCCTCGTCGAGCAGGTCAAGGAGGGAGTCCTCATCCTGACCCGTCGCTGCGGCAACCTTGAGAAGGGTGAGGTCGCGCCCCAGGACGGACGAGTAGGCGAGGACGCGGTTGGCCTCTTCGCCGAGACGGTCGAGGCGGCGGGTGATGACCTGTCGCACGCCGTCGGGGATGGCCCAGCCGCCCACGTCGGCCTGCGGGTCGGCGAGGTTGCGCCCCTGCTCCTCGAGGTGGCGGACCAGCTCCTCGATGAAGAAGGGGTTACCTTCGGCGGCGGCAAAGAGCGCATCCACGATATGCGGCACGGGAACGTGGCCGACGACGTCTTCCATGAGGGCCGCCGTCTCCTCCCGGCCGAACGGACGCAGGGTGATCTGGCCGTCGGTGCGCTGGCGGGCCATCTCGGCCAGGAGCCGGGCCATAGGGTGCTTCGCGTCGACCTCTACGTCGCGGAAGGTACCCACGGTCAAGAGCGGTCCTTCCGCCAAGCGACCGGCCAGGTGCTGGAGGAGGAGAAGGCTGGAGTCGTCGGCCCAGTGCAGGTCGTCGAGGACCAGCATGAGAGGCGTCTTGGCGGCGGCGGTGAGAAGCAGTTCGCTGACGGACTGGAACACCTGATAGCGTTCGCTTTCCGCGCTAAGAGCGGGCGGCTCCGGCGTCGCAGGCAGCATCTGCCGCAGCTCGGGAAGCAGCTTCGCCAGGTAAGCAGCGTTGCCGTTCAGCTCCGCGAGCAGCTCCTCGGGAGAGCGGCTGCGGACGTAAGGGCCCAGCGCCTGCGTGAAGGGCAGGTACGGAGGCATTCCCTCGGTGTCATAGGCGTGGCCGCTGAGGACCTGGAAGCCGCGGTCGGTGGCGTAGATCGCCAGCTCGGAGACCAGGCGCGTCTTCCCCACCCCGGGCTCGCCGGCCACGAGCACAAGACTGCCCTGCCCGCGGCCGGCCATCTCCAGGCGCTGCCGCAGCTTGGCGGCCTCCTCCTGGCGACCGACGAAGCGGGCGAGCCGGGGTCGGACGCTGACGCTGTCATGCCGGCGCGCCTCAAACAGGGGGACCGGTTCGGCGAAGCCCTTGAGCGCCCGCTCGCCGAGGGACGTGAACTCTGTCCCGGGGGTGCCGCGGGCGAGCAGCCGCGTCACCTCCGAGACGAGGACCTGGCCGCCCTCGGCTTCAGCCTCGATGCGGGCGGCGAGGTTGACGTCGCTGCCGAAGAGGTCGTCTCCCTCCGCTACGGGCTCGCCGGTGTGGAGGCCGATGCGAACGCTGAGCTCGGAGTACCGCCCCTCGGCGTGCTGCGCGGCGATGGCCTGCTGGACGGCGGCGGCGCACTCCACCCCCTGCCGGGCCGATTGGAACGCGACCATGAAGCCGTCGCCCGTACCTTTGACGACCGTCCCGCTGAAGCGCTCGAACTCCTGTCGCAGGATGCGGTCGTGGGCCCGGCGGAGGGCCTGGGCCGCCTCGTCGCCGAGGCGATCGCCCAGGGCGGTCGACCCGACGAGGTCGGTGAACATGACGGTAAGAGTGCCCGAGACGGTACTCATGCGTAAGTCTCAGGAGCGCGGGACGAGGACTGGCCCCGTCATCATAGGTTACGTCTATTATTTGTTCAAGTTGGCGAAAATAGCATCTAACCATGGACTTGTTGTCGGGAGGTACGGTCAGAGGGGGAACGGATACGAATCTTGGTGCCGGGGGTGGGGGTCGAACCCACACTCCGCCTGAGGCGGAAGCGGATTTTAAGTCCGCCGCGTCTACCGGTTCCGCCACCCCGGCCCGTGTCGCGCATAAGTATAACTCAGTGCGAATCGCCCTGAGTTATAGTCCGCAGCCATTTGGAGGCGACGGTGGGAATCGAACCCACGATCGGGGTTTTGCAGACCCCTGCCTTAACCACTTGGCTACGTCGCCTTGACCCTGGTGCCGAGGAGGGGATTTGAACCCCTACGCCCTTACGGGCACCGCCCCCTCAAGACGGCGTGTCTACCTATTCCACCACCTCGGCAGCCACTAAATATATTACGGATTTCCCGGCCCTTCGCAAGTAGGACGGGCCCCCCGCGGCTCATCACGGCGCGCTCTGAGGCGCCTCCTCTTCGATGGTGACGGTCTGGGGAGTGACTTGGTCCGGCAGGCTATAGCCGCGGAAGAAGATGAAGCCGATGAAGGCGGCGGCGCCGGCGACGGGGCCGGTGAGGCGGATCCCCAGCGGGTTGTCGGCGGTCTCACCGATGAGGAAGAGGCCGGCGAGAATGGCGACGGAAAGCGAGCCGACCCACTTCTCGATGGTGTTCTGGGCGCCGTAGTAGAGCGCCTCGCGGCGCACTCCGGTACGGAGGGCGTCGTAGTCGATGATGTCGGCCATGATGGCGTTGGGGAAGGCGAAGACGCCGACGATGGCGACCCCCGCGACCGCGACGAAGAGGGCGCTCTGCAGCAGGGGGTGCACGCCGGGGACGAGGCCCATGAAGAAGAGAAACGGGAAGGCGACGGCGCCGCAGAGCATGGCGGCGGAGTAGACCCAGGCCTTCCCCCGGACGGTGGCCAGCCGGTAGACCAGGGGCAGGGCGGCGATGACGGCCAGGATGGCGGCCCCGGCCAGGACGGAGCTGACGCCGCCCTCCTTCAGGCTGAAGGAGAAGCCGGGGAGATTGACCGAGAGGGACTCTTTCTGGCCAAGGATGACCGACTCGGCGAAGAAGGGGAGGGCGGCCAGCATGACGGTGACGGCCATGTTGAAGAAGACGAAGGTGGGCAGGAAGTAGAGGAACTGGTCGTTGCGGAAAGCCTCGCGCAGGGACTGGGCGAGGCCGAACTGGACGGGCTCGACGTTGGCCCGCGCGTAGGGCCAGGCCCCGGCCACGCCGATGTAGCGGGACAGGAGGGCGATGACGGCCACTATGGCGGCCATGGCCTGGAAGCCCATAGTGTCCTTGATGACGCCTGTCGCCACCAGCCCTACGATCGCGCCCAGGGAGCCCAAGAACACCTGCCAGACGACGATGCTGACGCGGGAGGCGGAGGTGCGCGCTATCTCCGGCAGGAGCGCTTCCAGGGGCCCGCCGGAGAGGGTGCCCACGAAGCGCTGGACCAAGAGGATGATGGTGATGTAGAGGGCGTTGAGCCAGACGGCGTGCCCTTCGCCGGGCGGGGTGAAGTAGAAGAAGAAGAAGAGGGCGTAGAAGGGGGTGGCGGAGACGATGAAGGGGATGCGCCGGCCCCAGCGGGTGCGGGTGCGGTCGCTCCAGTAGCCAATGAGGGGGTCGTCGATGGCGTCCTGGATGCCGACGGCGAGGAGGATAGCGGCCAGGGTGAAGCGAGGGATGATAGTGGGGAGGTCGGCGTCGGCGGGAGGGGCGTAGAAGAAGACGAGCCAGAGGCCGGCGGTGCGGGAGAGGACGTTACCCCCGAAGCTGGCCGAAGCGTAGACGACGCGGTTCAGCCGGGGGATGTCGTGCAGGGCCTCTGCCACGATGTCGGCGCTTCCTCCGGGCTAGGCAGCCCAGACGATTATAGACCGCCCCGGCTAGGGCGGCGAGGGCGGTCTGCCTGACAAAGAAAACGGTCGGGAGAGGGTCTCTCTCCCGACCGTTTCCGGCTGCCTCTGTGAGCTGCACAATCTCGCTGGCGGTGGCGAGGCGGTCCTCGAGGTTCTCCGGCCCCCAGAGGGCCAGATGGCTGCTATATAGGGCATAGGCCAGTACCGCTGGCTCACCTAGTCGCCAGGCCATGTCAACGGCCTCTCGGCTCAGGGAGATCCTCCGTTCCTGCGGGGCGGAAAAGTAGAGGGCCCCGGCGAGGCCGCCAGCAGCCTGACACGAAGGTCACTATCGCCCTCTGCCAGGGTTGCCCAGCGCCTCCTCGAGCAGGCCCACAGCGACCTCGTTGACGGCCCCGACTTCGAACCACCTCGGTCCTGCAAAGCCTAGGGCGGCGCGGCCCCGCGCCGCCGGAGCTGGTAATTTCTTTGCCATCTCAGCTGCGCGCTGCAACGTGTCCCTGGCGTTAGGAGTATCCGCGGCCTTCGACTGTGCCTCGCCCAGCGATAGCAAGGGCTCGCATCGCTGCCCCTCGTCGGGCCTCTCCTTCAAATCGAGGGTTTGGAGGGCGCGCTGGTAGAGGCCCACCGCATCCTCAAAGGCAAGTTGCTTTTCGGCCCGCTCAGCGGCCCGCTGGGCGTAATCGACGGCCTTATCCAGTTCGCCGGCCTGGGCGGCCGCGGTCCATGTGACCGGGAGCGGGCACACCCCCGTAAGGACGACGCGGACCGCAACGTGCTCAGGGCATTGGATGGTAGCGACGCGGATGTTAAAACCCTTTTACCTGCGGCGGTAGCTGGCTGCCCGACGCCAGCGTTACCTATGGGGCAACCACAGTCATCTGTGATCGTGCGGGCAGAGCGAGTGCCGGCAAGCGCAGGCAGGCGGGCGTTCGGGTCGAACTAGGCAGATACCGGAGCCGGGTGTGGATTAGGCGCCTTCTGGTCAGCGTTCGGGGCGGCCTGGAGGCCCCATCAGCATGCGGTTCCAATGACGCCCGCCACCCGGGACAGGTCGGCGCCGGTGATGCTGTAGTCGCCTGCCGGGTCGGGAGCGATGTCCTTGCGGACCAGGGCCGGCGGAACCGTCTGACCGACGTCGCTGGCCACCAATGAGAGGTCGGCGCCGGTGACGGCTCTGTCGTCGTTCAGGTCAGGGGGCCGGGCGTCCGGCTCCTCGTCGCCGGGGGTGAAGGTGGCGGAGCAGAACAGAAGGGGATCTGTGCCCACGTGGCACTCCAGGCTGTCCAGGAAGGCATCGCCGTCGGTGTCGGTGGTGGTGGCACAGGCAAGTGTAGGGGTGGCGGTAGCAGTAGGAGTGGCCGTGGCGGTGGGTGTGGCCGTGGCCGTTGCGGTGGGCGTGGGCGTGGGCGTGGCCGTGGCGGCGGCAGTGGCGGTAGCGGTGGGGCTTGGGCAGCTGCCGATGCAGACGGGGACGATGAGGTGGGCTTGGTGTGCGCCGAGTTCGGGTAAATAGTCGCCGGTGACGTTGTAGGTGCCGGCGCTGGCCGGGTTGGTGAGGAGGACGCGGTCCCCCGAATCCGTGGAGATGCCGCAGCCGTTCGCCTGCTTGTCGGCATCGTTGTCCTCGGCGTAGAGTGCGTCCTGCCCTTGTCCCGGGTCCTGGTTCCTGAGGACGAAGGGGCCGTAGGTCTTGGCGACGCCGGTGGTGCCGTCGGTGCAGTTGCCGTCGGCCTCGAGGTTGACCTGCATCGTCCCTACGGCGGTCACGAAGCCGTTGTCGGGCGGCTGGTCTTTGTCCGGGGTAAACGGGATGCTGCTGCCAGCAGTGATGCTCCAGCTGTTTCCGGGCAGGGTGAGGTTATAGGTCCCGAGTATGTGGTTTGCGGCGGGCAGGGTGGTGACGGCGGTGAGGTCAGCGTTGACGCTTACGGCCCGGTTGGCAGGGGTTACGGTAAGGGAGGGAGTGAAGTCCAGGCCGCCGTCGGCTCCAGCGGGCGCGGCGGCGTCCCACGCCACCAGCGCCACTACCGTAGCGACGACCGCCGCTGATAACCCCCAGAGCCACTTTTGCATGGTCTTCCTAGATTCTCCCGACTGACCGAGAATTATAGGCGGGAGAGACAGCCTTGCCTCTCCCGCCTACCATAACCCTCCCTAATTGCTCTCTAGCCTATCCTTCCCGTCTTTCGTTTGCCCTCCACGCTGCGGTCATGGGACCCGGCAGCAGGTCCGGCTGCGGCTGTTGCCCGTGTCATGCGTGTCGTCGTCGGCCAGGGCGTTGAAGCAGGCCAGACCCGGGAGGCTGCCGGTCGGGCAGGAGGGCAGGTCGTCGGCGTGGACGTCGGCCACGGCGACGATCGTCCACTTCTGCCCCGACACGGCGGACGGGTTGACACAGTCGAAGGGGAGGCCGAGGACGAAGACGTTGGCCGTCCTGCTGGCGCTGAGCGTCACGCTGGTCTGGATGATGCGGCCGTTGGGCGTGCAGCCGCTGGGGGCGGTGATGCCGGTGTAGACGCCGATGGTCTCGGTGTGGTCGCTCTGGTTCTGGATCCGGACGTGGATATCCTTCGGGTCGGGGATGGTCTGGCACTCATACCCCCCAAGCGGCAAGATTATAGTCAACTCGCAGGCAATGTCAAGGGGTTTTTTCTACGAAATCGAACGGCGGGCGAAAAAATATCAATGGCCTGCGCCGGGGGGCACATTCTCGCCCGTGCTGGGTATTTCGTATCCAGAATCGTTCTTCCGGCCGGGGGGCGTCGCCCTGTCGGCGCGCCGCAGGAGCGACTGGATGTGCTTTGACCCTGGCGCCAAGAAGTGTGCTAGAATCGACGCTGCGACCAGCGCTCTGGATTGTGGAATGGAGGTGCCCCGTGGCCGATGCTGCAAAGAAGAGCCTTGAGACCCCGGATGAGACGAGAAGCTTCGACAAAGGCAAGGTTCAGGTGATCAACATCGCGGGCGGCGCCGTGGGCAGGTACAAGTTCGAGCCCGGCTGGAAGTGGTCGGAGCACGTGAAGCCGATCGCCGGGACGGACCTATGCCAGGCTGCCCACTTCGCCTACCAGATCTCCGGCCGGCTCCACGTTGTCATGTCCGACGGAAGTGAAATCGAAGTCGGGCCCGGGGACGTCATGGTCGTGCCGCCGGGCCACGATGCCTGGGTGGTGGGCAACGAAGCCGTCACCGGGGTCGACTGGGCCGGCTTGGGCGACTACGCCGTGCGCCGCTAGGTTACTGCGGAAGCGAGCGCCCCCACACCGCTAGCCGGGGAAAGACCGGCAGCGTCAGGAGAATACTTCCGGCAGGGGCGGCAGGACTGGCCCAGACGGGTGCCCCGACGGGCCTGTGTTGGGGGCGTCGGCCCGAAGCCGCGACCCTTCGGCAGGCTCAGGGCAGGCTCTGCGGTTTTGGAGACCGCTGAGTGTAATCGGGGCCATTGGGCGATTTTCGTATCTGAAACGATCCCTCGAGCGCCCTCGCTGTCCAGAACGCCTCGCACAAGCGAGTAACGCCACCGGCCCTGCCGCGTCATTTATCTCCGGAATGCTCCATCACCCAAGCAAACATCTGCTGTTCGTGGTCGGCCTGACGGCCCTGTTAGCTGCCTGCAGCTCCGGGGGGAGCCCTCAGGTCGGGGGCGAACTGCGCATCTTCAATTGGGACGACTACTTCGCTCCAACCACGCTGGCCGACTTTGAGAAGGAATTCGGCATCAAGGTGCATCTTGACACGTTCGATGACGAGGCGGAGCTGCTTTCGACCATAAGCTCTGACCCGTCGCGATACGACCTGTTCATTGGCTCGGACGAGCTCATCGGCGAAATGGTCGAACTGCGCCTCGTGGCCGAACTCGATCTGGACAACATCCCGAACCTTGCGAATATCGATACAGAGTTTCTCAATCTGCCGGGCAACCCGGGCAACCGGTACGGCATCCCCTACGACTGGGGCACCACAGGTGTCATGTACAACAGGACATGCATCGAGCCCCAGGTGAAGAGCTGGGCGCTGCTGCAGGATACCCGCCTTGCTGGCCAGGTGGCGATGGACACCGATCCGGCCGTCGTCATCGGCGCTACCCTGAAATACCTCGGCTATCCACTGAATAGTGACGATCCGGGCGAGTTGAACGAGGCTGTGGGAATCCTCAAGGACCAGATTAAGAAGGTGCAGCTAAGGTTTATCCCCGCCTACGACGCCAGGCAGATGATGAAGTCCGGAGAGCTGTGTGCCACCCAGGCGTACAACGGTGACGCGGCCTACGAAATGGCAGAGAACGAAGACTTCGCGTTCTTTGTGCCGAAGGAAGGCTCAGACATCTATTTTGACATGATGGCAATACCGCGCGACGCCAAGAACAAGGCCGGGGCAGAGCTCTTCATGAACTACGTGCTGCGACCAGAAGTCCATGCGGCTATTAGCAACTATACAGGCTACGCCACACCCAACCGCGCCGCCAGGGAGCAGGGCCTAATCGATCAGGCATACCTCTCAGACCCGACGATCTATCCCGACACCGACCTCCTGGAGCCGTGGGTCATCTTCGACGGCCAGCGAAGGGCTCTGTGGAACAGAGCGTGGGCTGAAGTGCAGTCCGTGGCTCCGAAGTCCCAGGTTTCGAATTGAAGAAGATTGCCTTCCGGGCCATCGGGCTGGCCGTTGGGAAGACGGTTCGGGGGAGGGTGGCGCGGATCATCCTTGTTGTGGGCCTGTTACCCCTCCTCGGGATAGGCGCCTACCTTGCCCTGTCGCTCCGCGACACATTGGGCGGCACCGCCAACCACAGCCTCAAGAATTATTCGCTTGTCGAGGCGGCGGCAGTGGCCAACGTTGTGCGCCAAGCCGAAGCCAACATTAAACTCCTGGCCTCCAACCCCGTCCTGGAGTCATCGGCCGCCACCCGAGAGGAAAAGCGCACGCAACTTCTGGAGGCCGAGGAATTCTTCGCGGCCTTCGAGGACATCACCCTCATCGATCCGTCGGGCAGGGTTATCGACTCAACGACTTGGGTTTTCGAGGGCAGCTGGCTGGCCAATGCCGCCTTCCAGCAGGCCCTAGCCGGGCAGTCCGGGATGTCTGAGGCTCGCGTGGCCCGATCACCGGCCCGCCTCGTCGTAGAATTCGCCGCCCCGGTGGGACAACGTAATCAGGTGGCAGCCGTAGTTGTCGGCCGGATGAACATGGAGCGCGTCTGGGAGATCCTCGACCCCGTCGCCATCGGCGAATCCGGCTTTCTGGCGGCCTTCGACAGGCATGGCAACCTGCTCGCCTACCCTGATAAGGGTTTGCTCCTCACCAGGCTGGACGGGTACCCGGACGCCGCGGCCTCGGCGGGGTTGACCTCTCTCGACGTCCGGAGCCCGGATGGGGATAGGCTCGTCGGCGAGTTAGCGCCGGTGGGGTTTCTCGGCTGGCAGGTGGCGGCGCTGCAGGAAAGATCAGAGGCATACGCAATCGCCAACGATATCGTGCAGAAGATAGGCATCCTGGCAGCGGTGGTGCTCATCCTCACGGTCTTCGCCTCGATCCTTTTCTCCCGCGCTGTAACGCAGCCCATCCGCACCCTCTCTGCCGGCATGCACAAGATCGCAGAGGGCAGCCTGGATCAGAGAGTGCCGCCGGCCGGTCTCAAGGAGATTGATGGGCTGTCAGCCGCGTTCAATTCCATGGCCGTTAACCTGGAGGCGCGAACGGCCGAGCAGACGCGGGCGGAGGAGCAGATCAAATATCTCGCCTACCATGACCCGCTCACCGGGCTGCCCAACCGGGCGCTACTCAAGGACCGTCTGACCGTTGCGCTTGCGCAGGCCCGTCGCAAGAGGGGGATGCTGGCCGTTATGTTCGTCGATCTGGACCGATTCAAGCTGGTCAACGACACGGTGGGCCACGCGATGGGCGATCAACTGCTGCGAAAGTTCGCGGAACGTTTGACACGAGTTGCCCGCGAAGGCGACAGCCTCGCCCGGGTGGGGGGCGACGAGTTCACAGTGTTGTTGCCGGAGATCTCCGTTTCGGAAGACGCCGATCTGGTCGCTCAGAGAATACTTGAGGCCTCACGCGCGCCGGTCCTGCTGGCGGGGCACGAGTTCAGCGTCACCGCCAGCATCGGAATCGCCGTATACCCAGGCCACGGCGAAGATGCCGTCGCCCTCCTGCGGAATGCCGATGCAGCGATGTACCGGGCAAAAGAAGAGGGCCGGAACACGTTCAAGATCTTCGAGCCCGTGATGAACGCCCGCCTGCTGGCGCGAGTGGCTCTGGAGGAAGACCTGAGGCACGCGCTGGAGCGCGCCGAGTTCCAGCTGCACTACCAGCCGCAGGTGGAGATCCAGACCGGGACTATCGTCGGTGTGGAAGCTCTGTTGCGCTGGCAACACCCGGAACGGGGATCCGTCCCGCCCGACGAGTTCATCTCACTGGCCGAAGAGACAGGCTTGATCATCCCCATTGGACAATGGGTACTGCGCACCGCTTGCGCCCAGAGCAAAGCCTGGCAGAATGCAGGTCTGGCGCCCATGTCAATGGCGGTCAACCTCTCGCCCCGTCAGTTCCAGGAGCCGGGCCTGATCAGAGGCATCGCTCGCGTCCTACAGGAGACAGGTCTTCCCGCCCAGCTGCTGGAACTAGAGATAACCGAGAGTACAGCGATGCGAGATGTCGAGTTCACCATCGCCATGGTGGAAGAGCTGCGAGCGATGGGGGTGCGCGTCTCAATCGATGATTTCGGCACCGGCTATTCTTCGCTGGGATACCTGAAGCGACTTCCTGTGGATTCGGTGAAGATTGACCGTTCATTCGTTAACGACGTGACCGCAGACGGCGATGACGCCGCCATTGTGGCGGCCATCGTCGGGCTGGCGCAGACGATGAACCTGAACACAATCGCCGAGGGAGTGGAGACCGAGGAGCAGCTCGCCTTCCTGAAGAACCTCAACTGCGACTTTGTCCAGGGATTCCTATTCAGTAAGGCGGTTCCGGCCGAGACCTTCGCGAAGATGCTGGCCGAGCAGCGGCAGCTTCAGCCCTTAGAGACGGGCGTTGGTCCAGCGCCTGCTGCCCAAACCGCGGGTGCCCTCTAGGATCAAGAAATAGCTCTGGCAGGGGCGGCAGGACTCGAACCCGCGACCTGCGGTTTTGGAGACCGCTGCTCTACCAGCTGAGCTACGCCCCTGCCCGCGGCCGGCAGACCTGCCTCGGCTTACCCCATCGCAGGCTGAAGCCTGAGCTTCGCGTTGGGAGCAGGCCGGCCGGTCCGGCCGAATCCAGTATAGCAGACAGCTTTGACGCGATGAACGGCAGGCGGGCCCCCGCTAGTCGAGGGCGGCCAGCGCCTTGCCAGGGTCGTTGGTGACGATGCCGTCGATCCCCAGGGCGGCGAGCCGGCGGACCTCCTCCGCCGTGTCGACGGTCCAAGCGTAGAGCGAGAGCGCGCGGCGGCGGGCGTGGCGGACCAGATCTTCGCTGATGCCCTGGTGGTAGACGCTCACGCCCTGGAGGCCGAGCTGGACTGCCAGCCGGGCCAGCGAGGGCCACGAGGCGACGCCCTCATGGCTGACAAGGAGGGCGCACGGCAGGCGCGGCTCCGCCCGCCGCATGGACGACAGCACCTGCGACAGGAACGACCACACGATGACGTCGTCCAGGGCGTCCGACTCAGCGATGACGCGGGCGACCTGCTCCTCGATGCCGGGCTCCTTGATCTCGGCGACGAGCAGCGCCTTCCCCCTGGTCAGGGCCAGCGCCCCGGCCAGGGTGGGGACGCGCTCGCCGCGGAAGGCGCCGTCGAAGGCTTTGGCGCCGGCGTCCAGCCGCTGGATCTGGTCGAGGGTGAAGGAGGAGACGGGGCCGCTGCCGTCGGTGGTGCGGTCGACGGTGGGGTCGTGGATGAGGACGGGCACGCCGTCGGCGCTGGCGTGTACGTCGACCTCCACGGCGTCGGCGCCGAGCTCAAGGGCGGCGCGGACTCCGGCGAGGGTGTTCTCGGGGGCTAGGCCCGCGCAGGCGGCGTGGGAGATGATGAGGGACCGGGGCCGGTGGGCCATATTGGGGGCTAGTCGGCGGAGACGGACTCGAAGGAGGGCCGAAGGCGGTCGCGCTTCTCGATCACCTCTGCGGACAGTTCGCGGGCCACGACGTGGAGCTCATAGCGAAGGGGAGAAGTCAGGCGTCGGTCGTGCTTGAGGTTGATGCGGCAGGCGATGCGGTGGAGCTGCTGCGCCATGTACCGCACGGAAACGCGCCAGTCGATGACGGGGTCGCAGACCTCGGGGATGTTGCGGTCCTGGCAGAAAGTGGCGGCGGCGCGCTCGATGTCGTCCTCCAGGCGGCAGGCGACTAGGTGGTGGGCCAGGCGGTCGGTGTCGCCGTTGTAAGGGCCGTGGCCGTTGCCCAGGAACGTGAGCACGCGGGCGAGGGTGTGGCGGAGGCCACCGTCGCCGTTGCCGTTGCGGTGGTCGAGCTCGAGGTTGAGGCGCCGCTGCTGGGCGAGGAAGAGGGTGAGGAGGTCGCGCTCCTGGTCTGCCAGGGGCAGGCCCTGGGGGAGCAGGCCGACGATCTGCCTGGCCCAGGACCGGACGCGGCTCTCCAGCTGATCTACTCGGCGAAGGACGTAACGTAGCAAGCGCTCGTCCTCAATCTCGACGATGTCGTCGTCTGGAAACGGGTATGCGCGGTCGCCTAACACTAAGGGAGAGGTCCTCCATAGATAAAGAACAAAAAGGCATGGGCCCTGTTACATTGGCCGCGCCTATGGAGGAAAAATCGGTGAAAGGCGTCGTGCTACAGACGGGAAATTGATACAATGAGCGGAGCCTCCGCGCCCGTCGTTATGGTCGATAGCTTCAAGTTCCTGCCTGCCGCCCTGGCCGGCTACTACCAGAGCCTCCCGGTCCAGCGTGAGGAGCCGATCCCATGGGCCCCGCTGGCCAAGCCCCTCAGCGAGTGCCGGTTCGCTCTGGTCACCACGGCCGGGGTGTACGCTAAAGGGCTGGAGCCGCCTTTCGACACGGAGCGGGAGGAGAAGGAGCCTCTGTGGGGCGACCCGACATATCGTCGCATCCCCAGCGACATAACGCAAGACCGGGTCGGGGCTTCACACCTCCACATCAACAACCGGGACATCCTCGCCGACATCAACGTCGTGCTGCCCCTCGGCCGGTTTCTGGAGCTGGAGGAGGAGGGCGTTATCGGTTCCCTGGCGCAGACTCACTACTCGTTCATGGGGTACCAGATGGACACGCGGGCCTGGCGGGAGCAGTACGGGCCGGAGGTAGCGGGCCTCCTGAAGGACGAGGGCGCTGACTGCGTGTTCCTGACCCCGGCCTGACCGGACTGCTGCCGCACCGTGCCGGTGCTGGCGCGGACCTTCGAGGGAGCGGGCCTGAGCACCGTTCTGGTGACGATGATGCCGTACTGGGCCGACCGGGTGGGCGTGCCGCGGACGGTGGGGGTGGAGTTCCCCTACGGCCATCCCCTGGGGATGCCGGACGACCGCGAGACGCAGATGCGCGTCATACGGGAGGCGCTGACGCTGCTGGAGGAGGCGGAGGGCCCGGGCGAGAGCCGCAACCTGGACCTCGTCTGGCCGCAGGATCCGGACACTGCGAAACGCGACTGGCAGCCGCCGGTGCCCTCGCCCATCATCCGGATGCTGCGGGAGCGGGCGCGGGGCCGGCGGGAGGCCGCGGGCTGACGGCAGGAGGAGCTTCGTCAAATGGCTGAGGGCGACCTGGTCTTCCCCGATGGCTTCTACTGGGGCTGCGCCGCCTCCTCCCACCAGGTGGAGGGGAACTGCACCAACAACCAGTGGTGGGCGTGGGAGCAGGAAGGGGGCCACATCAAAGACGGCTCGGTCTCCGGCCTCGCCTGCGATCACTACAACCGGTTCGAGGAGGACTTCGCCCTGGCGCGGGAGCTGGGCCAGAACGCCCACCGCATGTCCATCGAGTGGAGCCGGGTGGAGCCGGAGGAGGGTCGCTGGGACCAGGCGGAGGTCGACCACTACAAGCGGGTACTGGAGTCCATGCAGGGGAACGGGCTGACGCCGTTCGTCACGCTGCACCACTTTACGAACCCGCTGTGGTTCGAGGCGAAGGGCGGCTGGTCGAGCCCGGACGCCCCCGAGCTCATCGCCCGCTACTCCGGGCACATGGCGAAGGAGCTGGGCGACCTGGCGCCGTTCTGGCTGACGATAAACGAGCCGAACGTGGTGGCCGGGGCGTGCTACGTCGCGGGCGTGCACCCGCCGCAGAAGCGCGACATGGCGCTGGGGGCCCAGGCGTACCGTAACCTGCTGGTGGCCCACGGCCGGATGTACCACGCGGTGAAGGAGTCGGCGCCGCACGACCCGAAGGTGGGCATCGTGCTGAACATGAGCTTCGTCCAGCCCGCCGATCCGGACTCAGAGGAGGACCGGCAGTCGGCGGAGCTGTACGACCGCTTCTGGAACGAGTACTTCCTGGCGGGCGTGGAGAAGGGCGTCATCTCGCCGCCGGTGGGCGGCGGCGAAGAGGCGCCCGGGCTGAAGGGGACGTGGGACGTGATCGGGCTTAACTACTACTCGCGGACCGTGATCCGGCGGGGCTCGCCGCCGGTGGGGGTGGAGGCGGTGCCGCCGTCGGAGGACGCCGAACGCAGTGTGATGGGCTGGGAGGTCTACCCGGAGGGGCTGTACTACTGCCTGCTGCGTCTGAAGCGGTACGGCATCCCCGTCTACGTCACGGAGAACGGCATCTCGACGGAGGACGACCAGCAGCGGTGCCGCTACATACTGCGCCACCTGCGGGAGGTGCACCGCGCTATCGGCGACGGGGTGGACGTGCGCAGCTACCTCCACTGGTCGCTGGTCGATAACTTCGAGTGGGCGGAGGGGTACGGCCAGTGGTTCGGCCTGGTGGCGATGGAGCCGGGGACCTTGGACCGCAAGCCGCGCGCGAGCGCCTACATGTTCCGCGACATCGCCAGGACGAACCGCGTCCCCGCCGACCTGCTGCGGCACTACGGCCTCTGACGCATCCGGGCGGCGTTCCGCCCGGCGATGCGGCCGAAGACGGCGCCCCGGATGACGGAGGTGGCCCCCGGGTAGTTGTCGTAGAACAACTCCCCCATCAGCTCCCCCGCCGCGAAGAGCCCGGGTATCGGCTTTCCCGATTCGTGGATGACGCGGGCCTCGCGGTCCACCTTCAGGCCGCCGAAGGTGAAGGTGATGCCGCCGGTCACCGGCAGGGCGACGAAGGGCGGCGCCTCGACGGGGAGGGCCCAGTTGCTCTTGGGCGGCGAGGCGCCCCTGGTGCTCTTGCCGTCCAGGCGGTCGAAGTCCAGCTCGCCGGGCTGGACGGCGGTGTTGAAACGGCGGACCGTCTCGGCCAGCGAGCGCGGCGGCAGGCCCAGGGCCCCGGCCAGGCCCTCGATGGTGTCGCTCATTAGCGGCGGGCCGACGGGGCGCCAGCCGCGCTGGAACTCGGGGCGGGAGTACGCCTGCTGGTCGAAGATGCAGAACGCCTTCCCGCCGGCCCGCTCGATGATCGCCCTGGCGAACTTGACGTAGGTGTGGTCGCGGAAGTCCTCGCCCTCGTCCAGGAAGCGCTGGCCCTGCGCATCGACGATGATCCCCATCTGGAAGTTGTAGAGGGCGGTGACGCCGCACTCGACCGGCAGGGAGCGGGCGTCGATGACGGCGGCGTGGTAGCCGTCCCACTGCCCGGCCGGCCGGGCGCCAACGGCGAGGGCTATGGCGATGCCGTCGCCGGTGTCGTGGCGGGAGCCGCGGAGGACGACCTCCTCGGCGGTGGGGCCGAGGTGGGCAGCGCGCATCTCGCGGCTGGCCTGGAAGCCGCCGCTGGCCAGCACCACGGCCGGGGAGCGGACCTCCACGGGGCCTTCGGGGGAGACGGCGCGGAGGCCGGCGATGCGCCCTCCGTCCACGAGCAGCTCGCGGGCGGGCGTCTCGTAGGAGACGGCGACGCCTATTCCTTCGGCGCGGCGGAAGAGGAGGTCGACCAGCCCCTGGCCCCCGGCGACGGGGGTGCGCCGATAGCCGGCGGTGTGGGGGTAGCCGCTCTCCCACTCCACGCCCAGGGCGGTCAGCCAGTCGACGGTCTCCGCGGCGCGACCGACGAGCGCGTCCACGAGGTCGGGGCTGGCGCGGCCACCGGAGATACGGATGAGGTCGCGGCGGAACTCCTCGGGCGTGTAGGCGCGGTCGCAGTACTGGTCGGCATCGTGGGGGAAGCGGACCTGGGCGTCGGCGAAGCGGGTATTGCCGCCGCGCTCGGCGCGGGGCGCCTTCTCCAGGAGGACGGCGGAGGCGCCCTCCCCGGCGGCGGTGATGGCGGCGGCGAGGCCGGCGATGCCACCGCCCACGGCCGCTACGTCGAAGTGGAAGGCGTCGGTGGGGCCGTGCTCCGCGGTCAAGCCGGGTAGTCGCTAGCCGTGGCCGATAGCGCGGCCGGGGGCAATGCGGTCGCGGACGGCCTCTTTGATCTCGCGGGCCTCGGGGAAGCGGCTGGCCTCCTTGTTCGAAAAGATGGTCTCGCCGTTGAGGCGGACCTCGAAGATGCCGCCGCTGCCGGGCACGAGGGCCACGGACGTCAGCTCGTTCTCGAAGGTGGCGAGCAGCTCTTGCGCGAGCCAGGCAGCGCGCAGGAGGAACTTGCACTGGGTGCAGTAGCGGATCTCGACGCGGGACTCGGCCATGGCGGCTCCGTTCCTAGCATATGTGGCCGCCGGACGGTGTCAAGCGCCGAGGAGGGGGCCGA
Organism: Chloroflexota bacterium; assembly: GCA_016178045.1. GTDB lineage: Bacteria > Chloroflexota > Dehalococcoidia > SM23-28-2 > JACOUE01 > JACOUE01. The sequence continues at coordinate 27,610 of JACOUE010000034.1, forward strand.
ATGGCCCCTTCCAGTCAGGAGAGGTGGCAACTGGCAGGAGCGGGAGAAGGGTATAATTTGGATTGTGGGCGGGGTGGAAAGGCGGCAAGAGCGGAGACGGCTTCTGAGGCCTTGACCAACTGCTCAGGCTAGCGCCACCCCGCCCCAACGATAGAGGGAGGTCGCTATGGTCAAGACGGTTCTTGTCCCTTTGGACGCCTCGGAGCTAGCGGAAGGGGTCCTGCCTTACGCTGAGCACATCGCCTCGCGGACGGAGGCGGTCATCGTCCTCCTCACGTCCAACACCGGCAAGGAGACGGAGGCGGCCCGCGATTACTCGGGAGCGTCGCCGACAAGGTGCTGCACAACACGCACTGTCCCCTCCTCCTGGTGCGGCCGGACGCGACGGAGCGAGCGCCGGCCATCGAGAAGATACTGGTGCCGCTGGACGGCTCGCAACTATCGCTGGCGGTTCTTCCGTTTATAAAGGAGACGGCGAAGGCCCTGGGAGCGTCGCTGGTGCTGTTCCACGCGGTGGCTCCCGTGGGCACCTTCCCGGGCGTGGAGATGGGCGCGGCCAGCGTGGGCCACCTGCTGCAGGGGCTGGAGGACCAGGCGCAACAGTTCCTGCGAGAGGCGGTGAAAGAGGTGAAGGAGTACGGGGTGGACGCCAGCTACGCAGTCGTGATCGGCTTTCCGGTGGACAGCGTCATCCGGGCGGCCGAGGACACGGGGGCCGACCTGATCGCCCTGAGCACCCACGGCCGCAGCGGGCTGGGCCGGGCGGTCATGGGGAGCGTGGCCGACGGCGTGGTGCGGAGGATCAGCCTCCCCTGCCTGATCGTGCGGCCGCCCGAGGTGGAGAAGGGCTCGTAGGATGGGTAGCATCCGGCTACTCGCACGCCCCGACCCGGGGCATGCTTGAGGGCACGCTCATCGAGCGGGTGCTGGAGCGGCAGGTGTACCCGGTGCGGCCGGAGGTGACCCTATCCGCCTTGGTTTCCGAGTACATCCTGGCGTACCATCAGCATTGCTACCCGGTGATGGAAGGCGGCGCCCTGGTGGGACTGATCACGCCGGCGGACCTGAAGAAGTTCCCGCGCACCCAGTGGGAGGAGCGAACGGTCTCAGAGGCGATGACGCCCCGCGAACGGCTGCACTCGGTCAGGACGGCGGACGACCTGGCGAAAGTGGCCGAGCAGATGGCGGGGGCGGACGTCCACCAGCTGCCGGTGATGGACGGCGGCCGATTCCTGGGGTTCGTGACGCGGGCGGACATCGTACGGCTGGTGCAGGTGCGGGGGAGCTGGGCGTGCCGCCGCCGTCCGGGGGCGGTCAAGAGGAGACGGCGGCCATCTCCGTGAAGAGATCGCGCTAATCCCGCATTCACCGTTCGCTGATAAGGAGGACATCCATGGGCAAGCTGGACGGTAAAGTTGCTGTCGTCACCGGTGCGGCCTCGGGCATTGGCCGGGCGACGGTTCTGCTCTTCGCCGAGGAGGGGGCGAAGGTGGTCGGCGCCGACTGGGATGAGAAAAGAGGGGCGGAGGTCGTCGACGAGATCCGCCGGGGAGGGGGCGAGGCCGTCTTCGTGAAGGTGGACGTCTCGAGTCCGGGGGACGTTCAGCGGATGGTGGGGACGGCGGTGGAGGCCTGCGGCCGGCTCGACATAATCTTCAACAACGCGGGCATCGAGGGGGAGCAGGCGCCGACGGCGGACTGCACGCTGGAGAACTGGGACCGGGTGATCAACGTCAACCTCAAGGGCGTGTTCCTGGGGATGAAGTACGCCATCCCGGAGATGCTGAAGAACGGCGGCGGGGTGATCATCAACAACGCGTCGGTGGCGGGCATGGTGGGGTTCCAGGGGATTCCGGCGTACTGCGCCTCGAAGGGCGGGGTCATCCAGCTGAGCCGGGTCGCCGCTCTGGAGTACGCGCGGCAGAGCATCCGCGTGAACGCCATCTGCCCGGGCGTCATCTGGACGCCGATGGTGGAGCGGTTCGTGGCCGGGAACGAAGAGCTGCGGGAGTCGCTGACGGCGCTGGAGCCGGTGGGCCGGTTCGGGATGCCGGAGGAAGTGGCGAGGCTGGCGCTGTTCCTGGCCTGCGAGGACTCTAGCTTCTGCACGGGGTCGCCGTTCGTCGTGGACGGCGGGTTTACGGCAGCTTAACGCAGCGCGACGACCGGGCCGAGGCCAGCGCCGGAGCAGCCGCAAGCCGGCGCAAGTGGGCCAGCAGCGTCTCGAAGCCGATGCTCTTGGCCAGGCAGAACCGTCCGGCCATGCAGCGGCAGACCTCCTCCTCTTGGGAGCCCACGTAAGACGAGAAGATCACGATACCGGACGTGGGGCTGGCGCGGGCGATCAGCCCATAGGGCTCGGGCGATACGCGTTCACTCCTGCGGGGGTCGAGGAGGATGATGTCGGGCTCCCAGAAGGAGGCGATGTGGGCGGCGATCGCGGCGTCGCCGGTCCTGCCGATGACGCTGAAATCGGGCTGGTCGTCGAGGCGGCGGGCGAGGAGCTCGCGCACCTCGGTGTGCTCGTCGACTATCAGGACCGTTATCTCTCGCATCTCCACGTTCCCCACTTTCCTCACCTTCACCGTAAGGCACCGGGGGTACGGCACGTAGGGCCACACAGACCGACTGACCGCGTGCCAGTTGGCCCTATTTCTGCGGGACGGCAGCATCAAGGCGGCTGAAGTATAATTGCCGAGGGGGGATTCGGTTGAGCCTTCGTGTCCTCAGGGTCATAGCGATCGCCGGTCCGGTCGCGTTCGCCATCGGGCTCGGGTTCCTGACCGATCAGGTGCTGGAGCGGACCCTGGCGGACCATCTGGCGCACATCGTCGCCACCGTCATCGTTGCCCTGGGCGTCACGATCTTTGCTCTCTGGATCTTCGGCCTGCTGAACGAGATGTACCGCCAGTTGGAGCAGAGGCGAGAGCTGGAGCGGCAGCGGGCCGAGGAGTGGAAGGCCCTGTTCGAGGTGGGCAAGGAAGTTACGGCGTCGCCGGATCTGCAGGGCGTGCTGCAGTCGGTGGTGGAGCGGGCGGCGCGGCTGCTCGGCTCTGATGTGGCCGCCCTCATGCTGCTGGAGCCGGACGAGAAGTACCTCCGGATGACCGCCCACGTTGGCATGCACACGGCGGGGATGGAGCAGCTGCGCCTCCTGGCGGAGCACGGCCTCCAGGGGTACGTGCTGGAGACCGGGAAGCCGGCGGTCGTCCACGATTACCAGAGCGACCCGCGGCTGCGGAACCGTCCCGCCAGGCTGGTGGCGGAAGAAGGGATGGTCTCCGCTATCTCCGTACCGTTTTCCGTCAAGGGTAGGGTCCTGGGCACGCTCTCCGTGGGGAACCGGCAGCGCACGGAGTTCAGCGAGCGCCACGCCGAGCTGCTGGCGGCCTTCGCCAACTGGGCGGCGGTGGCGGTGGAGACCAGCGCCCTCTACGACCAGGTCGAGAGCCTGGCGCGGCTGGAGGAGCGTGACCGCATCGCGATGGACCTCCACGACGGTATCATCCAGTCCATCTACGCCGTCGGTCTGAACCTGGAGGAGGTCGCCGAACGGGCGGGCGAGTCGCCCGACCGGGTGCGGGAGCGCCTGGACACGGCCATCGACAGCCTGAACGCGGTCATCCGGGACATCCGCAGCTACATCTTCGACCTGCGCCCCGAGGTATCCCAGGTGCCGGACCTCTCGGTCGCTCTGAATGCGCTGGTGCAAGAGGTGAGAATCAACACGCTTATGGACGTGACGCTGGACATGGACGGCGAGGTGGAGCAGGTCAGCGAGGAGCAGGGACTGGCCCTGTATCACATCGTGCAGGAGGCGCTGAACAACGTGGCGAAGCACGCCAAGGCTTCGTCGGCAGCGGTGAGGCTGCGCTGTGCCGACGGCCACGTGCGGATAGAGGTGACCGACAACGGGGTCGGCTTCGTCACGGACGAGCAGACGGACGGGGGGAAGCAGGGGCTCCGGAATATGACGGACCGCGCGCGCAGCGTCGGTGCCCACCTCCAGATAAGGAGCGCCCCCGGACAGGGGACGCGCGTGCGAGTGGAGCTTCCCCTGACGGAGGGAGAGGGAGAATGAGTGAGGACAAGGTGCGGATCCTCATCGTCGACGACCACGAGGTCGTGCGCATGGGCCTGCGGTCGCTGCTGGAGCGGCGGCCGGGCTTCGTGGTGATCGGCGAGGCGGGGACGGCGGCGGAGGCGGTGCGCCAGGCCGGCCAGGCCCAGCCGGACGTGATAATCATGGACATCCGCCTACCCGACGGGAACGGGGTGGACGCCTGCCGCGATATCTGGGACGCCAACCCGGATACGAAGGTCATCATGCTCACTTCCTACGCGGACGAGGAGGCTTTGTTCGGCTCTATCATGGCGGGCGCTTCAGGGTACGTGTTGAAGCAGACGCGGGGACAGACGCTGGCGGAGGCGATCGAGCGGGTAGCGGGCGGGGAGTCGCTGCTGGACCCTTCGGTGACGGCGAAGGTGCTGGAACGGATGCGGCGTCTGGCCTCCGGCGAGACGGACGAGCTGGGGGCGCTTTCGCCGCAGGAGCGGCGGATCCTGGCGCTGATCGCGGAGGGGAAGACGAACAAGGAGATCGCCCAGGAGGTGTACCTGAGCGACAAGACGGTGAAGAACTACGTCAGCAGCATCCTCAGCAAGCTGAACCTGCGCCGGCGCTCCGAGGCCGCCGCCTTCATGGCGGAGCGCCGCCCCCGGCGCCTGGAATAGTACCCTCGGTGCCGGTCAGTTCCGAGGCGATACGCTCGAACTCCTCGCGGTTGATGGCGCCGCGGGCGTAGCGCTGACGGGCGATCTCCAGGGCGTCATTCTGTCGCCTCTCCTTTCCTCCACCGACCACCTGGGAGATGGCCCAGACGATGGCGCCGATAACGATCGCCCAGAAGAGCAGCATCCAGAGGCCGCCGAACAGCATCCACCAGCCCATCCCTTCGTGGACTCCCCACATGTTGACTCCTCCTCCCTAACGCGCACGACGCGCCGTCGGCCGGTTAGCCCAGCGCATACTCGAGCGGGCGGACGCGCTTGACGGGCTCCCACCTCTCAATGAGGCCGTCGAGGCCGAGGATACGGCCGGCGCCCAGGGCGCCCAGCAGGGCCATGAGCAGGATGTAGACGATGTGCTCGTCCAGGAACGGGTTGAACTCGGGCCAGAGCTGGGCCAGGTAGAATAGGAACAACTGGGCCGCGCCCATGAGCAGGCCGAAGCGGGTGAAGATCCCCAGAATCAGCGAGAAGCCGATGAGGATCTGGCCGTAGACCACCAGCGGGTCGACGACGTTGATGGCGACGTTGCTCTCGCCCATGTTGACGAAGAGGTCCTTGAGGGGCCCCTTGGAGGCGTTGACGAGGAAGCCGCTGGCGGAGAAGTCGGTGATGAGCTTGTCGAAGCCGGCCCAGATGAAGATGAAGCCCATCGACAGCCGCAGCAGCAGGGCGAAGACGGGGATGACCAGGTCCACGTGCCGGTAGTGGAGATCGCGTCCCGCCACTTTGAGGGTGTGCGTTGTTTCCTGCATGTCCGTTCACTCCTTTCCCTCGGAACTTCGCACGATAGGTGCGATCATTCCTCGATCTAAGCGACCTTGGTCGCCGTGACCGGCCGCTTCCGGGGCAGCTCCCGCAGGCTCAGGGCCAGCCGCTTTTCCTGCTCCGGCTGCAACGTGTGGCCGCACTGAATACAGGCGATGTACGACCCATAGGTGTCGGCCTGGAGAAGCAGGTCGCCCTGGCAGCGGGGGCAAGCCTTGAGCCACAGCATGTTCAGCTCCTTTCCAGTGCTCTCGCTCACCCGTCGAGCCCAATCTATGCGAGGCGGGCCTGGATACGGATGAGCCGTTCGGGGGATTTTGGGGGTTACCTTCGGCCTCAGGTGGCCGTGACCTTCGGCCCGTGACGGCTTCCCGCCCCGCGGCGATGGCTAGCCCACCTGTTCGCCGCGCTCAACTTCCGCAGCACCCGCCTGCCGCTGTTCCGGCTGGGCCTGCTGGGCAACCCGCACCTGCTGGCCGCCATCGCGGTGGCGCTGGCGGTGCAGGTGCTCCCCTTCTACGTGCCCTTCCTGAACGACGTGTTCAGCGTCTCGCCGCTGTCGGCGGGAAAGTGGCTGTCGGTGGTGGCGCTGGCGAGCGTCGCCTTTTGGTCGGTGGAGATAGCGAAGGGAGTCCTGCTGAACAGGAGGTAGCAGGGATGCGGGGTGAGTGGCGGCGCGCCCGATCCCTAGGAGCGGTTTCGGTAGTCGAGGTATTCAACGGCGCCCTCGCCGTTGACCCCGACTACGAAGTAACCCACGCGCTGCCATCCGCCGTTGTCCTGTCTCAGGGCCAGGAGCACCTGCCTACCCTCCAGTTCCCCGGCCATAAGGTAGAAGTCGCTGCCGAGGCGGTCGAGGAGTCTCCGCAGTCCTTGCAGGACGGCTTCGCTTCCGGAACCGGCGTAGAAGGACGAGCGAACGTTCGGTGCGAAGATCCGGGCCAGGGCCTCTTCGGCGACTGGAGAGCGCGCGTGCATCCAGTCCGTCATGCGGCGGGCGAACTGGACAAGGGCTGACGTTGCGGCTTGTACAGGCATGACATGGCCCGGGCGCTGAACCATAACGACCTCACCTACCAACTCATAAACAATTGACGGGACCATTTGTTACACATTGGTACCTCAATGGCGCTGACGGCATCGAAAAGACTAGAGGTGGGGGTATGTGGCCGCGCCCGCGTGTAGGGGACGCGGCCACATGTTTTCGAGGAGCCCGCAAGGTTAGTTTCGCCCACCGCCTATTACTCCAAAATACTCTTCCGGCGGCGGCGGTCGAGTAATGCGCGCTTGCCTGCCGGGAGCTGGCTGCGAGCGTGGCCGTCGCGCGCCCTGATGCCGGCGGCAACAACAGCGAGGCCAAGGAGGCCGCTGAGACCTGGCATGATGGCTCCGGCCGTGTAGGGGAAGTCTCCCTGGTCCCCCGGCCAGTAGGCCCATGAGGGGAGAGAGGGGCTGGCGGGGCCGGACCCGAGCGGGCAATCGCCCTCATTGTTATCAGCGTCCAGCGCCTCGGCTAGAGTCAGCATGGTCGCGCGGTCTTCGCTGGCGAGTGCGGTATTCACATCAGCTATCACGTCGGCCGGCAGGCGCGGGTAGGTGACGTCTGGGTGGGACGCGTTCAGCAGGGCGGCGACGGCGGCCCGTAGGAGGATCTGCGCCGCGCCCAGGGCGCCCTCGCCGCCCTTGAAGGCAAGGGCGTCGAGGAGCGTCACATCGTCAAGGCCGAAGCTGTTTGGCACATCGAAGATGCTCTCAAGGGTCTGGGTCGGCGAGTAGCCGGTGGGGCCCCACTCGTCGGGGTGTGTTTTCCAGAACCCAGGCGTGCAGGCTGCCGGTGGTGGGGGTGTCGGTGTCACGGTTGGAGTGACCGTGGGTGTCACGGTCGGAGTGGCGGTGGCGGTCGCCGTAGGGGTGGGTGTGGCTGTCGCCGTCGCCGTAGCGGTAGCCGTCGCCGTCGCCGTGGGGGTGACGGTGGGGGTGGCCGTCGCTGTAGCCGTGGCCGTGGCCGTGGCCGTGGCTGTAGCCGTAGCGGTAGGGGTGACGGTGGGGGTAGCCGTCGCTGTAGCGGTCGCCGTAGCGGTGGCGGTGGGAGTAGGCGCCGGGGTGGGCGTAGGCAGAGCGCCAAGCCCCAGCATCGGCACGTCCTGGTTGCCCGAGCCGCGGCTGATCGCGTGGTCGTCGGCGTCGAGGACCCCGTCGCCGTCGTCAACGACGGCGTCGAAGAGGGCGGCGTGGAGGTTGCCCGTAGGGTTCGCCGCGAAGCAGGCGAAGCGCAGGTCGAGCCGGACGATCACCTGGTCGCTGGGGTCGAGACCCACGACCTTAACGATCGCTTGCAGTATCTCGGAGTCGGTGTTGCCGAAGCCGGAAGGAACGCTAGGATTAGAAGCGGGCTGGAGGCTGGGCTTCTTGAGGTACCGCTGCGAAACCAGTGACACCCCCTCGTCGCTGTCGGGGTTCTTGTTGCCGTTCTCAGCCGTCTGGCTGGGTGGAGGGAAGTCAACTCGGCTAATCCCGAAGTCGACCACTTGCTTGTAACCTACGGCCTGCTGGCCGTTGTTCCGGGCGTCGAAGTGGAACGTCAGGAAGATCGTCTGGTCCGAGGCTACGCCGTCGGGCTCGTTGATGGTGACCCTGTTGAAGAAGATGATACGGTCGCCGCACTCGAAGTCGTGGGCCTCTAGCTCCTCCCGAACGTGCAAGCCCATGTCTCGGTCGTCGTACTGGAGAGCGTCGGGAAATGGCGACCCGTCGGGAAAGGTAGTTCTCTGATTACCCTCATCGGCCCCGCGCTGGAAGTAGGTGTCTTCGTGGGCGGCAATGAAGTCGAGGCTGATGGGTTCAGACTGGGCGCCGCTCTCCCCGCTGGCTAGCCACATCAGGTAGCCGAAGGCGATGATAAGCGCGGCTAGGCCTGCGGCGAGCAGGGGGCGGCTGACTGTGGGGTTGACAATCGGCTGGCCGGAGCGCAGGCGAACCCAGTAATTGCGGCGCTGCCGGAAGGGGCTACGGCGATCCGCAGATCGCTTCCACATATTGGCGCTCCCAACTTGCAGCCCTTCCCGCAGGTATCCGGCCTCGAACAGATGCTGGAAGGCCGCTCGCGCGTAGTAGCGCTAGCCCCTATCACAACATAAACAGCCAGACGGCCATTTTGTTACAGCCCCTGCTCCCGCTAGCGGGCATTATTGGTCAAGCGTCCATCGAATAATCTGTAACGTTCCCTGTCCCGGCGGCATCCGAACATTTGAGGCCTCTTGACTGCCGTCATTGAGGCGGTCGAAACCACCGAGGCCGGGGAGTATAAGGATGACCAGGGGCATCAGATGGTGGCGGTTCATTGGCATATGGGGGTTCTTGGCCCTCCTGGCTTTCGCTGGCGGCGTGGGCCGGTGGGGCGGTGAGAGTCACGCCGCCGATTACCGAGTCAAGGTATTCTATTTTCACCCGAACGATTATCAGCCGGAGACGGCGTACATAGATCAGATCGATCCCAGCGTAGAGACCGTCCAGCAGTGGTTCGGTTCGCAGGTAGGCAGGACGTTCGTTGTGTCGCCCGTCGTGGTGGTGAGGGGCGACCACGACAGCGGGTGGTACAAGTGCAGCCCGCAACGGTGCGACGGGCTGGCAGTCTGGTTCAACGTGCTGACCGAGCTTCGGGACCGGGGTTATGCCGACTACTGTCAGGACCACGCGGTGATGGTGTTCGTCGCCTCAGCCATATCCTTTAACGGCGGGGCGGCCTGCGGCGAGCCGTATACGGCTCAGGTAGGCGGCATCAGCATGAACCCGGAGACAGTGTTCGACCCGATGCTGGGTCGGTGCGATCCCTCGCACTGGTCATGCGATCCAGATGTCCAGCGGGGGCTCATTGCCCATGAGCTGGGGCACGCGTTGACGTTGCCCCACCCCAAGGACTGTGGAGTCAGCTACCCCGACTACTGTCAGCAGACCGTGATGTGGGGTTGGACGGGGTTTCCCAACGTTGGGCTGCTCGACCTCGAGTTCGCGCCGGAAAAGCAGACGCTCGCCGGGTCACCGTTCTTTGCGCAGGCGGACGGCGGCAGCCCGTCGGGCGACACCTCCACTGCCGACACCACGCCGCCGACGGTGCAGATCCTGAGTCCGATCGACGGCTCGGCCATCGTGGGGCGCTTCCTCACGATCCAGGCCGCTGCGATCGACAACGTCGCCGTGGCAAAGATCGCTCTCTACATCGACTCCAAGCTAGTCTACAGCGGGTCGGGAGCGACCGTGGACTACAAGTGGATGACCAACCGTAAGGTCGTCCAGGGTGCCCACAACATCACGGTCATGGCGCTGGACGGACACGGCAACTCGGGCTCCACGTCCGTGACGGTATACAAGTAGACTGACCGGGCGAGCCCCCTGGCGGTTCAAGCTAAGGTTTCGCGAACCTTAGGCGAGGATGGGCGGCTGGGGCCCCAGGCGGGACTCGAACCCGCGACCTGCGGTTTAGGAAACCGCTGCTCTATCCAACTGAGCTACTGGGGCCCGAGACGATGACTGGTGGAGATAGCGGGACTCGAACCCGCAACCTCGGCGATGCGAACGCCGCGCTCTCCCAATTGAGCTATATCCCCACCGCCCTCGATTATAGGTTTGGCCGCTCCAGGGCGTCAACTTAAGGGCTTCCCCTTCCGCCGGCTCGGCAGGAGCCCCGGGATCACCTCGATCACCATGACGCCCTCGTCCAGGTCTATCTTTTTCACGATCTCGTCCACGGCGGGGACGAGGATCTCGCCCATCATGCCGTGGACGACGAAGACGTCCGTGCCGCTAGTCGAGATGATGCGGGTGACCTTGCCCAGGGGGAGGCCTTTCGTACTGCGCACCGCCAAGCCCACGAGCTGGAAGTGATAGTACTCGCCCTCGCCCAGGGGCTGGAGGTCCGCCTCCGGTACCTCGAGGTACTGGCCGCGCCACGGCTCGACGTCGCTCGGGTCATCTATGCCGGAGAGCTTGAGGTAGGCCAGGCCCTTCTGCCAGCGGCAGCGCTCGATGATGCGGCGCTCGCCGCCGAGGTAGACGCTGCGGCCGGGGGCCAGGCGGTCCGGATGGTCGACCAGGGAGGCGACTTTGACGTCGCCGCGCACGCCCCAGGGGCCCAGGACGCGGCCGACGGCGACGAAGCCGGGGCTGACGTCAGAGGACGGTGGACTTTCCCCGTCTTCACGGGGGGACATTTCCGGCGACGCCTGGCTTAGCCTATCTCCAGGATGGCCTTGGTGCCCTTACGAATAGCAGCCACCTTGAGAAGGGTGCGCATGGCGTTGGCGATGCGCCCCTGCTTGCCGATCACCTTCCCCATGTCCGATTCCGCCACCTTGAGGTGGAAAACCAGGTGGTCCCCCGCGTCCTCCTCCTCCACGACTACCTCGTCTGGGTAGTCAACAAGGGCTCGCGCCATGAATTCGATGAGTTCCTTCATCGTGATTACTCCCCGGTGTCTGCACCCTCGGCTTGGGTCTCCACAGGCTCCTGGGTGGAGGCTTCAGGCTCTGTCGACTCTGCTGGCTCGGGTTCGGTCTCGGTGGGTTCCGGCTCCTCGCTTTCCGCCGCAGGCTCTTCCGCCGCCTCTTCTGCGGCGGCCTCCGCGTCGGCCGGCTCTTCGCTCACCGCGGCCTGCGCCTCCCCGGCAGGGGCTTCCGGCGGCGCTCCGGCCTCGGCGGCCGTCTCGACGGCGGCTGCGGCTCCAGGCTCAGCGGCGGCTTCGGCGGCCGGCGCCTCCGCTTTCGCCGCGGGCGGCGCCTCCTCCGCCACGGCCACGGCGGGGGCGGCCTTCGCCTTCTTCGGCTTCGCCTTGGCGGTGCCGATCTTGTCCCGGTGCTTGGTATAGACGAAGGGCGGCCGGCCCGCTTTCTCCATGATGCTGGCCCGGGTCAGGAGCTTGGCCGCCGCCTCCGAAGGCTGGGCGCCGTTCTGGAGCCAGTGGACAGCCCGCTCCTCGTTCACGCTGAGCTGCGGCGGGTCCGTCAGGGGGTTGTAGTGGCCGATGATCTCGACGAAGGCGCCGTCACGGGGCGACCGCGAGTCGGCCACCAGAAGGCGGTAGGCGGGTTGCTTCTTCTTGCCTACCCTGGAGAGACGGATACGTAGCAATAGGCACCTCCCGTGCTCTGGCTGCTGGCTCTCACATCCGCAACAGCGGACTTATCTTCTGGCCGCGACCGGTGGTAAGCATCTGCATCATGCGCTTGGCTTCTCGGTACTGCTTGAGGAGACGGTTGATCTCGGCCGGCGTGGACCCGCTGCCTCGGGCGATGCGCCGACGGCGGCTGGCGTCGATGACCTCGGGGTGGCGGCGCTCGTACGGCGTCATCGAGTAGATGATAGCCTCCACCCGCTTGAAGAAGTTGTCGTCCAGCTCCTCAACGGCGAGGCGGTTCTTGATGGTGGAGAGGCCGGGTATCAGCCCGATGAGCTGGGGCATGGGGCCCATCCGCTTGACCCGCTGGAACTGGACCAGGAAGTCCTCCAGCGTCAGCGCCCCCTTGCGCATGCGCTCCGTCAGGGACTCGACGTCTTCGTCCTCGAACTCCTCCTTCGCCTTCTCGATGAGGGTGAGGAGGTCGCCCATGCCGAGGATGCGGCTGGCGAAGCGTTCGGGGTAGAAGGGCTCGAGGGCGTCGGCCTTTTCGCCGGTGCCGACGAACTTGACGGGGATGCCGGTGACGGCGCGGATGGAGAGGGCGGCGCCGCCGCGGGCATCGCCGTCGAGCTTGGTGAGGATGAGGCCGGTGAGGCCGACGGCGCCGTGGAAGGCCTCGGCGGCGTGGACGGCCTCCTGGCCGGTCATAGCATCCGCGACGAGGAGGACCTCCATAGGCGAGAGGGCCTTGCGGAGGGCGGCCAGCTCCGCCAGCTCCTCCTGGTCGAGGCGCAGATAGCCGACGGTATCGATCAGCACGGTCGAGGCGGAGATGCGCTTCGCCTCGGCAAGGGCGTCCTTGCACACGTCCTCCGGCTTCGCCTTGCCTTCGCGGGCGACGACCGGGATGTCGAGCTGCTTGCCCAGGGCGTCCAGCTGCTCGGCGGCGGCCACCCGCCTGGGGTCGGCCGAGGCCATGAGGGGCCGCTGGCCTTGGCGGCGGAGATGGAGGCCCAGCTTGGCGGTGGTGGTGGTCTTGCCGGAGCCTTTGAGGCCGACCAGCATGACGATGGTGGGCGGCGCCTTCGCCTGCTCCAGGTGGGCCTGGCCGCCGCCCAGCATCTCGACCATCTCCTGGTTGACGATGTCGATGATCTGCTGGAGGGGGGTGAGGCTCTTGGTGATCTCGGCGCCGAGGGCGCGTTCCTTCAGCCGCTGGGTGAAGTCGCGCACCACCTTAAAGTGGACATCGGCCTCTAAAAGGGCGAGGCGCACCTCTCGTAGCGCCTCGTCCAGGTCCTTCTCGGTGATGGTGCCGCGACTACCGAGGCGGCGGAAGACGCCCTGGAGTTTGTCGGTGAGGGCTTCGAACATAGTTACCGCAAGGGATTGTATAGGGCGGCAATATACCCGTCAAGGAAGCCGGTGAACCAGAGGGGGCGGCGGGCAGCTGCGCGGTCACAAGCGCTGGGACACTTCGCCATACAGCTCGTCTGTTTCCACATACATCAGGCTGCCGTTTTCCGGCGCTCCGTAGTCCTTGACCCACTTGACCAGCCCATCCTGGCCCACGAGCACAAATATGTGACCCGGCTCGCCGCCATGGGTCAGGGGAATGCCATATTTCTCTGACACCTCGCCACCGCGGTCGGAGAGATAGGTTGACAGAATGCCAAAATCGGCCACGTCGTGGGCAAGATCGGACAAGGGATCAAGGGCGATGCTCACCAATTCGACGTCGAGGGCGTTGAACCTTTCGTCGCGCTCCAGGTCGACGACCTGTTCCTGACAGGGCGTTCAGCCGTACCCCATGCTGAAATACAGAAGAACGTTCTTGTTGCCGATAAAGTCGCTCAAAGAGACGGTTCCGCCGTCGATGGCAGGCAGGCGAAATTCGGGCGCCGGGTCACCCTCAGCTAGCGATAGCGCATCCTCCCCGGGGGCGCAGGCGACGGACAGAGTTACAGCCAGGATCCCAGCGGCGAGGACCAGAGACGATAGAACGACTGGGCGGCCCATGATGAAATCCTATGCGGAGTTGCTCTCCCCCGCTGGCTCGCTCTGGCAGTCTCCAGAGCCTAGCCCTTGAGGTCCTCTTTCATGTGCAGAAACTCTTCGCGGCTGATTTCCCCGCGGGCGTAGCGCTCCTCTAGGAGACGGCTCGCGTCTCGCGAGGGGGAGAGGCGATTAATGGCCCACACGGCCAGGGCGATGATGGCCGCCCAGAAGGCCACGAAGGTGAATGACCAGAGGCCCATCATCGCCCACATGGCGGGGTTCATTTGCATGTCCATGTGCATGGGCGGCCTCCAAAATCGGAACGTGCGGGCAAGCATTAGTGTAAGCCGTCACGAATTTCCCTGTCAAAACTGCTGGCCGGTTTTGACTCAGCCTTGCGACCTATCTACGCTGGTATAGAGGGTAGATCGCCGGTGGGACCGTCGGTGTATCAGTACCGGGACGGGAGACCGGGATGCGGATTGTCGGCAGGCGCCCAGACGGGGAGACAATCAGAGCCCTTTGTCCACCATGAAGGAGCAGAGGTCGGCCAGGCGGCAGGCGTAGCCCCACTCGTTGTCGTACCAGGCGACGGCCTTCACCAGGTTGCCGATGGCCATGGTGCTGGGCCCGTCCACGATGGCACTGGCGGGGGTACCCTTGAAGTCGACGCTGACGAGCTCCTCGTCTGTGTACTCCAGGATGCCGCGCAGGGCCTCGGAGGCGGCGTCGCGGAACGCTTGGTTTACCTCCTCCACCGTTACCGGCTTCTCCATGGTGGCGACGAAGTCGCAGACGGAGACGGTGGGGGTGGGCACGCGGAAGGCCATGCCGTCCAGGCGGCCCTTCAGCTCCGGGATGACGGTGGTGACGGCGCGGGCGGCCCCGGTGGTAGTGGGGATGATGCTAAGAGCGGCGGCGCGGGCCCGGCGCAGGTCCTTGTGCACCGTGTCCAGGAGGGCCTGGTCGTTGGTGTAGGCGTGGATGGTGGTCATGAACCCCCGGTCGACCCGGAAGGCGTCGTGGAGGACCTTGACCACGGGGGCGATGCAGTTGGTGGTGCAGGAGGCGTTGGAGACGACGTTGTGGCGGGCAGGGTCGTACGTGTCCTCGTTCACGCCGAGGACGAGGGTGAGGTCCTCGTTCTTGGCGGGGGCGCTGATGATTACCTTCCTAGCGCCGCCCTCCATGTGCGCGGCTGCCTTCTGGCCGTCGGTGAAGATGCCGGTGGACTCGACGACGATCTGGACGTCGAAGTCGCGCCAGGGGATCCTGGCGGGGTCGCGCTCGGCGAGGACCTGGATGCGGTGGCCGTTGACGAGGATGCTGTCGTCGGTGGCGCCGATCTCGCCGGGGAAGCGGCCGTAGTTGCTGTCGTACTTCAGGAGGTGGGCGTTGGTGGCGGGGTCGGTGAGGTCGTTGACGGCGACGACCAGGAGCTTGCCGCCGTAGAAGTCGTGGATGGCCTTGAAGACCTGCCTGCCGATCCGCCCGAACCCGTTTATGCCGATGTTGACGGGCATGAGGGAGCCTCCTTTGCGCTGCCGGTCCTCTTCTGGAAAGCTTGTGGTCGGTCCGGGGACGGCCGTTAGGGCGCGTCGCTTCCAGTATATCCCCTGTAGCTGAAGGGCCGCAAAAAACGGGAGTTGCTCCGGCTAGCGGAGCAACTCCCGCGGCAGGCAGTGAGGTTGAGGTTGGCTATATTGGATGGGGTACGTCTATTTGGTGACCAGACTGTCGTAGACCTGAATGCCGGCCGGTCCCAGCAGGACGATGAACAGCGAAGGGAGCAGGAACAGGACCAGCGGGAACGTCATCCAGATGGGTATTCGCTGGGCGGTCTGCTCCACGCGCTGGCGCCGCTTAATGCGGATCTGGTCCGACTGGACGCGCAGGACATCGGCGATGCTGGAGCCGGTGACCTCGGCATGGATGATAGCGTTGACGAAGGTGACGACCTCGGACACGCCGGTGCGCTCTCCCACGTCGAGCAGGGCGTCGCGGCGTGACTGGCCCATGGCCATCTCGCGCAGGGCCTGCCTCAGCTCGTCGCCGAAGGGGCCCGCCAGCTTCTCGGTCACCTTGGCGAAGGCGGCGTCCAGACCGAGGCCGGCCTCCACACAGGTGCTCACCAGGTCGAAGGCGTTGGGGAGGGACTTCAGGATTTCGTTCTGGCGCTTGCCCACGCGACGGGCGAGCCAGAAGTAGGGGAGGTAGAAGCCCAAGCCGATCAGCGCCAGGAGCACCATGAGGATGGTGGGGCTAAAGCTGGCCCCGGCCATGGCGACGAACGCCAGGAAGAAAGTAGGGAAGGCGAAGGCGCTAACTGCCATGACCATGAGGAAACCGGCCAGGGAAAACGGCTGTCCTGCCAGGGTGAGCAGGTGGCGGATCCGGGCCACGTATGCCGTCGGGAGCATCTTGGCCACGATGCTGCCCATACTTTCCAGCAAGGGCATGACGATGCGCTCCACGAACGGCTGCCCGCGGTCGATGACGACGTCATCGTCGAATGCGGAGGCGAGTCTCCTGACCCGCGCCTCCACCGGGTTCTGGCGGCTGCGGCCGGCGAAGGCCATGCAGACGCAGAACACGGCCGCGAATGTGATGAAGGCTGCTGCTCCTGCCAGCATGATGTCCTCCTATACCTCGATAGCGGTAATGCGGCGCGTGATGTACAGCCCGGTTATGTTCAGCCCGGCGGCCAGAATGATGAGGAACCGGCCGACCCCGGTGGTGAAGAGGAGCCTCATGTACTCCGGGTCGGTCAGGTAGAAGAGGCCGACGACCAACAGGGGCATGAGCCCGACGATCCAACCGGACAGCCGCTTCTGGGCGGTGAGGGTGTTGATTTCGCCCTTGATGCGGATCCGCTCGCGGATGGTGTGGGCCACGTTGTCCAGCACCTCGGCCAGGTTGCTGCCGACGGCGCGCTGGATGAGGACGGCGGTGATCACCATGTCGAGATCGTAGCTGCCGACTCGCTCGCCCATGGCGATGATGGCGTCCTCGAGGGTGGCACCCATGTGGGTGTCGCGGATGAGGCGCTTGAGCTCCACGGATATGGGGGGCGGGATCTGCTCGGCCGCCAGGTCAAAGGCCTGCAAGAGGCCGAAGCCGGCTTTGAGGGAGCTGGACACCATGGTCAGCATCTCCTCGAGCTGGTCGTTGAGCTTGTTGATCTGCTGCTGGATGCGCATCCGCACGTAGAGAGGAGGCAGCATGAACCCCACGACTCCAAAGACTATGGCCAGCAGCGCGGCAAAGGCCGACGTACCGACCAGGGCAAAGCCGACGATCATGAACGCTACCGCCATCAGGCCGCGCAGCGCCAGGTACTCGTGCAGCTTCAGGGCGACGCCGGCGCGGTCGAGGTCGCGCAGGGTCCGTTCGGCCCAAACGCTGCCCTGGCGGCGCAGGGCCAGAGGGACTCCGCCCTCAGTCTGCGCCCGCTGGCCGTAGGCCTGGAGCTGGTCCATGCGCTCCTGCGCCCGGGAACGGCCGCGCGCGGTAGCCTGGTAGAACCCGATAGTGACGAGCAGAACGGCGAGGAAAGCGCACCCCGCTGCTGCTATGTTTACCAAGTCCATGGCCTTACCTCCTGGCTCCGATGAATATGTCTTCGGGGAAGGTGATCCCCATCTCCTCCAGCCGCGACAGGAAGCGCGGCTGGATGCCCGTCGGCAGGGCCTCGCCCAGGACGCGGCCGTTGCTGTCGACGCCCTGATGCACGAAGCGAAAGAGCTCCTGCATGGTGACGATGGCGCCCTCCATGCCGGAGATCTCGCTGACGCTGATGATCTTGCGTGATCCATCGACGAAGCGGGCGAGCTGGATGACCAGGTGCAGGGCGGAAGCCATCTGCTCGCGGATGGCCCGCACCGGCAGGTCGAATCCGGCCATGAGGATCATGTTCTCGGCACGCATGAGGGCGTCGCGAGGGGAGTTGGCGTGGACGGTGGTGAGGGAGCCTTCGTGGCCGGTGTTCATGGCCTGCATCATGTCGAAGGCCTCAGAGCCGCGCACCTCGCCCACGATGATGCGGTCGGGGCGCATGCGGAGGGCGTTGCGGACCAGGTCACGCTGCGTGACGTCGTGCTTGCCCTCCAGGTTCGCCGGCCTGGCCTCAAGGCTCACCACGTGAGGCTGCTGGAGCTTCAGCTCAGCCGGGTCCTCGATGGTGACGACACGCTCCGTGGGCGGGATGAACCCGGAGACGGCGTTGAGGAGTGTGGTCTTACCGGTACCGCTACCGCCGGAGATGAGGATGTTGAGGCGCCCCTTGACGCAGACGCTCAGGAACTCGCCCAGCTCCTCGCTCAGGGTGCCGGTGGCCATGAGGTCCTGGATTGTGTACTTGTCCGCGCGGAACTTCCGGATGGTGATCGTGGGGCTCTTGGGGGCCACCGGAGGGATGATGATGTTGACCCGGGAGCCGTCGGCGAGACGGGCGTCGACGTAGGGCGAGGACTCGTCCACGCGGCGGCCCAGCGGCGAGATGATCCGCTCGGCGACGCGCATGATGTGCCTGTGGTCGCGGAAGCGGAGGTTGCTGAGGTAGATGATGCCGTCCCGCTCGTAGTAGACGAGGTCGGGGGCGTTGACCATCACCTCGGAGAGTGAGGGGTCTCTGACCAGGCCCTCAATAGGGCCGAGGCCCAGGACCTCGTCCGCCACGTGGCCGACGATGGTGTCCCGCTCCAGCCCCACGACCTTGGGGGCCAGCTCCTGCATGATGGTGCGGGCGGCCTTCTCCACCGCCTCGCGGGCCTTGTCCGGCTCCAGCTTTTCGATGGCCGTGGCGTCCAGGTCCTCGATGAGTTTTTGGTGGATCTGGAAGACCAGTTCCCACTGGCTGTCGTCCAGGCCGTCGTTGTGCTGCTGCGGCTGGCCCTTGTCCCCGTTACCGGGGGTGTTGTCTGCGAACTTTTGCTGCCATGTAGCCATGACTTACCACCTTCCCTGCCGATTCCTACTGTCTGAAGATGAACTTCTTGAGCAGCCCCCCGCCGTTGTCTTCCACCCTGGCGGCAACGTGTTCCACGGGAACAGGCTCGTAGCCACTGAGGACGGCGGCCAGCTCCTGGATGCTCTGGGCAGCGCGAGAGTCTGGCCGGTCGATGACGGCGGGGCTGCCGATCTGGGCGCTCTGGCCGATCTCCTCGTCGTGGGGGATGGACCAGAACACTTCCTGACGCAGGACCTTGCCGACGTCAGTATCCTTGACCGAGTTGACGTTGGTGGCGTGGTTGACCGTGAGCTTGATCTTCTCCTCGGAGTAAGATCCGTTGCTCAGCAGCTTCAGCGCCACCGTTGTGTCCTTGATGCTGGTGATGTCGAGGCTGGTGACGAGAAGGATGACCGTAGCCTTCTCCAGGGCCACGCCCACGAGGTCGGTGAAGGTGCCCGGTGTGTCGACGATGACGAAGTCGTGGGTCTGGGCTAGGAGCGAGAGGACCTTTTCCATGGACTCCGGCGGGACGTTGCGCCAGTCCGTCGGCTCGAAGGGAGCGGGGAGGACGGCAACGCCGCAGGGGTGGTGGATCAGGTACTTGCTGATAGAATCGCGGTCCAGGTCCTCGATGTCCCGGGTGGCGTCGATGAGGCTGGTCTCCACCGGCAAGTCCATCATCATGGCGACGTCTCCGAAGATGGTGTCGCTGTCCACGATGACGGAAGAGCCAACGCCCAGGGTCTGGAAGGCGGTGGCCAGGTTGATGGAGATAGTGGTCTTGCCGATGCCGCCCTTGGCCCCGAAGACGGTGACGATCATGCCGCCCGTGCGCACGGGTGCCGGCTGCTCGCCGGTGAGGAGGGCGCGACGGCGCTCTTGCTGGGCCAGGCCCATCTCGACGGCCTTGATGACATCGTCGGTCTTGAGAGGCTTGGTGAGGTAGTCCCGGGCGCCGGCGATGACGGCGCGGCGGGCCGAGTCGGAGTCCGCGAGACTGGAGTAGGCTATGATCGCCGCCTCGGGGAGTATGCCCGTGAGCTGCTCGATGGTCTGAAGGGCGCGAGCAGTGGGCTCCTCGACGCAGATCAGGACCGCCTGGGGTTTGATCTCCGAGGCCAGGGAGAGCGCCTCCGCGCCATAGCCGACGCCACCGACGACGATGAATCGGCTCTTGGCCAGGCCCTTCTGGAGCTCGGCCCTGGTCTCGAAGTCCTGGTCGACTATTACGATCCTGGGGTTGCCTGCCATAGCTAGGTCACCTCATTCCTCTCCTGCCTTCATCACCTATCGCACGTCCAGGGTCTTGTCGATGAGGGTGACGTGCCAGGGTGTGCGGACCTGCTCTTCCTCGCCGAAGGGACGAACGGTCAGGCGAAGGGCGCCGTACTGGTCAGCAAGGCTGAGGAGCTGGGCCTGCTGCGGCGTCACCTCGAGGGTGGCGGAAGCCGCGCTCGGCTCGGTGCCGGACGCAGGAGTCTCGGTCGTGCCTTCGACCGCGGCGTTCTGGTCGGTGACCGTCTGGGCCAGGCCGATGAGCCGCATGTCCTGGAACAGCGTGCCCGTCACGTTGTACACGCAGAGTTCGGTTGTGTTCGTGTCCTCGGCGAAGGTCGTGGTGGTGTTGCACGCGGGCACGTTGGCGGCGGCGCTGCCGCCGAAGGTGCTGAGGATGGAGCGCACGGAGTCAGGGCCGCCCACCTCGAAGACTGCCACTATGTCCACGTGGTCGCCCGGGCGGGCGTTGCCGCCGGTGATAACCACTTCCTGGACAGAGATGGAGACGGCGCGATGGCCCGGCTCCACGCGGAAGGCGAGGCCCTCGCCCGCTTGGTCGCTGACGACGGCGGGGCCGATGTGCTCGCCGGCCTTCACGTCCTGGGTGATCACCCGGTCGACGACCTGGCTGCGGGCGGTGAAGGCCTCAGGGTCCACCTTGTCGGTGGGCAGGAGCTGGACCTCCAGCATATCGGCGGTGACGCGGGTGTTGGCGGGGATGTCCCGCGCGGCGACTACCGTCGCCTGCTTGTCTGCGCCGCCACCGCTGCCGGCGGAGTTAACGGCGACGAAGACGAGGACGGCGGCGACGAGGCCCAGGAAGACCCCGAGATAGAGGACCAGCCGCTGCTGCCTCCCGAACGGGCGGGTCGCTGTGGTTCGACCTGCTGCCATTTCTACCTACCTCCTTTTTGGTTTTTCTTTTGGCTGTCTTTTGGTTTGTTCGCTTATTCCACCAGGGCCACGATCGTCGGTCCGAAGGCGTTCTGCGGTCCTCCGACTCCCGCCACGAACTGCCAGGCGGGCGTGGCCACGAGTTCGTCCTGTATCAGGTAGCCCCAGACCATGCCGTTGTCGGGGTCACCGTCGGCGTCGCCGTCGCCCCATTTCGGCGCGCGGTCCCAGGCGGCGATGTAGAAGTTGTCGATGGCGTAGATCTCGACGTCGCCGCTGGAGCCCTGGGGCGGGAAGTCCTTGATAACGGCGATGGGAACCAGCCGGGCCGGGGCGCAGCTCCCCTTGGCCAGCTGCCGAGCCTGGTCGTAGGTGCTGGCGTCGCAGGGGGTGTAGGGGCCGGTGCCGAAGTATCGCTCGTCCCGCGCGTTGAGGGCGGTGGCGGTGTTGCGCCCCAGCTCACCGGTCTGGGCCGGGCAGCTGAGGGTCTTGCCGAACTCGACGGTCTGCGAACCCGAGTCGCATGCGTCTTGGTCCCTACTGCCGCATTCGTTGATGATGGCGTCACGGTAGTCGTTCGTGTTGGAGCCGTAGATGCCCAGGGCGCCGAAGTTGCCGGAGCTGCCGTCTTCGCCGGCGAAGTCGCCCTTGGCGCTGAGCTGGAAGATGAAGAGCTTGCCGTCGTCGGGGGGGTCGCCCAGGACCCCGAAGTGGGTGTCGGTAGCGAAAGCGTCCTCCGTCACGGCGTCGATAGCCCAGGGCATGAGGCAGGCGCCGCTGGACCGCACCTTGGCGGCGGCGGCCGTGGCGCCGATGGAGGGATTGCCGATGTTGAACACCTGGGCGACGAAGCTGTTGCTTTCGCGCTCAACCCTGGCGCGGATGAGGTCCATCTTGCCGTCGCCGTTGAGGTCCTCAAAGCAGAAGTCGTTGATAAGGCTGCCGCTGCAGGGCGGCGCGGTGATCTGGTCCAGGGAGACGCCGTTCTTTACGGCCCAGTCCTCAGCCTCCGTAACGGCGGCGGAGGTGTCGGGCAGTTCCTGGGCGCCGGCCAGAGCCACGGCGTCCGCCTGGTTCTGGGCCGAGCGCCGGTCACGCAGCCAGTAGGCCACGTCCGCGGTCAGCATGAGGGCGCCGAGGCCCACAATGATAAGGAGCAGAGCCATGATCCACATCTGGCCGCGTTCGCTGCGATGAACGTCGCGGATAATTCCAAAGATTGTGTGCATTAGTTGCACCCCCCTACCCCGTCACCACCGGTGTCTGACACCGTCAGCTCCAATCGCATGTCGCTACAGGCGTTGAAGGTTATCGCGTCGAAGGTTATAGACAGGAACACGCCCAGCGGCGTTATGAGGTTGTAGTTGTGGGAAGCGTGCACCGTCACGGAGTCGCCGCGGTCGCGGAGAGTGCTGTTGGTGTCCGGGCCGTCGGCGTAGGTGACGGTGACCGAGGAGTCCGGGTCACCGGCAGCCAGGATGCCAGCGGAGCGGTCGTAGGCTGTGTCCTTGATCTGGGTGTAGCTAGCGCCGACAGCGCCCACACGGGCGGCTTCGCGGGCGGCGTTGGTGATGATGATCCAGCGGCTAATGCCAACCCCGAAGTCGATGACCAGGAAGAGCACGATGAGGAAGACAGGCAGGAGAAGTGCGAACTCCACCATGGACTGTCCGCGCTCGCCTTTTTGTCCCTTTCTGGCTGTCCGATTTAGCAGCTTCATTGTTTACTCACCCTTCCTGGGGTTTTTCGGTAGCTGGGGCGAGTTCCCCGGGGTCCTCGCCCCAGCCACCGCTGTTTTCGCCCTAGGACGTGCCGTTCGCTTGCCTCACAAGCTTTGCGTTCCTCACAAAGCACTCGTTATCCCGGATCGTCCCGGCGCCGCCGCGGTCAGGGTTTGGGCTCTGCTGTCCCGCGCCCTGGCCCGGCACGGCCCGCCGCGAGGCTACGGCTCTTGGTCCTTCACCCCGCTCCGGTCCGCTGCGCTCGGGTGTTCCCATGCTTGTCTTCACAAGTAGCTCCGTATGTTGTCGCGAAGGCCGACGGCCCACTCGCCGACGACGGAGTCGACGCCGACCGCGACCAAGACGATCGGTATGGAGATCACCATGATGATCATGGTGTACTCGACCATGTCCTGGCCTTGTTCGATCAGCAAAAACCTGACAAGCCATTTGTAGATTCTTACCACTTGCCGGCTCCTTGGTCGGTGCGGAGGGTCCTAAGAACTCCTGCCTGGTGGCGGGGATGAGGGCCTGCCTGCCGGTAGGCAGGCTCTGCGGTCCCTCATCCCCGCCGGGCTCGAGTTCGTTAGAACTTGGAGAGCAGCTCGGCCTTGAGACCGTTCGCCCAGTCGCTGAAGGCGCCTTCGAGGACGCCGATGGCGGCCAGCACGATGGCCAGGCTGATGAGGACCGTGATCAGGGCGTACTCGACCATGTCCTGGCCCTGTTCCCGGCTCACCAGGTCCCTGAGCCACACAAACATTCGCAGCATTTTGTTTTTTCCTCCCTTTTGTTTACTTTCGGGTTTCGCGGACTTTTTCCGCCCCCAGTTGTTGCCCCGATAGAATGGGGCTGGTATGCTAAATGGCACGGCACCGAAGGGGACATAAAGACGCCTTCTGGCCAGGGTAGGGGGCAATACCTTGGAAGCGTCGAAAGGTCCTAGCGGTGCCGGTTCTTCTTATTCCGCTCCTCTATATGGATCACCTCCTTTCGTTTCGGTCTGGTTCAACTGCTTCTTCAGCTCGATAAGGAATAATGGCGAAGGTCTTACGTCGCGGCGGGCGGCGCTGATGCGGACGGCCACCTCAAGGAGCGGTTCGAGCTCCTCTCGGAACTGCGGGTACCTGTCCAAGCACTCTTCCAAAACGTCCTCACGTTCCATGGCCTCCAACGCATCAGCTAGCGCGCGACTTAGAGTAGTAGCCAAGGTCCTCTCCCTCCAGCATCCGGCGGAGCGCGGACAGCGCTCTGTACTGAATGACCCGGACGGCGCCGACGCTCTTGCCGAGCACCTGGGCGATGTCCGGATAACTCAGGCCGTCTACGAAGCGCATCACGATGACCTGGCGCTGGTCCCCACGGAGGTGGCGTACACCCTCCCAGATGCGCTCGCCGTTGACCTTGGCCTCACAAGTTTCTTCCGGCGAATAAAAACTGCCCTCCGCGTGCACCGTTTCGGGCAGCTGGGCAGTGCCGTTGTTCTTTTGCAACTTCTTGTGGTTCATGGTGAGGTTGTAAGCGATGCGAAGGAGCCAGGCAAGGAACGGCACCCCACGCATCTCGTAGCGGTGGATAGCTTCTAGGGCGTTGAGGAAAGTCTGCGCGGTGAGATCTTCGGCGACTTGAACGTCGTTCGCGAGGTAGTAGATGTGGCGGAAGACTTTGAAGACGTACTTCTCATACAGCTGGCCGAAGGCCTCGCGGTCGCCTTCGGCAGCGAGAGCTATGAGCTGTCCCTCATCGGTCTCTTGGAGGCTAGACCGACGCATTCCCCTCCCCCTTGGGCTAGCACGACCCTTTTTTGTTGCCCCGCTGTTCTCCGGCTAAAGCGAACAGCTAGGCCTTTTCACTTAACTATAACAATCTAGGTTCTCAGATGTTACACGACGCCCAAGCGTGGGACAAGACCTTTTCAAGGTATTCTCTACTAAATTTTCTGGAATTAACCGTTTATTAACGTTCTGTTGACAAGTGGTAAGGCCAGCCTGACATAATGTAGCGACTGTCCGAAAGGGGGTTTTTCCCGTGGAGTTCAAGCAAGTGATAGGTAGGCGCCGCTCCATACGTTACTTCCAGCCCTGGCGACCGGTAGAGCGCGAGAAGATCCAGACGATCCTGGAGGCGGCGCGCCTGGCCTCCTGCGCGGTCAACGCCTCGTTCCTGCGGGCCATCGTGGTGCAGCGGGACAGCCTGCCACGGGAGACCCTGGACATGCTGAAGACGCCGGTCTCCGCCAACAACATCGAGCTGGCCCCGGTCCACATCTACTTCTACGCGGACCTGGGGGCCGTCCCCCGGAGCCGGGGCGCCACCCTCAAGCAGCTGGTGGACGCGGGCGCTCTTAATCCCAGCCACGGCTGGAGCCACGAGTTCGTGGAGACGTTCGTGTGGCCCCAGATCCTGGAGCCGATGACCAAGAGCCCGGTACAGCACTCGGTGGGGGCGGCCGCCGACTGCGGTATGGCCATCTGCCAGGCCCTCCTCTGCGCCTTCGACGAGGGGCTGGGCGCCTGCATGAGCGCCTTCAACCCCGGCATCGCCAAGCAGGCGTTCGCGGTCCCCGACGACTGGATGCCCATCTTCGTCATGCTGGTGGGTTACCCGGCGGAGTCCTGGGAGGCCGGCGGCCAGCGCCCGCGGCCGCCATTCGGGGAGCTGTACTTCGAGGGGAAGCACGGCAAGCCGTTCGAGCGGGACCCGGGCGTGGTAAAGGAGCTGGAGGCGGCGGGGATGATCCAGCGGGCGGCGCCTCTGCCGTGGCGGAAGGACGAGGTGCGGGCGGTCTCGCGGATGCTGGGGCTGCCGGAGTAGGGTATGGCGCTGGGGAAGCCGCTAACCGAATACGAAAGTGTCAAGAAGTGGTTGGCCGGCCTCCAGAGGCAGTGGGGCGAGAACCCGGCGGACGCCGAGGAGCGGCTGCAAACCCTCGAGAAGTTCTGCGAGTTCGTGGGGCGGGACCCCGATGCCATCATCCAGGAGTGCGTGCGGGAAGTCGAGAGCGGTAAGCGGATCAGCGTGAAGGGCCGCCGCTTTTACCACGAGAGGATCGCTGAGTTCCAGTCCTCAGCCCCGGGCGACCCACGGACGCAGGTGCAGTGGGGCAACACCGTCCGCAGCTTCCTCATCTACAACGGCATCTTCATGCAGTCGGGCGCGCAGTTCTAGGGACCCAGGCGGGCCATCTCCAGCCCGGCCAGGAGGAACAGGCCGGTGCCGAACTTCTCGGTGCCGGTGGGGATGCTCTGGTAGAACTCGAAGGGGCCGGGCGGCGTCTGCATGGACGCGCCGACCACCTTGCCCTCGGCGGTCACCTTCTCTTGGAGGCCCGCCCAGCCGCGACGGGCGTTCTCCAGATACCGGGGCTCCAGGCTGCCCTCGCGGACGCCTCTGGCGAAGACGTAGACGAACATGGCGGAGCAGGACGTCTCCAGGTAGGCGTCGGGCCGGTCGAGGACGGTCTGCCAGAGCCCTGTGCGGTCCTGGAGCGACGCCAGACACGCCGCCTGACGCGCCAGGATGGCCGAGAAGGCCTCTCTGTCGTTCGAATCGTGTCCCTGGTGTCCTATAATCTCCAGGAGGCTTATGGCGAGCCAGCCGTTGCCCCTTCCCCATAAGCAAGGCGAGCGCTGGCCGGTCTCCTCGTTCCAGACGTGGTAGAAGAGGCCGGTCGGCTCGTCGAGGAGGTGCCGGATGTGAAGCTGCAACTGGCGGACGGCCTCTTTCGTGTAGCGGGCGTCCCCCTCCAGGGCGGCGACCCGGCACAGGGCTGGCACCACGAAGAAGGGCACGTCCACCCACAGCTCGGGCCGGTCCGGGTGAGGGGTTATGCCGCCGACCCTGGTACGGGGCGCCTCGTTCATGAGCGCGTCGGCGATGCGCCTGGCCCACCGGCGGTAGCGGTCGTCGTCCGTGGCCGTGTACAGCATGAGCGCCGGCGGGGCCAGGCCGGCCCAGAACCAGACCCAGCGGCTCGCGTCGAAGCCGTGGTCGATATAGGCGTCCATCCACCGGCGGGAGTAGTCGAGGTAGCGGGCGTAGCCGGTGGCCTCGTAGAGGGCGAGCATGCCCTGCATGAGGACGGCGTCCCCCCAGTGGCGCGTGCCCTGATCGTCCGTTTGGTCGAGCAGGGTGCGCTCGGCGACGCGGCGGACGGCTTCGTCCAGGGGCATCGGCTAGATGGGGGCGCCGCGGAGGCCCAGGAGCCCGCGGAGGTGCTGGATCTCGCCCAGGTGAGTGCAGCCGTGGGTGAGGCACATGTTCCCCAGGACGTTGCGCACCGGCATCTCGCCCAGGGGCTTGACCGTGGTCCTCTGCTCGAGGTAGGCGTCGTCGATCCCCGCCAGGAAGGAGTCCGTGGCCTGCCAGACGCCTTCCGCGTACTCCAGGAACGCCTCGGCCGAGGGCAAGCGCAGCGCCCGCGCCTCCTCCAGGGGCATGCCCGTGCCCTGGGCGATGCGGTCAAGCCCGAATTTTTCGTTCCAGCCGCCCTCCAGCCACACGGTGGGCTTGCGCTGGAGGACGTACTGGACGACGTTGTCCTCCGTCCGGACGTAGTGCCAGGCCACGAAGGCGATGGGGACTCCCCGCTCGTTGGCGCACCAGTGAAGCTGGTCGGGAGTGAGGTCCTTGAGCATGTCGTTGTACGAGCCGTGGAGCTGGCGGAGGCCGTCGCGGATAAACTGCGCTACGCTCATGGGCGACTCCTTTCTCTGGCGGGGCTGTCGCTAATCTAGGGTGCGCCGGGAGCGGTGTCAAGCAGTCGTGCCCTGTGTGTTCCTTGACACGGCGACGCCGTCCAGAGAGAATGCCCGCGAGGGGCGCGGATTGCGAGTAGAACGCTGTTGGAGCTGACGCGGCGGCGGTTAACCCGCCGCCGCCTGCTGAGCGGCGGCGTTACTCTGAGCGCGGGGCTGGCCCTCTCGCTGGCGTGCAGGGGCGGCGGCAAGCAGTCCCTCCCGACGACGCTCCTAAGGACGATCGTGTTCGAACCGGACGGAGTGACTCTCACCCAGGGGCCCGGTGAGCCGTACCAGGTGCGGACGGACCTGGCGGAGGCGCAGGTGGGGAGGGAGAAGCGGCGGCGTTCGTTCCTGGTGTTCCATCACCTGACCGACGCACAGGTGGTCGACGAGGAGTCGCCGCTTCGCAGCGAGTGGTTTGACAGCTGCCCCGTTCCCGTCATTCCGACCGCCTTCCGGCCCCACGAGGCGATGAGCCTGCACCTGGCCAACTCCGCCATCCGCCAGGCGAACCGCATCACCGAGAGCCCGGTAACGGGCCGCGCCGTCGACCTCGCTGTCCACACCGGTGACGCCATCGACAACGCCCAGATAAACGAGCTCCGCTGGTTCATTGCTCTGATGGATGGGGGCGAGGTGAACCCGGACAGCGGCGGCCCCGGCTACGAGGGCGTGCAGGAGGAAAGCCCCAGCGCCGACTTCCCGGACCTGGTGGAAGAGGCGCAGAAGCCCTTCCAGGCGACGGGGATCCGCTACCCCTGGTACAGCGTCGTCGGTAACGACGACGTGCTGGTACAGGGGAACTTTGTGCCCGACGAAGCGTCGAGGGCCATCGCGCTGGGCGGGGAGAAGGTGGTGGACCTGGCGCCCGCCTTGAAGGAGGAGGTGTGCAGCGACCCATCCGCCCTCCTCGACCCCGACTACGCCGATCAGGTGCTGTCAGACCCTAAGACGCAGGTGGCCAGGGTCACTCCCGACCTGGGGCGGCGGCTGGTCTCCCGCAGAGAGTGGATACGGCAGCACTTCAACACGAAGGCGATCCCCGGCCCGCTGGGGCACGGCTTCACCGAGGCGAATCTGAAGGAGGGGAGCGCTTACTACGTCTTCGAACACGGTCCGATCTCGTTCGTCGGGCTGGACACGACCAGCCGGGGCGGTTTCTCGGCGGGAAGCATCGACCGGGACCAGTTCGAGTGGTTGGAGGAGGAGCTCGTCTGGCGCAGCCGGCGCTACTTCGACGCGAAGGGGAGAGAGGTCACCGGGAAGAACGAGCCGCGGCTCATCGTCGTCCTTTCGCACCACACGCTGTCCAGCCTGAACAACCCGTTTCTGAACCTGAAGCGGCGACGACCGCCGGCGCTGGCGGAGGAGTTCGAAGCGCTGCTCCATCGCTTCCGCAACGTAGTCCTGCACATCGCCGGTCACAGCCACCAGAACCGCGTCTTGGCCCGCGCCGACCCCAGCAAGAGGACGCCGGGGTACTGGGAGGTGAACACGAGCTCCCAGCTGGACTTCCCCATGCAGTCGCGGCTGGTGGAGGTGGTAGACAACGGCGACACGACGCTGTCGATCTTCTGCACCGTGTACGACCTGGCGGCTCCCCTCGACCCGGCGCAGGCCAAGGATCCGACGCCCGCTGATGGTGTGAACGAGGAGCAACTGGCCTCGATGGCCCGCCGCGTGGCGGCGGCGGACCCCCAGCTGAACCTGGAGGCGGGGGGACTGGCGGCGAGCGACCGGAATGTGGAGCTGATCCTTCCGGCCCCATTTGACCTCTCGAACCTGAACCCGCCGCCCCCCCACCGGGAGCTGATCGGGCAGGAGGCTAGGCGCTACCATCGCAAGGAGCTGCTGACGCTGGGGCTGGGCGCCCTTGCGAAGCTGACCGGTGTCGCGTCCCAGACGTAGGACCCTGCGAGGGGAAGGAGAAGGGGGGCGGTAACGACCGCCCCCCCTGCAGTCTGCGCTGGTTCGGCTTACTCGATGCCGGCCGCCGACAGCTGGAACCCCCGGGGCACGAAGGCGATCAGGGGGCCGAAGTTCACGTCGCCCGCAGGTATACCGAAGTCGACGACGTACTGCACCGGGGAGTCGGGCGCGACCGTGTCGAGGCTGATCTTGAACTCAGGGTTGAAGCCTTCGGTGCCAGCGGGCTCAGCGCCTCCGGTGGGCGGGGAAGCGTCTTCGCCGATCTCTACGTCCTGGGTCAGGAGCACCTCGGGTGCCTTGCCCTGGGCGTCGGCGTCGTTCGGGTCAGGGTCGCAGGCGTCGCCGACGCCGTCGAAGTCGCTGTCCGTCTGGTTGCCGGCCTCGGCGTCCTTCTGCTCCTCGCCGTTGGCTATCACTGCGCAGTTGTCCTGGCGGTTGTGGTAGCCGTCGCCGTCCTCGTCGCCCACGGCATTGTTGTCGTCGGGGTCGCAAGTGGAGGGGAGGCCGTCGCCGTCGTTATCGCCGGGACCGACGGGGGTGCTGGCACGGGGGTCCCAGTCGGGGTCGGGGTCGAGGGGACAGGGGTCAAGCATGTTCTCGTGGCCGTCGCCGTCGGCGTCGCGCTGGCCGCGGGCGAAGAGGCTGAAGGTGTAGGTACCGGCCTCCTTGGGGGTCCGGGCAAGGACAGTCCCGTCCTCAGCGGTGGCAAAGGTGGTGACGGTGCTGGTCAGCGGCGAGCAGAAGTCGGTGATCGGGCCGGGCGCCGGCTCGACCTCAGGGTCGCCGATGTTCTGGAGGAGGGTGACGGACGGGTAACCCAGATCCGCGTTGGTCTCCTCGGCTCCCAGCGGCGTGTCGAAGGTGGTGCCGGGCTCGAACAGGAGGAACTGAAGGAGGACGTCAACACCACCGACGTTGGTGATACCGGCCGTCCTCACCAGCGGCTGAACGTCACCCAGGACGCGGTCGATGAACGCGGGCCACTTGGTGACGGCGGCCGCCTGGGCGAGATTTTCGGGGGGAGCGCGCTCGCCGGTCTCGTCCTCGAAGGCTTCGCCGACGGCGTTGGGGTCGTCGTCGTCGTTACCGGCGATGCCGTCCGGCCCTTCGGGCGGATCGTCAGGGAATGCCACCGTCTCCGTCTTGTCGACGGTGGCGTTGAGCATGTCGAAGGAGACGGGAAGGGGGTTGTTGCAGGGATTGCCGAAAAGTCCCAGCTGGGCCAGGGCTTCCACCTTCTGGAGCAGCGTGCCCAGGGGCACTTCTCCTCCTCCTCCGCCTCCTCCACCGCCACTACACGCGATGAATATGAAGCCGAGGGCGCCAATTGCGGCAGCGAAAAGCTTGGTCCTCACGGCTTTACCCTCCTTTTCCGGGGGATCAAAACAAGGCTGCTCCGCGGCCTAGAGAAGATCAGCGCGAGCATTGAGCCGGGTGCGGAACTGAAGTCGCACTTTAGGTAACACAAGCGCGGCTCTTGTGTCAATACATCGCGTTGCTCTTACGACCGGCATGAACATACGATGGAGCATGATCTTGCACGGAGAACGATATGGATGATAAGTCTGAGGAGCCGCGACCGCCGGTAAGACGGCGGCCGCGGCGGCGGGGCAGCCCCGGCAAGCCCCGCGCCCCGGCCAAAGCTGACGCCTCCGCCCGACGCGCCCTCGCAACGCTGGCGCTGCTGGTCCTGCCGCTGGCCGCGGGCGGGCTGGCGGTCGGCATCGCGCTGGCTGTTATCGGCGGCGGCGGGGAGAGCGGTGAGAAGGCGGACGTGCGGGAACTGGGGCAGCAGCTTGTCGACCTGCCCGTGAACCGCGACTGGCCAGCGCTCTACGCCCTGTTCAACGACGACTACAAGGCGAGATGCCGCTTCGGCGAGTTCCGGAAGGTCTGGGAGGACGCGGTCGCTGCACTGAGCCCGAACCAGGCGAACTACAGGGTGAAGTCGGTGGAGGACATAAAGATAGAGGGCGACGAGGCGTCGGCGACGCTGGTGACAACCACGGGCGAGGTGGAGGACCGGTTCCGCTACGAGATGGTGCGGCAGGGCGGGGCGTGGCGGTTCGCGCCGGCCGCCGGCACCACTAAGTGTGACGCCTTCCTGAGGGAGACTCAGGCCCAGCCGACGGGCCCTCAGCCCACCGGCGTCCAACCGACCCCCTGATCATCGGCAGCTAGCGAAAAGGACGACCCGCCCCCCCGTTCTCTGCCTCGACCTCGCACCTTCATGGAACACCGGCTATAATGGGTCCGCAAAACATAACACGAAAGTGTCTGCTCAGCGGGGGGAGCCCTAGAGAAATTAATCCTATGGTCGTTCGCAGGGCGCTTGTGCTGTTTGTCATTGCGGGCCTGTGGCTCGCCTGGGGCCTCTTGGAGGCCGGAGCGAGCAAGCCTTTCAACCCGACTTTCGACATGGTAGACGTCTCCCCGCCCACCCTTTCGCCGGCTCACGGCGACGTCATCAGGCGGGTGCAGGTCCCGGTCGGCAACCACCTGCCGGCCATCGAGTCGCTGTCCGTACCAGCGGACTGGGCTATCGCCGGCGACTCCGCCGTCCCGAACAATGACATCGTGGCCGGGGGTCAGATATCCGTGGACCAGGCTTGCGACGGTGAGTTGGAGACCTATCCGTTCAACGTGCTCGACAAAGCGGCCGACGCCGACGAGAAGGCGCACTGGCGGGCGATCATAACCCTGGACGTTGACATCCGGTTCCCTGTGGACACTCTGGTCTTTGACTTTGCCGTGACTGGCAGCGCAGCGGCCGGCCACACCATCCGGGCCCGGATGTTTTATGATCCCTCCGTTCAGGGGCCCTTCTGCGCTCCCCTGGATCTAGTGATCGTTCACAAGGGCGTCTCCAGTCCCCACCTCAACGACGTCCTCACCAACCCGTCGGCTCAGGGCTGGTACACCTGGTCCGCCACTTATACCGCGGGCCCGCTGCCGTCGGCCCATCCCGATGTGACCCTCAGCGATAAGGTCGCCATCGGTGATGACGCCGACGGCGACTACGTAGCTGATTTCGTGGACAACTGCCCGGGCGTCTATAACCCTCCACCTGCGCCCGGCATAGAACAAATCGACTCAGACGGCGACGGCCTGGGCGACGCCTGTGACGGCACATCGCTCGTCGTTTGCGATGGGCTGGCGGCGACGAAGCTCGGGACGGCTGGTAACGACATTCTCGTCGGCACGCCACTTCAAGATGTCATACTCGGCCGCGACGGCAACGATTCTATCGACCTCCTCGGCGGGAACGATAGGGGCTGTGGAGGCGCGGGCAGCGATACGATATACGGTCGAACCGGCGAGGACAGGCTGCTTGGCCAGCGCGGCAAAGACCTGCTGAAGGGGGGGCCAGACGACGATACGGAGCAAGGGGGCCCAGGCGACGATAGGATTTTTGGCGGCGACGGTAACGACACGCTTTCGGGTGGCAGGGCGGACGATATTTTGTATGGGGGGGCCGGCACGGACGTCTGCGATGGCGGTACCGGCACCGACGCCGCCTTCGGTTGTGAGCAGGTACTGAATGTTCCCTGAAGGCAGCCGTCGGTTCCCGAATCTCCAGAGCCGTACGCTATGCCGGCGTTGCTGACCGGCGAGCGCTGCTGTAAAACATGTGCATGGGCCTGCGTTCGCAGGCCCATGCACATGTTTCGACGATCGGTGGCCGTTATCGCCGTCGCCTGAAGAGTCCGGCGATGGCGCTGGCGGCGAGGCTAAGCAGGCCGGTGCCGCCCAGACCGGTGGCGATGGCGCCCCAGGCCGGGATGCTGGCCACGGCGGGGGCCAGAGCGCCGACGCCGGTGCCGGGACCGCCGGCAGCGCCGGGTTCGCCAGGGTTCTGCTCTCCCAATACGGTGGGGACAGGTGTCGCGGTTGTGCCCGGAGGGGGCGTTTCGCCGCCGGGCGGAGGTGTCTCGCCGCCGGGCGGAGGCGTTTGCTCGCCGGCGGCGGTGCCCAGGGGGGCGTCGGGGTCACAGGGGCGCACTGCCAGCGGGTCGATAGCCGGGGTGCCGCCCGCCCCTACGTTAACCTGCTTGACCTTGCACACGGCGTGGAAGTGGCCGTCGGGAGAATTGGGGTTCTTGTCGCAGACGTCGCCGATCTGGTCAGACCGCGAACCGCCGTCGGGGACGGTACCGCCCTCGGGGATGTCGTCATCGGCCTGATTGACGTTGGCCTTCAGGGGGCAGTTGTCGCCCCGGTTGAGCCAGCCGTCACCATCGCAGTCGAGGGACTGGCCCTCCCCGCCGGGGGCGCCCGGCCAGCAGGCGACGCCGGGGTCGGGGTCACAGGCGCTGTCGATTCCGTCGAGGTCGGGGTTGCTGGCTGGGTTACGGGGGTCGCCGTCCTTGTTGGGTTGGAAGGGGCAGGTGTCGAAGAAGTTTTCGTAGCCGTCATTGTCGGCATCGCGCTGGCTGGTCGCGAAGGTGACGAAGTTGAGGGTGGCGTTGCCGTTGGGGTTCTTGCGCACCGTCGCTCCCGCTTCATTGGCGCTTGTGATTTGGTTATCCTTGCTAACGCCGTAGGTTGTACTTGCAGATAGAAGCGGGGAGCAGAAATCGGTAACGGGGGTCTTGGTCGCCGCCGCCGACGGGTCGAGCAGGACCGAAACAGTCGGGTAGCCTAGCCGGGGATCAAAGTCGTACGAGGGGCTGAGCTTGGTGCCCGGCTCAAATATGAGCGTTTGCAGGACCACCGTTAGGCTGACATCGCTGCGGTAGGGGGATGGACTGGTGTAGCCCATATAACGGGCCCGCGGCTTTATGGGATTGCCGTTGGCGTCCTGGAACAGATTATTGAGGAAGGAAGGGTATTTCTCGATCCCATCGCGAACGCCGTTACCGTTGGC
The DNA here is from genome assembly GCA_016178045.1 of Chloroflexota bacterium. Classification (GTDB taxonomy): domain Bacteria; phylum Chloroflexota; class Dehalococcoidia; order SM23-28-2; family JACOUE01; genus JACOUE01. Next base: position 61,658 of record JACOUE010000034.1, read on the forward strand.
GTCGGAGGCCAGTATGGCCAGGCGGTCGGGGGTCGGCTCGCCAGTATTAGGGTCGATCACGGGCGGGGGCTTGATGGTGTCTCCTGTATTGGTGCTGGCGTTGAAGAAGTCGAATGTGAACTGCAGGCTAGTGGAGCACGGACCGTTGAGGATTCCCAGGGTGGCAGTGGCAGTGAGGTCGCCCACGCGGGCGGCCAGGGGCACGTCCTCGAACTTGGGCACCGTCAGCTCCGGCGGGCTGAAGCCGCCGGCAGCGCCGAAGTTGGAGTCGCCCTTGGGCAGGTTGAACTCGGTAATGATGTCGGATTTGGCCCCCGGGGCAGGATTGGCAAGCTTGGCTTTCTGCTCGGGGTTAAAGCTGCTGGCCTTGCCGTTTTCCGGGAGCGCGAACAAGAGCGCCGTAACAAATAGGAGCAGCAGGATGCCGGCGCTGGGGCCTAGAAACAGGATGACCTTCCTTGACACCGTAACCCTCCCTCGATCTTAGTAGGTCTATAATATATATCTGATTCCGGTAAGATGTCAAGGCGGGGAACAGCGACGGCGAATCTGCGCCCTAGCGCCGAGAGGCTGCCGTATTATGTTGAGCCGAGACGAGAGGGGCCAAGTTTGCGAAGGGCTTGTTCATATGAGGGGGCCTTTTGATATTATAGAAGCTGACGTTCGCGGGAACGTCGCCACTTGCTTTTACACTAGACTTGGGGGAGGTGTCATGATAGGGGTGCGGAGAGCCGGGATTGCCGGCGGACTGATCCTGATGGTGGGGCTGTTGTGGCTTGCCTGCGGCGGTGGTCCCCAGGGCGGGCCGAAGGCTAGCCCGAAGGTGCTTCAAGCCAGTTGCGGGCCGGTTGGCGAATTCGAACGGTTTCGCTACACCTATTCTTACCTGCTGGACTCGCCCAAGCCCAAGCGGCCGGTGGACGACGAACTTGTGGGCAGCCCCCCCTTCGCGGTGCCTCCCAATAGCGAAGACTTCCGCCTTAAGCAGGTTTACGATGGCTCTTTCGTGGCTCCGGACGGCTACCTCATCAACGTGGAATCTCCCAGCGAGGAGAAGGCGGGGTCGCTCCAACTCTTGTACCTGGGAGACCAGGCCCTGGCCAATTACGGCACGGGCTGGGTTACGGGCCAGGTCCCCAACGCCTTTCCTCCCATGCACGTCTGTGAATCGTTAGTGGGCGGCCTCGATGTGAAGGGAATGCCCTATTTAGAGGAAGAGGTGAACGGCGAGAAAACGCTTCACTATACGATACGGGGGGCCAAGCTCCAGGCGGCGACACGCCTGTTCGGGCCCCAAAGTGACATGGGTCGCCTCCTGAAAAGATATGACGTTGAAACCTGGCTGGCGGAGGACGGCGGCTGGCCGGTGAAGACGGTGGCTCGGTCTGAAGCCGCCTACCCCAGCGGACGGAAGCTGAGGATGGAATTGACCCTGGAGATCAAAGATATTAACTCTAGCGACATAAAGATTGAGCTGCCCGAAGAGTAGCCTGGCCGTCAATGGCGCGAGAGCGGGGGCCGCCTCCAGGCGGCCCCCGCTGGCCTTTAGCTAGCCCTGGCCGCGCCGCCAGCGCCAGACGGCGATGGCGGTGGCCAAGGCCAGGAGGGGCACGCCTGCGAAAAGGGGGATCTGCCAGGCGGCGTCGCTGATACCGTCCCCGTCCTCTTCGCCAGACACAGCCGTGCCCTCCCCGGTAGACGGGGATTCCTCCCCCGGCGAGGCGCCGGGAGGGCCGGGAGACTCTCCGTCTTCACCGGCTACGGGGGTGGAGGTGGTCCCCGGCTCGGCGGTGGTTCCCGGAGCGGGGCTCTCGCCTTCCTCGCCCGGTGTGGCTGCCCCCGGTGGGACCGTAGCGCCCGCCGGGCTTCCGCCTCCGGGGGAAGCGCCGTCGGAGGTGGGTGGAGCTTCGGCGCAGGTGGCGGGGGCGACGGCGATGGCGCCATCGATGAGGTTGGACTCGGGGACGGCGACGACTTCATCGATCTTGGAGGATGAATCGTAGGAGCCGTAGTCGTTTGCCGGCGTGACTGAGTTGGTGAGGTTGAACCTCACTACGCGGCCGGCGGCGGCGTCCTTCAGGACAATCGTGAGCCTGACCAGGGGCACACCGCCGACCGCCGCGCGGTACGGTCTGGTGGGCTCATCTGCGGCAGTGTGGGGGACATCGGGGGCGTCCCGGGTGTTGCGGGTGCCGACCCAGGTATTCGCCATGAAGGCGTTGCCTTTAGTGTTATCGATGTTGCTGGCCTGAATGTTCTGCTTGCGGGAGACGTTCTGGCTGTTCCAGGGAAGGTTGATGAAGCCCACCTCAGCATCGCGGTTATCGAGGAAGGGAGTGTGGTCGGCGGCGGCGATGGCGACGAGCTTGGCGTTATAGAGGAAGCGGATATCGTAGAAGGTGGTGTCAAGCATGTTTTTCCCCACGACGTTGATGCTCCTCTTGCCTGTACCGCTGACTTTGATACAGAAGTTTATCTTGCCCGCAGCCAGGGAGTTGTCCTCGGGGGTGCCGTTGCTATTCGGGTCAACCCTGTATCTCTGGCCTTTGGTACCGGAAACGGAGCCGGAGGGGTCGACGTCGATGGCGAAAGTGGCGACGGGCGGGTTGTGGCCGGCGCGGGTCGATTGCCCGCCCGGGAGAAACCCCCCGGCCAGGAGAGCGACCAGCGCGGCCACAAGGAGAGCCGCTGCCAGTCTGAGCCGCTGCCGGTTCCCGCCAGTCATCGCCTCACGACCTCTACCGAATTGACGCTTGTTGTGGCCGTCCAACCGCTGCCTCACTGGCAACCTAGATTCTAGTGGTGCGCCCGTCTCTAAGTTTCGCCGAAGACTCGAATCTCGCTTGGCTCGCCAAAGTCGCCGTCACGGTTTCGGTCGATGAGGATGGCGCCGCCGATGGACGGGGTCTGGTCGTCGGCATCCCATAGGAGGAAGGTGGCGAAGGCCGGCGACTGACCGGGGGGAATGGCCTTGGCCAGCAGGATCGTGACGTCGGTAGCGATGGTGGTGAATGATCCCGTGTCCACCAGCGCGTCGCAGCCTACCTGGTCGAAGTCGCAGTCGCTGAGGACGACCTCGAACACTCCGTCACCGTCCAGGTCGATCAGTCCCACTGTACCGGGTGGCGCTGTGCCCGTCGGTGTGGGCGTGGGCGTGGCCGTGGCCGTGGCGGTGGCCGTAGGCGTGGCAGTGGGCGTCGCCGTAGGTGTGGCCGTGGCGGTGGCCGTCGCCGTCGGCGGGGGCGTGGGCGTGGCGG
>JACOUE010000035.1 GCA_016178045.1 Chloroflexota bacterium
CTCCAGCCGTTCTCGTAGGCCGGCTTCGACCAGCCGCCCTCCGGGATCGAGGCGACAAGCTTCTCGGTCTCTTGCAGGGTGTCGGAGAGGGCGCTGACGATTTCCTGTTTGGTGGCCATCCGTGCGACCTTTCTGGCCGCGTTAACCGGCGTAGGTCCAGCCGGTGATCTCAGATGTCAGGGGCTTGCCGGCACGGTTCACCGCCCCGTTCACCACCCGACCGATGACCAGGGTGTGGCCGCCGATGGCGACCTCCTGCTCCAGCTCGCATTCGAACCAGGCCATGGCCTCGTCCAGGATGGGGCTGCCGGTCTCGCCCAGGGAGTGGCCGATCCCCTCCAGCTTGTGGTAGACCTTGGCCGCCTCGGCCACGGGGCGCCCCTCGATCTTGGCGGCGTAGTAGGGCTGGGCGAACTTGCGGGCCAGCTCCATCGCCCCTTCGTCGAGGATGTTCACGCTGAAGGCCCGCGTGCCGCGGACGTTCTCCAGGGTATGTGAGTCGTTCTCCAGGGAGACGGCCACCAGGCGCGGCTCGAAGGCGACTTGCATCACCCAGTCGGCCATCATCCCGTTCACCTCGTCGTCGCTCCGCGAGCCGACGATGTAGAGGCCGTAAGGCATCTGCTCCAGGGCTGCCCCGACAGCGTCCTCGGGCATCTCGTTCCCCTCCTGTGGCCCGCCTACATTGAGCTTACCGTCTTTGCCATCTCCGTCGTGGTTTCCGAGAGGTCTTCCGGCTTTCGTACCGGGGCGGAGCACATCGTGCCCAGGCAGACGTAGGCGGCGGGCGCCGGCTGCGGCGGCAGCGACAGGGCCTCCAGCCGCGCGGCGTCCTTCTCCGGGTGGAGCACCTGCACGACGCGCGCCGGCACGTCCAGGGCTAGGGCCGCCCGGTGCAGGGCGTTCGTCCCTGCGTCTCCCGAGCCGACGATGGTCACCTCGGCGACGTGGTTGAGAAAGACGTCCACCGCCTTCCCGTAGCCGGCGGCGAAGTAGCCCAGGACGTGGTAGCCGGGCGCGAACGCCTCGAGGGTTGCCTCGGCCGTCTCGCGGTACGTCTCGTTGCGGGTCAGGTGGTGGAGGCGGGTGAATATCTCGGCGCAGACCGCGTTCTCCTGGAGCGACTTCTGCCGCTCGCCCAGCCGGCCCAGCGTCTCGTTGTCGTCCCAGGCGTCGAAGAAGCCGCCCGCTTCCTTGTCGAAGAAGCGGTCGAGGAGAAGCTGCGCCAGCTCCTCCGCCCGCTCCAGGTACGTGGAGTCGGCGGCGACCTGGTGGGCGTCCAGGAGGGCGCGGGCCGTGTGGGCCTGGTCGCCCAGAAGGCCGAGCATCCGGGGCCGGCCGTCATTGAAGCGGTACATGCCCCGGCCGGGCTCGCGGCTGTTCTCCCAGGCGAAGTCGAGGGCGGCCACCGCGGCGTCCTTGAGTTCGGGCCGGTCGAGGGTCCAGGACGCCTCCAAGTAGGCGGAAGCGGCCATGGCGTTCCAGCTGGTGTAGCAGGTGGGGTCGATGTACGGCTCCTGCCGCGTCTCCCGCTCGGCGGCGGGGAGCTTGTAGAACTCCTCGTCGGCGTCCTGGGAGCCGTAGAAAAAGCCACGCTTGTCCCGCAGCTTCGCCTCCAGGTAGGCGATGACCCGCTCGGCGATCTGACGGTGACTCTCGTCCTTCGTGACCTGGTAGAGGCGGAGCACGTTGGCGAGGAGGCCGGTGTTGTCCTCCAGCATCTTCTCGTAGTGGGGTTCGCTCCAGTCGCGGTGGGTGGCGTAGCGGAAGAAGCCGCCCCACTCCTGGTCGAAGACGCCGCCGCGGGCCATGGACTCCAGGGTCTTGCGGGCCATGTGCAGCAGGTCGGGGTCGCGCCCAGACGGGTGCCCGTCGGTGCGGCGGCGGTGGGCGTAGAGGAGGAGGTCGATGGCGTCGGCGTGGGGAAACTTGGGCGCCTCGCCGAAGCCGCCGAAGACCGGGTCGTAAGCCTCGGTGACCGCCCGCAGGACGTTGTCGAAGATGTCGGGCGCCAGCGGCGAGGGGCGGGCGGAGGCGGCGACGGCGGCCCGCCGTTCCCGCATCTCGGCCACCTTCCGCGCGACCTCTTCGCGATTCGTCTTGTAGTACTCGGCCACCTGGGGCAGGACCTGCTGCATCTGGTCCGGCGGGACGTAGGTGGCGCCGGCCAGCACCTCGCCGTCGGGCGTGAGGAAGGCGGTGGTGGGCCAGCCGCCCATGTTGTAGCGGCTGTTGATGTCGGGCCGCTGGTCGTTGTCGACGCGGACGGGGACGTAGTGGTCGTTGATGAAGGAGATGACCTGCTCGTCCGAGTAGGACGTCTCGTCCATGACGTGGCACCAGTGGCACCAGACGGCGGAGAGGGAAAGGAGGATCGGCTTGTCCTCCCGCTTGGCCGCTTGAAAGGCCTGAGGCCCCCAGGAGCGCCACCTGATCTCGGCCGCCCGGTTAGGGCGGGGGGAGAAGTGGAACGCCGTCTTTCTCTTCGCCATTACTCGCTGCCTGGCCTCCCTACCCACGTGCAGTGGGCACGCCCGCCGACTTAAGTCGGCGGCCCCTGGACTCGGCAGCCGCGCCCGGTGCGCGGGATTCCGTAATCATCGCGTCGTGCTTCGCCATTACTCCACCGCTCATGGTTCGACAGGCTCACCATGAGCGGACCTCTATCGCTTCGCCTCGGCCAGCAGCTCCGCCACTATCTCATAACGGCCGAAGGAGGGCACCAGGTACACCCCCGCCGCCTTCTCCCGGCAGAGCGCGATGAAATCGCGGGCCATGGCCTGGCCCTCGATGGGCCCGTTGTCGCCGGCACGGCGCATCCGCTCCCGCACCGTCTCCGGTATGTACATGCCGGGCACCTGGGTGTGGAGGAACTCGGCGTGGCGGTAGCTGTTCAGGGGCAGGATCCCCACCAGCACGGGCCGCTTGAACGTCGCCGCCTTGGCCAGGAACGTCTCGAGCCGCTTTTCGTCGAACACGTTCTGGGTGACGAAGAAGTGGGCGCCCGCCTCCACCTTCCGCCGCATCAGCCGCAGCTCTGGCTCCAGGGGGTCGGCGTTCAGGTTGGCCGAGGCGCCGATGAAGAAGTCGGCCTGCCTGCCGATGGACCGGCCCGTCCAGTCGATGCCCTCGTTCAGCAGCTTGAGGATGCGGATGAGGCCGACGGCGCTGACGTCCCACACGCCGATGACGTCCTTGTAGCCGCCGAGGCTGGGCGGGTCGCCGCGGAGGCAGAGGATGGTGCGGATGCCCAGGACGTGCGCGCCCACCATGTCGGCGTGAATGGCCATGGCGTTGCGGTCGCGGGTGGTGTAGTGCATGACGGTCTCGAGGCCGAGCTCGCGCTGGAGGAGGATGGCCATGGCGAAGGGGCTCATGCGCACCTTGGCGGTGGGGCTGTCGCCGACGTTGATGGCGTCGGCGCCGGCTTGCTGAAGCAAGGCGGCGCCCTGGAGGGCGCGGCGGGGCACCAGGCCGTGGGGCGGGTCGACTTCGACGTTGACGACGAAGCGGCCCGCCGCCAGCTTCTCGCGAAGGGTGGCGGGCTCCGCCTTCACCTCGGGCTCGGCGGCGACAGGGTTAGCGGGGTTGTCCATCTGGTGGCTCCAGGGTTCAGGTTATCGGATGCGGATAGGGAGTGGCAAATCATGCGGCCTATTCGTGATCTTCTGGCGCACGCTCAAGCACGTATGCTTCGGGCGTTGGCGGGGTGATCTGAACGATAGTGGAATTCACCAAGATGAGGCGTTCGTGTTCCTGATCCGCTTCAAGCCGCCACTTTTCTGCGAACTCGCGAGTGAGGCCGACATCTCGGTAGCGTAGCCGGAACTCAGTGCTTCCGGCAGTCGGCCTACGATAGTTCGGAATTCGAAAAAAGAGGCATTCGTCGCGAGGCTTCAGTACGATCGGGAACCCGTGGCTGACGGTCCACTCGATATCGGCGCCTTCGAAGGCGACGTTCACCGCGGACCACTCTCCGGCGTTTGACATGGAAAAGATCGGATAGCCGTTCGGGCTGTGCCATCCCCGGAAGGTTACATGAATGTAAGGACGGCTCTCGAGAAGCCACCTCTCCGATTCCCCGCGAAGCAGTTTCTCGTTGAGGTCGGCGAGACGCTGGGTTTCGCGGACATACCTCGATGTCGATCTGATGAGGAACATCGTCAGAATCGCTATGACGGCGGATGATACGGCCTGAACGATAGCGGCGAATGTCACGATGACTAGCGACGAGAGAAAACTCGCTATAGGTTAGGTAGGATTATACTCGAACGGCCGCCTGCTTCATCTCGCTCAGGATCAGCTGGTAGTCGGACTCCGGTATCTGGTGGAGGTTGCCCTGGAAGGCCAGCCGCCAGTGCTCCGCCGGCCACTTCTTCGTGTACTCCAGCCGTGGCGCGATCTCCTTCACGTCCAGGTACCGCGACGGCTCCAGCACGATGTCCGGCTCCACTTTCACCCGGAAGGGGTAGTCCTCCGCCGGTTTCTTATCACTCTTGAAGACCTTCGCGTGGTCCTCGAAGTAGTCGGAGGCCACGGTGGCGACGCCGCCGAACTTCATGATGCCGGTGAGGTAGAAGATAAGCTTGTCGCCGGGGCGCATTTGGGCGGCCTCGCGGCGGCGGGTGCTCTTGAAGCCGAAGATGTCGAAGCCGCGCTCCTGGGCGATGCGGAAGTTGTCCTCTGAGCCGACGACGATCCAGTAGTTGGGCATTGGGGCCTCCCTCCCATTGTAGCGGAAGGCTTCAGCCTTCCATCGCTCTGGCGGCCTGAAGGCCGCCGCTACATTCGCATCATACAATAAGGCCCGAAGCTTTCGCCTCGGGCCTTGTTTTGGCTTCGTTCGCTTAGTGGCTGCAGGGGCGCGCCTGGCCGCCGCCCTCGGCGGTCGAGAAGCTGGTGCCGCAGGCGCAGGACTTGACGGCGTTGGGGTTGTAGATGGTGAAGCCGGCCTTCATCAGGTCGTCCACGTAGTCGATCTCCGCGCCCTCCAGCAGGCCGGCGCTGTCCGGGTCCACGACCAGGCGGATGCCGTCGTGCTCCACTACCAGGTCGTCCTCTTCGACTTCGCGGGCCAGGGCCATGCCGTACTGGTACCCCGAGCAGCCGCCGCCCACGACGAACACGCGGAGGGCGCCCTCCTCAAGCAGGCCCTTCTCGCTCATGATCTCCTTGGCCTTGACGGCGGCCTTCTCGGTGATGTTCATCATCTGGGCTTCACCTCACACTAATTTCGTAAGCCAACGCTTATTATACCAGGCGTAACCTAACATTGGAAGATAGCCCTGTCAACTCGCGTGTAGGGTCGCAGGAAGAGTGTCCTAGTTACGTCGCAGCAAGAATGTCCTGTTGTGGCATGGTCTCTCTGAGAGGAGGTGACCATGCAGAGAGGATGGCTGCGAGTGACAGTTCGCTACCCGCTGGTGGTTCTCGTCGA
>JACOUE010000036.1 GCA_016178045.1 Chloroflexota bacterium
CCGGAGATCCGTCTGACCAACGTGCGCGTGCCGGCGGACAACATGCTGGGCGGACGCGGCGACGGCCACCGCCTGGGCCAGTACCGGCTGGGGCCGGCCCGCCTGGCCCACTGCATGCGCTGGATCGGCAACGCGGAGGTGGCGCTGGAGATGCTGGTAGACCGGGCCCTCAAGCGCTACGCCCACGGGTCATATCTGGCGGAGAAGCAGGCGATCCAGTGGATGATGGCCGACTCGGCCATGGAGCTCTATACCGCCCAGCTGATGGTCCTCCACGCCGCCTACAAGATCGAGAACAAGCTCCCCTTCCGCCAGGAGGTGTCCTTCGCCAAGCACTTCGTGGCCAACGCCCTCTGGCGGATCGTGGACCGAGCGATCCAGGTGCACGGGGCGTTGGGCTACTCGACGGACACGCCGCTGGAGCGGATGATGCGCAACGCCCGCGCCGCCCGCCTGGTCGACGGCGCCGACGAGGTGCACCAGCAGACCATCGCCCGCAACGTGATCGCCGCCTACCAGGAGCACGGGAGCATAAGGTCGGCCACCGGAGACCTGATGTAGGGCCCCGCGCGATGACCTCAGCGCGGGGCCACGAGGGGGGCGGCAGGGGCAAACCCCCGGCTACCGCTACTCTTCCTTTGTGGGGATGCGGCTGAGGCTGCTCTTCGGCACCAGGTAGAGCGTCGGCCTGAGCTCCCCTTCGGAGATCAGCTTGTTTCGCACCCGCGGCGACGATATGTAGACCTTCATCCCGTCGACGATCCGCCACTCCTTCACGCGGGTTACCTCGCGGAACCACGACTTGTTGCGGGGGATATCCGGTATCAGCTCGAGGCTGCCCCGCGTTACCGTCCTGATCGCCCGCCAGTCCAGGTTCAGCTGGTTGAACACACGGGGGCCGGATATCGGGAGCTTCGCTCTGCCGTAGATCACGTTCACCTCGCCAACGCCCCGCTCCTGGACAAGCGTGCCGCTCCTGGGCACAAGCGGGACCCTGTCCAGGAAGCCATTCGGCACGGTGTGGATATCCTTGGCCTCAAAGCCCATGTTGCGGAACGTCTTCGGTCCGGGGATGCGGAACTTGGCACCGCCGTACATCAGGAAAATCCCCGCACTGTCGCGCTCCTTGATGAGACAACCGTCCGACAGAGCGCCGACGCAGGTCAGGCCGTTTATCACCCGCCATACTGAGAGGGGCACGACCCCCCGCCGCCAGACGCTGACCCGCTTGGCCCCCACCGCAGCGGCCGCCCGGACAGCCTGGATGAAACGCCAGGGCGTTGTATCGCCCTGGAGCATCGGCACGTACTGGAGTTTGCGTCCCGGCGCCAGCGTCCACAGGTCGGAATGGGCCTGCTTGACGCAGCCGTAGGGCTTGCCCCAGATGCCCTGTCCGGCGTACGTCTCCCAGTAGCACATCGGTGCCACCGCGTTCGCTACCGAGATCCAGCGGCGGATGCCGGAGGCGAACCAGTGCTGGGGACGGGGGTCGTAGATCACGCCCAGGCGGGCGTTGGGCCGCTCCGCCCGCAGGCGCTCCCAGAACTTCTTCGCCAGGAAGCGGCAGTCGGAATAGCAGAAGCCGGGGAACGGTTCAATGTCCGCGTAGAGACCCTTGACCCCCGAGTCCAGCACCTGCTTTGCCATCGTCAGCTGCTGGCGGACCTTGCGCCCCTTGGGCACGAACCAGGCTATGACGTCGAGGCCCGTGGCCCTGTACTGCTTGACCAGCTGCCGGAGCTCCTCGGGGCTGCCCACAGCCGAGGGGTGGCTGTCGTATGCGGCCATCCAGACAGTACCGTCGTGGGTCTTGACGTATACGGTGCCGATGGCGAGTTTCGAGTCGTCCGGGACAGAGAGGGTGTAGTCCTTCCCGAATGTCCAGACGACGGGCTCGACAGCTATGGGATCCGCCTGACTTCTCTCAAACCAAGGGCCAAATAATGAGGTAACAGCAAAAACCAGGATGAGTAGTAAGAAGCCGCCCCACCTGATCGCCCCCCGTGAGCGCCCCAAAGCCATCAAATCACAAAAAAGCTAGCGTTTGGGCGTAGTCTAGGCGAGCGCTAGGGGGACGGTCAACTTCAGACCATGGGCGACCTCACGACGTATCGCGACAACAGCCGAGCATGGGCGAGGAGGAAGCACGGCCGTCCCCGTTGTCTCTCGTTATTCCCGCATTAGTGCGGTTGGTCACCGTTACGCATTCGATATGGTTCCAAATTCGGCCGTTGTTTTTTCGCAACACGGAGAGCCGTTCCACTGAAACCGCGGCCAGCGGCTTCGAGCCGCGGTACAGGGGGAACGCCTCGAGTGAGAGCCGCGTTCCTAACGACGGTACGAACACGCATGGTTGGCCTTGACAAATAACTCCCCAGAATAGACACTACATCCGCCGTTAGCCGGTGAAAGGGGCCGCCGCCGTGATCCTTGTCGCCCGCAAGAACCTCTTTTCTGAGCGCACCCGGCTGGCCATCTCCGCCGGCGGCATCGCCCTCTCCGTGCTGCTCATCAGCCTCCTCCTCTCCCTCTACCGCGGCTGGAACGACAAGGTCGGCGGCTTCGTGGAGAGCGTCAACGCCGACATCTGGATCGCGCGAGAGGGGACCACGGACTTCATCAACGCCGCCTCTATCCTGCCGGCATCGGCGGAGGAGACGCTCGAGGAGCAACCGCAGGTGGCCGAAGCCAGCCCCCTCATCGTCCGCCCGATGTCAATCCAGAGCGACGGCAGGACGGTGGACATCCACCTGGTGGGGTACGACCCCGTGACGCGCATCGGCGGGCCGCTAAAGATCGAAGACGGCAAGGAAGTCCCCGGGCCCGACGAGATCATCGTGGACGAAGCGATGTCCCGCCGCTTCGGCGTCGACATCGGCGACACCATCGAGACGTCCAACAAGACGTTGCAGGTGGTGGGGAAGTCGTCGGGAGGCGACTGGCGGTGGCCGGCCTCACCATCTACACGGCTACCGTGGAGAAGGCGCGCGAGTACGGCATACTGAAGGCGGTAGGGTTCACCAACCGCTACCTCTACCGGGTGGTCCTAGAGCAGAGCCTGGTGACGGGGCTCATCGGGTTCGTGGTGGGGATGGGCCTCACGCTCGTCGCCGGGCCCTTCGCCCAGAACCTGGTGCCGCAGTTCGTGATACTGGTGCGCTGGCAGGACCTCCTGGCGGTGTTCGGGGTCACACTGCTGATGGCCCTCTTCGCCGCCTACATACCCGTGCGCCGCCTCGCCCAGATCGATCCCGTTGCGGTGTTCAAGGGGTAGGAGAGGTGTCTGAAGGAAACGCGGTCCTGCGCATGGACGCCGTGACGAAGGTCTACGGCAGCGGCGAAGCCGCCGTCTTCGCCCTGGACAAGGTGGACTTCGAGGCCTACCCGGGCGAGGTCGTCGTGGTGATGGGGCCCTCGGGCGCCGGCAAGACCACCTTCCTTACCATCGCCGGGGCGCTCCTCCGCCCCACGGAGGGCCGCGTCGAGATCGCCGGGACGGAGATAACGTCTCTCAAGGAAAACCGGCTGCCGTTTGTGCGGCGCGAAAGGGTGGGCTTCATTTTCCAAAACTTCAACCTGCTGGAGGCGCTCACGGGCCTGGAGAACGTGCGGCTGGTCATGATGGACCCCGACAGCCGCGGCTCCGTCAACCGGGCCCGGGAGCTGCTGGAGATGTTCGGCCTGGGGCACCGCCTCAACTCCCTGCCCAAGAACCTCAGCGGCGGCGAGAAGCAGCGCGTCGGCATCGCCCGGGCGCTGGCCAACAACCCCGACCTCATCCTGGCCGACGAGCCGACCGCCAACCTGGACTCGAAGCGGGGCCAGGAGGTGATGCAGCTCCTGCGCCAGATCGCCCTGGAGCTGCACCGCACCGTCGTCATCGTCAGCCACGACCACCGCATCCGCGAGGTGGCCCACCGCGTCCTCTGGCTGGAGGACGGCCGCTTCCGCGCCGACGTCATAACGGAGCGCGACCCGGTCTGCGGTCGGCCGGTGGAGGTGGAGGGGGCGCGGACGGTGGAGTACGAGGGGAGCACTTACTACTTCTGCGCCGACCAGTGCCTCAAGCTCTTCGAGGCGACCCCGCGGCGGTTCCTGGAGGCCGTAGAGGAATAGCGGCCGGCCTCATGACGGTGCGAACTGCCTATACCATCCTGGTCGGGCTGACCTGCGCCCTGGCGATCGCCGGCGCCTTCCTGCCCTGGGCCTCACTGGACCTACCGCTGCTCGCCTCCATCACCCGCTCCGGCTACCAGGGCGACGGGCTCATCACCCTCCTGCTGGGGATAATGGCGGCCGGCTTCGCCGGCTACCTGTGGTTCCAGCCCGGCCCGGGCTCACGGCTCATCCCGATGTTCACCGCTTTTCTGGGCGTCCTCGTCTTCGCCATCGCCGTCATCAACTACGTGGACACGGAGCGGTCGACCGGCGCCCTGGAGCGGGAGCTGAAGTCGAGCGTGTCCGACCCGTTCGGCCTCGGGCTGCCGGAGCTCGTGGACGTCGATCTCGATAGCCTCGTGGACACCGGCTCGGGCGTCTACGTCACCATGGTCGCGGGGGCCATCCTCGCCCTAGCGAGCGGCGCCGCCTTCGCGGCCTACTACTTGGAGCTGCCGGGGCTGGTCCCCGAAGGCGGGGGCGCCTGCCTTCGCTGCAAGGCCCGGCTCCCCGACGGGGCAAAGTACTGCGCCGCCTGCGGCCAGAGCGTCGATTAGAGCCGTCAGAAGCCGGGGAAGCGCGTGATGCACACCACAGAGCAGTCGCGCCCGTGAACCCGCTCGGCCTCGCTGAGGGCCTCCTCCACGCTCCCGGTGGGGATAAAGCCGACGTGTCGGGGAACGTCCGGGTCGTCCGGCCCGGCGACGAACACGCGGGCGGCGTGGCGCAGCCGCTTCAAGGGGTGGGTGGCCATGATGGCGTGGACGGGGTGGAAGGCGTAGCCGTTGCGGTAGGCGTCGATGTAGTCGGCGCGGGCGGCGAACTCGTCCGTGTAGCGCTCGCTGATCTCATAGGGGTCGCGCGTCTCCGGCAGCACCCGGTCCCAGACCTCGCGGTAGGCCGGGTGGTGCTCCATGTCCCAGTCCTCGGGGCAGGGCGTGGCCATGATCACCGAGCAGCCCGGCTTGCCCAGCGCCTCGATGTACCCTCCGATATAGCCGAGGCCGGACGAGATCAGGGTCAGGATGGGGTTCATCCGGGCGAAGGTGGCGTAGGGGCTCCACGCGGGCACGCCGTAGATGACGACGTCCGCCCGCTCCGGCGCCTCCGAGCGACGCGGCGGGTAGAGGCTCTCGATCACCTCCAGGGCGGCGGCCCTGGTCTCCTTCACGCCGCCCGCCCAGATCCGGCTGACCGTCGCCGGGTTGGCTAGAATCGTCTCCACCTTGAAGACGCGCCGGCCCAGCGCCGACTCCAGGTGCTCGCCCATCTCGTCGTAGATGCGGTGCATCCGGTTGTCGCGGACGGACATGGACATGCCGTCCGGCGTGTGCGTCCAGCGGATGGAGCGCCAGGTGGACAGGCCGACGCAGACGGACTTCCAGCCGCCGTTGAAGCCCAGGTGGCAGGACGCGTTGACGTACACCGTCAGGTCGCTCTCGGCGGCCAGGCGGTGCACCTCCACGTCGTAGCCGCCGGGGGTGGTGCCCAAGTAGGTGAGGTTCTCGGCGTCCTCGGCATCGTGGCACTGGAGCCGCGGGCCGAAGCGCTGGACCAGCTCCTCGCCCAGGATGCTGGCCAGCTCCGGCCGCGTCCACTTCCGGTGCAGGGCGTTGGCGCAGACCAGGGTCACGTTCTCCTCCGGCACCCCCGCCTGCGCCAGCTCCCCGACGATGAACTCGATGGAGAGGCGGCGCACCGGCCCGAACGAGGGCACCGTCGGGTCGTCGAAGGCGATGAGGACGCGGGAGCCCGGCCGCACCAGCTCGCCGACTCGGGGCAGGCCGAGCGGTTTCTCCAGGGCGGCCCGCACGGCGGCGGCCTGGTCGGCCGCCGGCTGGAGGCGCAGCCCGCCGCCCCCGCCCGACCCCACCACCCTCGTGCGGCCGGGGAGGGAAACGCGCACCGTCCTGTCGCCGTAGGGGATCGTCTCCTCGATCATGGGTTCCTCTTTCCGGCCCGCCCGACGGCGGCATTGTAGCGGAAGGGACGCGGGCGTGGCAACGGGGCGAGACAGAACCGCACCCTGAAGGCTCCGGCATCACCCATCTCCATGCCACAGCCCTGCCTACCGGCAGGCAGACTGAAGAATTACGGTCTGGCCGCACCCCTAGCACTGCGGCGGCAGCTCGGAGAACGCCCACTCGAACAGGGCGATGGCGTCCTCGTAGACCTGGGAGCTGCCGAGCACCGAGACGATGAGCCGCCGCCCCTCCCGCTCGGCCGCCGCCACGATCGTCTGGTTAGCCTCGTCTGTGTAGCCGATCTTCACGCCGATAGCCTCCGGGTAGAGCGTGAGGAGGCGGTTGCCGTTCCAGAGGGCCGGGCCGTCCCAGGGCGGCTGGTGCTTGCGGGTGCGGACCATGGCCGCCAGGAGGGGGTTGCGCATCAGCTCCCGCCCCAGCATCCCGATATCGTAGGCCGAGGTGTAAAGCCCTGGGTCATCGAGGCCGTGGGGGTTGGTGAAGTTCGTGTTGCCCAGGCCCAGCTCGGCCACCTTGCGGTTCATCAGGGTCACGAAGGCGGGCACGCTCCCGCCGACGTGCTCCGCTATGGCGATGGCGGCGTCGTTGCCGGAGGGCAGGAGGAGGCCGTAGAGGAGGTCCTGCATGCTCAGCCGCTGGCCCGGCTCCAGCCCCATCACCGTCGAGTCCGTCTTCGCGGAAAGCTCCGCGCCGTCCACCCGCACGGTAACGATGTCGGAGAGGCGGGCGCGGTCGACGGCGACCAGGGCGGTAACGATCTTGGTCAGGCTGGCCGGGGCCAGGCGGTCGTGCTCGTTGAGGCCGTAGAGGAGAGCCCCGCACGGCTCCTCGATGACGGCAGCGGCACGGCCGCTGGTCTCCGGCGGCAGAGAGCCGGGGCTCTCGCGGCCGAGGACGCAGCTGCCGCCGGCGTCGCAGGCGGCGGCAGGGAGGGGGCTCTGGGGGCACTCGTCGGCCGGCTGGCAACTGATGGCGGCGGGCGGCTCCTGGCTTTGCCCCTCCGGCAGGCGGGCGCCGAGCACGGCGGCGGCGGCGGCCAGCAGGACCACGGGCAGCAGGATCAGCCACCCCCCTGCTCCACTGCGGCCCGGGTTCCGGCGGTAGCGGTACCTCATAGGGCTCTACTGTTAAAAGACGTAGACGCCTCTTTGGTTAAACGAACTGGAGGCGGGAAATGAGTGGTGAGCGGTGTCGCGTCGCAGCTAGAATGACCGCCTTTACGTCGCAGGTAGAATGTCCTCTATCACTTGTTGCACGGTCAATGGTGCATCGCGGAGTCTGGCCTTGTCGACGTGGGGGAGTTGCGCGACGAGATGACCGCGGTGCCA
>JACOUE010000037.1 GCA_016178045.1 Chloroflexota bacterium
GCCGTCAGCCGCTCGCCCAGGGCCAGCGAGAAGAATCCCGTCCAGCCAAACATGTGCGGCCGATCGATGCCGAAGTCGAACCGCCAGGCCGCGCTTTCTGAAAGTAGCTGGCCGTAGGCTCTTATGGCGGTGTCGGGGCCGACCAGCGCCACCGAGGCCGCTGCCAGCGCCAGGCTGGCGACTCCGAATGAGGCGACAACCCTCCACCGCCCGCTTACCAGGAGAAAAGCGGCCGGCAGCAGGGCCAGCGGCGGCTTCATCAGAGCGCCGGCCAGGACGATGCCCGCCCAATGCTCTCGTCCGGCCCGTATGAGCCTGTAGGAGCCAACCCATGACAGCAGGACCAAGGGCGAAAGCTGCACGTAGAGAAGGGCGATGAACACCGGGAACGAAGCCAGCACACCGAGGACGAAGACGATGCGCCATCCTCGCCCGAGCCGTCTCAGCTCCGGCGCCAGCAGGGCCAGCGCGAGCCCGAGGGCGGCGATATCGACCGCCAGCCAGACAGCCTGGGCGATGCGATAGGGAAGAAGGCTGAGGGGCGCGAACAGTGCCGCCACGAAGGGCGGGTTGAGAAACGCCAGGCCTCCGTGGTAACCGGCCGGGCGGCCCAGTACTGCCGCCTCCTCCTGGGCCACGACATCCACAATGTAGAGGTCGCCGGCGCGGCCTTCGCGTAGCAGCTTCCCGGCCACATAGAAGGCGACTATGTCCTCACGGGGCTCGCTGCTGGAGCCGTCCAGACGGTCGACGGCGAGACCCACGACACTGTACCAGAGGACGGCAGCGGTGACCGCCAGGACAGGGCCGACGGCCCAGGGAAGGGCCTGGAGGAGGCGAACGGGCCATTGAGTCGTCGCCGGTGCGCTGACTGCGATCATGGCCTGGCCATTAGGGGCGGAGCGGGTCGCCTGTCGAGCAGGACCTCGCACAGGAGCCGCGCGCAGATGGGACAGAGGCAGACTTTGAGCACGGCCCACTCCTAGTCGCAGTTCCAGCACGGGACCAGGAACATGTAGGCGAACAGGCTCAGGGGCGGCGCCGCGGCGATCCCTATGAGTAGTGGCACCAGCCAGTCGCTTAGGCGGCGGCCGAACGTGCCCGCGCCTACCATCAGCAGCCCCAATAGGCTCAGGGCCAGGAGGAGGCCCCCCAGGAACACCCGGTCGCTGAACGGCTGGTCCTGCATCCCCTGACCCAGGAAGTGGGCCAGGAAGCCCGCGCCCCACATCAGCCCGTGGCCCAGGGCGAGGCCGACAGCCAGGGTGGCGCCCGAGCCAATCATCGCCAGCGCGTTGCTCGAAAGCCGGGCTCTCGATTCTTGCAGCATTGGCTCTCTCCTTTCCAGCAGGATCGAGCCCAGCCTATGCCCGGTACGGGCACGCCCCCAAGTTGCAGATGTGCCAATTCGCCGAGGTCGAACGTACCAAAAGGGGCGTGGTACAGCTGTACTACCCGGTTTGACGGTGGAGCGGGGGACTGTTAAATTGCTATCGCGTTTGAGCGATGGCTACGGCAGCAGCTAGCGAGGAAGTTGTTCCGGGGATCCTTTCCCCCGTGCGGCGGTGGTGGCGGCGGGAGCGGCCCACCGGTGTGGCACTGTTCCTGTTTGGCGTACGCTGGGCTGCCTGGGCCGTCGCCGCCTTCATCGTCACGCTGGGCATCCTCCCGGAGGCGAACGTGCATCGGGAGCCCGCCCTGCTCTTCATCACCATGGGACAGAACGCCGCCGCTACCCTTTACCTGCCCCTAATGCGGCCCAGGGTGCGCTCCCTCTTCCAGCGTTCGATCGGCGAAGTCAACGACATCCTCGTGCTCAGCTTTATCGACGTGACCATCGCCCTCGCTATCGTCTACCTCAGCGGCGGCTGGGACAGCCCATACTACCTGTACGCCGTCACCTCCCTGCTCGTGCCGTCGTCCCTGCTGGGGCTGCGGGCCAACCTGGTGCTGGCGGTCGGGTTCGTCGGCGTCTACATCATCGCCCTGTCGACGGCGGGAAGCGGGACCGACGGCCCCTGGCTGCGGGGGGAGATGAACAACTTTGCCGTGTTCCTGGCGACGCCCTTCCTGGTTGCGGTAGTCGTCCAGTTTTTCGGCTGGATGGCACGGCAGCTGACGGCGGAGCGGGAGCGGGCGCAGCAGGTGCTGGACGAGAACATCCGCCTCCAGGGGGAACGCGAGCGACTCATCGCCCAGGAGGAGCGCAACCGCATCGCCCGCGAGATCCACGACGGCATTGCCCAGTCAATCTACATGCTCTCCCTGAATCTGGAGACAGCGGCGGAGATGGCCGCGGGGGAGGGGGGCCTCAGCGAGCGCCTCGCGAAGCTCGTGACGCTGGCTAAGCAGGCGCTCCTGGAGGTGCGCCACTACATCTTCGACCTGAAGCCGCTCCTGACGGGCGAAGCGACCCTCTCCTCCGCGCTGCAGAGCCAGATCCGGGAGTTCACCACTGTCTCGGGGCTGCCCGCACGGCTGGAGGTAGCGGGCCAAGAGAGGCCCCTGCCGGTAGTCACGGGTACCGCCGTCTATCGAATCGCCCAGGAGGCGCTGGCAAACGTCTACCGCCACGCCCAGGCTTCGGACATTGACGTCCTCCTCAGCTTCGATCACAGCTCTGTCCACCTGGAGGTGCGCGACAACGGTGTCGGCTTCGCCGGCGAAGGCGACCGCGGCCGCGGGCTCAAGAACATGCGGCAGCGGGCGCAGGAGCTCGGCGGCGATGTGACTATCGAGAGCAGCCCGGCCAGCGGCACGAAAGTGCACGCCGTCCTGCCCCTGCGTGAAGAGTGATGGCGCTGCGCATCCTCCTGGTGGACGATCATGAGGTGGTGAGGGCCGGCCTCCGCGCCGTCCTCGAGGCCGAGGCCGACATCGAGGTGGTGGGCGAGGCGGCATCGGCGGCGGAGGCGGTGGAGAGGGCGGCAGCGCTGAAGCCGGGCGTCGTACTGCTGGACGTCCGCCTCGGCGGGGGCGATGACGTCGGCGGCATTCACGCCTGCCGCGAGATCCGCAGCCTCCTCCCGGAAACCCGCGTGCTCATGTTCTCCTCCTACGGGGAACGGGAGACGGTGCTGTCTTCCATCCTGGCAGGGGCGTCCGGTTACCTGACGAAGAACGTGGGCCGGCCCCAGCTCATCGCCGCCCTGCGCTCCCTGGAGCGGGGCGAGTCCCTCCTCGA
Organism: Chloroflexota bacterium; assembly: GCA_016178045.1. GTDB lineage: Bacteria > Chloroflexota > Dehalococcoidia > SM23-28-2 > JACOUE01 > JACOUE01. The sequence continues at coordinate 3,185 of JACOUE010000037.1, forward strand.
CCCCTCGGTGACGAAGCCGCTGCTGGACAAGCTGGTGGAGCTGTCCACCTCTGGGCGCAAGGCGGACGACCCCCTATCGGCGCGGGAGAAGGAGGTGCTTCAGCTCGTCGCCCGGGGCTACACTAACCGGGAGATCGCCGAGGCCCTGGTCATCAGCGAGCACACGGCCCGCAACCACGTAACCCACATCCTGGACAAGCTCGGCTTCTCGCGCCGCTCGGAGGCAGCGGCCTACGCGGCCAAGCTCGGCCTCCTGGACTAGATACGTCTCGCGTCATCTGTCGTAGTCGTCCCAGAACCAGCGCATGTAGAAGCGGCGGCGCCAGAACCGCCACGGCCGCGGCCCGAAATTCGTGAACAGGCCCACCGGCAGCAGGCCGATGGCCAGCAGCCCCACCGACACCAGCCCTATCGATATAAACCCCACCGCGACAAAGCCTATCGCAATCGGCGCCACGGCGGCGCCCCCGACTTCTACCATCGTCTCTCCACCTTTCCGCTCGCTCCCTGCAAGAGCCGGCGTCATCGTATCGGTGTGAAAGCGCCCCTTTCATCATACCGCGCTCCCGGGGCCCTTGCGGCTAACGCCCCGCTCCGCGAGTGCCCGGCTGGTATCCGGTCTTTCGGCGTCAGCCGGGCCGGCCGCCAGCACCCCGACGACGAGGGGGCAGCAACCGTCGTTCCGACAAACAGGCCTCGCATGGGTCCTCCCTTCTGCCGCCTGCCGCCCGCCACATCGCAGGCGGTCTCTCAGGCGGTTTTGGGAGCCAGTGTGACGCCTGCCACTCCAATAGAAGTGCAAGAATTCGCGCCAATCAGTCCAATTTCAAGTCTCTAGCTCACATTTTGGTCAAATCACCTCCTCCCGCCACATTGGCTGCGGCACATCAGTCGAGACGACTACGGGGATGCCGCCAGATCCTGCGGTCCATGGATGTTGATCCATAGAGCCTTCCACTGGGACGAAATCCTTCGCGTTGTCCCGGGCAGGACGCTGCTGTTGAGAGGCCGAGCCAGCCGGCCTATAATCAGCGATAGGCGCGGGCGGCCTGAATGCAGGTATCCACGACGGCCCCTTGTGGTGGGAGAGGCTATGACCACGACCGACGCGCTCGATCGAGGCCGGGAGTCCTTCGGGCGGCAGGCATGGGGGGATGCGTACGCCCAGATGTCGGCCGCGGATCACGAGGCGTCGCTTGAGCTCGAGGACCTCGTGCGGCTCGCGGTGGCCGCTGACCTAACGGGTAGAGACGCCGAGAGCGCCGACATCTGGGCGCGTGCGCATCACGAATGCCTGCGCCTGGGCGATGCGGCGCGAGCCGCTCGGTGCGCGTTCTGGCTGGCCTTCGGGCTGCTGAACAACGGCGACGTGGCCCGCGGCGGCGGCTGGCTGGCCCGGGCCCGGCGGCTGCTCGACGACGGCGGCCTGGACTGCGTGGAGCAGGGGTATCTGCTCGTGCCAGTCGCCCTACAGAGCATCGACGAAGGCGACGCCGCGACCGCGCACGCCACCTTCAGCGAAGCCGCCAAGATCGGCGACCGCTTCCGCGACCCGGACCTGATGACTCTCGGCCGCCTCGGCCGGGGTCAGGCTCTGATCCATCTGGGAGAGACAGCAGAAGGCGTGGCACTGCTCGACGAGGTCATGGTGGCCGTCACGGCCGGCGAGGTGTCTCCGATCGTCGTCGGGACCGTCTACTGCGCCGTCATCGAGGCATGCCAGGAGATCTTCGATCTGCGCCGGGCCCAAGAGTGGACGGCGGCGCTGAGCCACTGGTGTGCATCTCAGCCCGACCTGGTCCTCTACCGCGGTCAGTGCCTGGTGCATCGCGCCGAGATCATGCAGTTACACGGCGCTTGGCCGGACGCCATGGACGAAGCGCAGCGGGCGTGCGAACGGCTCTCTGGCGAGCCGGCGGTCGGCGCGGCGTTCTACCAGCTGGCCGAGCTCCACCGGCTGCGCGGAGAGTTCGCCAAGGCCGAGGAGGCGTATCGCCAGGCCAGCCAGTGGGGACGAAATCCGCAGCCTGGCCTGGCGCAGTTACGGCTGGCCCAGGGTCAGGTCGATGCCGCAAAGGCGGCGATCCGCCGCGTGGTGGACGAGGCGCAGGACCACGTAGCACGGGCCAAGCTGCTTGCCGCACACGTCGAGATCATGCTTGCCACAAGTGACGTCCAAGCGGCACGCGTCAGCGCTGACGAGCTGTCGGAGATCGCCGACGACTTCGACGCGCCGCTATTGCATGCCATATCCGCCCGTGCCACGGGGGCCGTCTTCCTCGGCGAGGGCGACGCGCGGGCCGCCCTCGCTGCGCTGCGCCATGCGTGGACGGCCTGGCAGGAGCTCGACGCGCCATACGAAGCCGCGCGTGTCCGGGTCCTCATCGGACTCTGTTGCCGGGAGCTCGGGGACGAGGACACAGCGGAGATGGAGCTCGACGCGGCACGCTGGGTGTTCCAGCAGCTCGGCGCCGCGCCGGACCTCGCCCGCGTCGAGAAACTCTCCCGGAAGGCAGCCGCCAAGTCAGCGGGTGGGCTGACCGTGCGCGAGGTGGAGGTGCTCCGCTTATTGGCGACCGGCAGGACCAACCGCGCGATCGCTGCCGACCTGTTCCTCAGCGAGAAGACGGTCGCTCGCCACGTGAGCAACATCTTCGCCAAGGTGGGTCTGTCGTCCAGGGCGGCCGCCACGGCGTACGCCTACCAGCACGACCTCGTATAGGCGCGCCTACACAGAATCACCCACGTCGCCCCGGCGTGCCGATTTGGATACTTTTCCCGATGCGGCGAACGTCGGCTCGCGCCTATCATCCTGAGTGGCAACGCGGTGGATCTAGTCAACGGAAACCGGACCGAGACGGCTGAGGAGGTGCGTATGCAGTGTTGACGTCAAAAGCAGGAGCAACGAGCGGACCACCCCAGAAAGGCCGGATGTGGGCATAAAGATAATGAGGAGGAATACCATGTCGGAACAAAACAAAGCGTTGGTGCGCCGTCTGATTGAGGAGGTAATCGGCCGGGGCGACTTCGCCCTCATCGATGAGCTTGTTGCCGCCGACTACGTCGGACACTCGTCTACCCCGGAGACCTATAGCAGAGAGGGCCACAAGCAGTTCTTCGCCGCCCTACGCCGGGCGTTTCCGGACCTGCAGATAACGGTCGAGGACCAGATCGCTGAAGGGGACAAGGTGGTTACCCGCTGGACTGCGCGCGGCACGCACGAAGGTGAGTTCGCGGGCATCCCGCCGACCGGCAAGCGGGCCGTGATGACCGGAATCTACATCGACCGCTTCGCCGATGGCAAGCTCGTGGAGTGCTGGACGAAGTCGGACGACCTGGGCCTGCTACAGCAACTGGGCGTTATACCGGTACCGGCGCAGACAGCCTGACTCGAGGCCTGCCGGGGCGGGGTTTTTGACCGCGCCCCGGCAGGCCTGCTCATGCAGCATCTTCGACTCCCATGCACTCCCGCCAGATAACCCGGCGGCCCTAACGTGGGAGGGCGCGTGGCCCCATGTGGGTAGTTTCATCTGATCCCGCCATCTCAGGCGCTTTGCGTCAGCCGGGCAACATCGACCGCTCGGACGCGGACGGGCAAAAGTCACCCGGCTAAGCTCGGGGATGGGCGCGCTTGTACTGACCGTGCAGGTATTCTCTAACGAGCTCAGTGTAGACCCGGGTGGTGGCGATGTTGGCGTGGCCCAGCATCTCCTGCACGTTGCGCAAGGGCATGCCCCCGCGCAGCATGTGCGTGGCAAAGCTGTGGCGCAGGGTATGAGGCGTGACGTCGCCGCCGAGGCCGGCCGCCCTGGCGTAGCGCTTGACGATCAACCATATCCCCTGCCGCGACAGCCTTTGCCCTCTCTGATTAACGAACAGCGCCGTATTCTTCCCGTTACGGAGCAATACCGGACGTGCCTTTTGCAGGTACAGGCGCAGCGCGCAGACGGCCTTGTCGTGAATGGGGATGAGCCGGTCCCGGGCACTCTCGCCTAGACATCGCACAAAGGGCGGCGGTACCAGCCGGAGGTCTCTAAGTTCCAGAGACACCAGCTCTGTTACCCGCATCCCTGTAGCGTAGAGCAGCTCCATCACCGCCCGGTCTCGTATCGCTTCGGGGCTGAGCTTCCCTGCCGGCTGCACTAGGAGCTGACGGACCTCATGCGGGGAGATGGCCCTGGGCACAGCGTTGATCCGCCTCGGCGAAGAGAGGGCGCTGGCGGGATTTCCCGAGATGACACCATCGGTTTCCAAGAAGGCGAGGAAGGAGCGGATGGAAGTTAGCTTGCGGGCCACCGAGGCATCACTATAGCCTCCTTCCTTTAGCTGCAAGGCGAAGCCCCGGATCGTGTCGCTGTCCACGGCCTGCCAAAGCGCCTTGCTCCGGAGCCCGGCGCGGATGTAGTCCGCAAACTGCTGTAGGTCGCGCCGGTAGGCAGCGATGGTGCTGTGAGCAGCTCCTTTCCCCATGGACAAAAACGCTAGGAACCGCTCGATGTCCCCAGTCAGGCTCGTAACGCCTGTACGTTGGGGCTTATCGGGGGAACTGATCGTCACCATTGGCACCTATCTTCGGAGTCTTGGGTCAGCGCCGGCCTAGACCAGCAGCCGGCGAAGCCGTCCCAAGGCTGAGCCCTCAGGATTCAGAGGAGATTTTTGCCAGAGGCGCCAAGCGACCTGCAGAAGGGGCTCGATCTCCTGTCGGGCCTGGGGATAGCGCCCCGCGAGGGCATTAAGGTCGGTCTCGCCTTGTTCGATGGCGTCCACGCACTCCGCGAGGATATCGCCTAGGGCCAGCTCTTCCGGAGTAATATGGTGCGGTGACTCCATTTCCGAAGTCATCTGCGCTGACTGGATCAGCGTGCCGGAAGGTAGAGACCGCATTATCACTTCACCTCCTTCGTGGGACTCCGCCCCGGGGGTCGCGGTTAAAACGAGAGAATACCCAGCGTGCGATATCCCACGCTAGGATTATGGCAATAGGTGCGGGCTAACAACACGTCTCGAGGATTGATTCTTCGGCGCCGTTTCGGCTTAGACCGAGGAGTGACGGGGCAAAACCAAAGATTGACCGGCTATCGACCCTACTCCTCGCTCAAGGGGAGTAGCCCCTTCGCCAGGGCGTAGCGGATTAGCTCCGCCCGGCGCTCCACTCCGAGTTTCGTCATAATGTGGTTGACGTGACTCTTGACGGTGCTTTCCGAGAGAAACAGCTGCTGGGCAATCTCTTTATTGGAGAGACCCCGGGCGACCCAGAGCAGAACCTCTCTCTCCCGGTCCGATAGTTGCCCCACCTCATCGTCGGGTACGTAGCTGCTCCAGTGGATGAGGCTGATGAGAATACGCTTGATCAGGGTCATCTCGCAGACAAACTTACCGCTGGCCACCAGGCGAATACACTTGAGGAGCTCACTCGCGGGCCCGCCCTTGAGGACGAAACCCAGGGCGTCCAGGCCCATGTACCTGGGAATATCGTCGGGGTTAACCGAGGCGGCGTCATGCGCGCTGCCCAGGAAGACCACCTTTAGTCCGGGCAGCCATTCGCTTAGTCGCGCATAAACCGTTTGCATGTCGGCCCGGTTGAGAGCCTCCACGTCCAATACCAGAACGTCGGCCTGCTGGTATTCCTTGCCGCGGGCCATCTCTTCCAGTGAAGAGCCAAGACCCACCACCTCAAGGTCGGGAGCGTCGGCGATTGCGTCGGCCAAGCCCAACCCCAGCGGCTCAAAGTCGGCCACGATATAAACCTTGATCACTTGCTCCACGCCCCTCACCCCCTGCCCGGCGCAGTCATTCTCGTCTGCACGGTCACGAAGATCTCTCTCCCGTCTCACGCTTTAGGAAGATTCAATTGACGCCTCACTTCACACCTCGGCCCTACGCCGCGCTGACTAAACTATTAAGAAAACAATTGGCCGAGATGATTTGTTACAATTTCCGTCTCGAAAGGCCCTTTAGCCCCTTACACCATGTCTGACCAGCGTGCGCGGCCGGGGGAGGTGAGGCCAGCCGGGAGTGACCGCGGATGCGGAGGGTGCGCTAACTAGCGAGCAGTTGGTCCGGGACGCTGGACAGCCGCATCCGGGAGGCCTGAGGTGATGCGGGAGCCCTCGACGCGGTAGCCATCTTGAGCCTGAGCCCTCAGCGAACGAGCGATCCGCGTTGAGAAGCGCCCGTTAGCGGTCGTCGTCGTCCCAGAACGAGCGCAGGAAGAAGCGGTGGCGCCAGAACCGCCACGGCTTCGGGCCGAAGTTCGTGAACAGGCCCACCGGCAGCAGGCCGATGGCCAGCAGCCCCACCGACACCAGCCCTATCGATATGAACCCCACCGCGACAAAGCCGATCGCAATCGGCGCCACGGCGACGCCCCCGACTTCTACCATCGTCTATCCACCTTTCCGCTCGCTCCCCGCGAGAGCCAGCGTCATCGTATCGGTGTCAAGGCGTCGCTCACATCATACCGCGCGCCCGGGGCCCTTGCGGCTAAGCCCGCGCTCCGCCATGCTCTTTCCTGCGGTTACCCAGCCGCTACCGTCTCCTTTTGCGATCTCAGGACGATATACATGCGGGATGATACCGAGCCGATGGAGTTGGAGCAGTCCTTGGTGGCGGCCCGCGAATCGCGCGCCGAAGCGGACCTCATCCGCGAAGCCAAGGACCTCGACTCGGCGGCCTGGCGGGAAATATACCATCGCTACTACCGGAAGATGCACGCTTACGTATACTACCGGATCGGGGACAGCGCGGCGGCCGAGGACATCGCCGCCCAGGTCTTCCTGGAGGCCTGCCGCCGCATCCGCTCCTTCACCTACCGCGGCGTCCCTCTCTCCGCCTGGCTGTACCGAATCGCCCACAACCTCGCGACCGACTACGTCCGACGCAGCAAGCGGGTCAAGCTGGAGCCCCTCAACCCCGAGGCCCACTCCCTCCCCGTCGCCGACGCCGCCGAGCAGATCAGCCGGCGCGAGGAGCTCGTGTCGGCGCTGCGGCGGCTCACCACCGACCAGCAGCAGGTGATAGTGATGCGCTTCGTCGAGGGGATGAGCGTCGCCGCCGTGGCCGCCGCAATGGGCAAGACGGAGGAGGCCGTCAAGGCCCTCCAGCACCGGGCGGTCGGCTCGCTGCGCCGACTGCTCAGCGGAGGCAGGGAGGGACGAAATGCCTGACGATTTCGAGTCCGCCCTCAGCGACTGCATCGACCGGCTCCGCCGCGGCGGCAACCCCGACGAGTGCCTCGGCGCCTACCCGCACCACGCTCAACGGCTGCAGCCGCTGCTGGAGGCGGCCTCCCGCGTGCAAAAGCTAGGCGTACCGCAGCCCTCCGCGGCCGCCCTGGCCCGCGGCGAACGTACCCTCCTCCAGACCATCACCCAGGAGCGGGCGCGAGCCTCCGGGGGCCCTTTCTGGCGGCTGTTCCGGCCGCTGGTCATGCTGGCGGGGGCCGCCGCCGTCGCCGGGATCGCCCTGGCCGCGCTGGCCGGCGCCGGCATCATTGGCGACCTGTTCGACACGTCTCCCACCGAAGCGCAGGAGTTCCACGGCTCCCTGGCATCATCCTCCGAAGACTCCTTCGAGATGAGCACGTCCGAGGGCGCCGCCACCGTCGTTATTGGCGAGGACACCACCATCGAGGACGCCGACGGCTCGGAGATCCGACTGGAGATCATTACCCCGGGCACCCGGGTTATCGTGCTGGGCCGGAGCCACGACCACGGCCGTATCGAGGCGATCAAGGTGCGGGTGGAGCCGCCCGGCCATGGCGGGCCCAATCCGGGCCGCGGCGAGGGCCCCGACGACGATCTCCCGCCGGCCAAC
>JACOUE010000006.1 GCA_016178045.1 Chloroflexota bacterium
GTGGGCTCGGTCACGGTGGTGGTATCGGTGGTGCCGGACAGGTCGGTGGTGGGCTCGGTCACGGTGGTGGTATCCACGGTGGTGCCGGACAGGTCGGTGGACGCGGTGACGGTAGTAGTATCAGTCAGCACCGGATCCAGTGACAGGCTCGTGGCAGGGGAGGCGCTTATGAGCTCCTCGGCGCCGACGGGCCGAGCCATCAGTAGCCCGGCAATCCCCAGAGCGGCGATTATGGATATGATCAGCAGCGAACGAATCATGGATAATCCGCTGAACTGAGATCGCCCTTCCTCTTTTGAACAGCAACAAGGGCGCGGCCGCCATTTCTGGTGGCGGCGCCCGCCTCAATTCTTGCGATGGTACTTAACGGCACGCTTGCTCCTTAGAGACCGCGGCCAGGTCTTCGACACTGCCGGTACCCGCACAAGCTAACGCAGGCTGGAGCTCCCGCACAATTGGCCATTCGGCTAAAACTGAGTATCCGAACGGCCTAGTCCAAAGCGCTAATTAAGAAGGCGATGCGAACCGCTAACAGGGAGGCACTGGACGTCCAGCTCCCGGGCGTCCTGTTCGATGGCCCAGGTGGCCAAGGTGTGGCGGAAGCGGTGGGCGTGAACCTTGGCGACGGCGGCCTCGCGGCCCCGACAGTTGCAGCATCTGCTTGAGGTCGTTGTTGCGCAGGCCCACGCCGGGGAGTGGGCGGCGGTGGCCGGTGGTCGCCAGGAAACGGGGACCCAGGCTCCGGGCCCCGCAGATCGAGGTTTTCGGAGGCGAGAAGCGACGAAAGGAAAGGCCGGGGCGCCTTTCAATCCAGGCACCCCGGCCATGCTGTTCGGATTTTGGAGCGGGCGATGGGACTCGAACCCACGACCCTCTGCTTGGGAAGCAGATGCTCTGCCAACTGAGCTACGCCCGCTCCCGGACTTTGGATCGCTGGCCTGGCCGCCGCTTCATACGAGGCAGAGGCATGGCAAGGGCTAGGGCCAGCGTCTTATTCTAGCAAGCTCGTCGAGGCCACGGCAATCGCTGAGGCGGTCGATGGGCGGCTCTAGCTTGCCGCCGCCATCTGCCCGCCCGCCATCGCGCTAACGTAAGCCTTCGGGTCGGCGGCGAAAGCCTCCTGGCAGGACGTGCCGCAGAAGTGGTACGTCTTCCCTTCGTGAGTCGCTGTCGCCCCGTTCCCCGCCTCGACTTCCGTACCGCAGACCGGGTCCCTCTCCGCTGTCAGTCCCTTCAGAGCGTCGAAGCTGAAACTGGCACCGAACATCTGCCCCTCCAATGCTGAATGGCGACTTCAACCTAGCAGCCGCCGCCGAGGCCTGTCAGTCGGGCAGAACAAGGCGTCTGCTGTAGGGTTTTGCCCCACGCCGAAAGGCAGGTGCTAGCTTCCGGCCGGGCGCTCCGCCCAGCCCTCGCTGAGCGGCACCAGGTAGCGCATGCTGAGCTTCCGCGAGCGAAACCGCCAGCGGCCGTCCGCCTTCTCGTAGACGTCCTCGTAGCGGCCGGAGCCGATCATGCTCCTGCCCCCTATGGTCGCCCGCAGGTCTAGGTGGCAGACGCCGGTGGCCCGCTCGCCCTTCAGCTCGATGATGTGGTCGTGGACGAAGGGCTGGAACTCATCCGGCCCGAGCATCCGGTTGTACGCCTTGCGGAGCGCCTCGCGCCCGCGCAGGGGCCGGCCGTCCCCGAGGTCCATCTCCCCGTCTGCCGTGAACAGCGCCACGATGGCGTCCATCTCCTTCGTCCAGACGCAGTGGGCGTAGCGGGAGACGAGCTCCCGGATCGCCTCGCGGTCGGCTATCTCCTGGACGAGGGCGTCGATGCGTTCTTCGGACATGGCTTGAGCGGCAGGCTCAGGGGACCACGGTCCCTTCGGCCGGCAGCTGGACGGTGAGCTTGACTGCGGTGGTGGGCCCGTCCTCGGTGGAAAAGGTGACGTCCGCGTCCACGCACCGCCGGCCGTCGGCCTCACGAACGGCGGCGACCGTCCCCACGGCGACCAGTGTGCGGCCGACGTAGTTAGTGCCGCGCATGGCTACCTCGAGCCGGCGCAGGAAGGCGTCGTAGCCGAACCACTCGCCGGCGGCGCGACCGGCGAACGCTTGGAGGAACATGGTGTTGAAGAAGATCCCCGCGGCCCCGTTGGCGCGGGCGAACTGCTCATCGTGGTGGGCCGGGTAGTAGTCCCTCGTCCCGGCCACGGCCTGCGCCGCGCGCCTGATGGTCAGGTCAAGCCTTATCGGCGGCAGGGAGTCGCCCGCCTGCCACTGCCGCGCCATCAGTCGCCTCCCGGCGGGTGCGGGCGGTACATGAATAGGGTGAAGGTGTGCGTCCCTACCGCCTGGCCGGACTGGTTGCGGAACGTATGCAAAGTCGAGACGAAGTGCCCGGTGCCCAGACGCGTCGTCTTCTCCTCGCCGATTTCGCTGATCTGGACGGTGACGGTCAGCGTGTCGCCGTAGCGGAGCGGCTCGAGGTACACCTGCACGGCGTTCACGGCGATGGTGGCGGTGCAGCCTTCGAGCCGGAGCTGGGCCAGCGGGTCCTCCCGCTCGACTTCGGGCCAGACGGGCTCCATGGCCCAGGTGAAGAGCATGGCCGGCGGCGCGAACTTTCCCTGGAGCCAGGTGCCGCGGGCGCAGCCGTCATCGAAGTAGATGGCGTTGGCGTCCTCCACCATCTCGCACCAGAAGCGGGCCATCACCTCGTTGACCGGGTAGGGGGCGGGCCTGGGCGCGCTCTCCTTGCCGATCAGGGCGCGCTCCTTCTCCGTGATGGCTGGCATTGGTCCCTCCTTCAGGGCGACCGCTACCTGCGATTATACGGGCGACACTGGTTAGAGTCGCGTCTACAGTGGACAGGAGTCCTCTGCTTGCTTTCACGAATCCCAGGCTACATAATCGCTTCTACCGCGCGGCCAGCGCGGGCAACGGCAGACACCCGACCTTCAGAGGAGTTCATGGACTTCGAATATCCAGCCGAGGTAAAGGCCTTCCGCAAGGAGTTCGGCCGCTATCTGGACTCGGTGGTGACGCCGGCCCTGATCGAGGAGATCGCCGCCCGCGGCGCCGACTCCCCCGGCCCGCTGACCAAGGCGTTCTGGCGGGAGCTGGGCGAGGACGGCTACTTCGGCCTGGGCTGGCCGGAGGAGTACGGGGGCGGCGGAAAGTCCCTATTCTATCTGCACGCCTTCAACTACGAGATGGCCTACCGCGGCCTGCCCGTGCCCGTGGTCACCCTCAACACCGTCGCGCCCACGCTCATGCGCATGGGCAGCGAGGAGCAGAAGAAGCAGCTCTTGCCCAAGATCCTGCGGGCCGAGATCGAGTTCGCCATCGGCTACACGGAGCCGCAGGCGGGCACCGACCTCGCCTCCCTGGACACGCGCGCCGTCCGAGACGGCGACCAGTACGTCATCAACGGCCAGAAGATCTTCATGACCGGCGCCCATCACGCCGACTACGTCTGGCTGGCCGTCCGCACTGACCCCGAGGCGCCGAAGCACAAGGGCATCTCCATCCTCATCGTGCCGCTGGACTTGCCGGGCATAGAGGTGAGGCCGCTCCCCATAATGTTCGGCGGCCGCACCAACTTCGTCTTCTTCGATGACGTTCGCGTGCCGGTCACCGCCCTCGTCGGCGAGGAAAACCGCGGCTGGTACTACATCACCACCCAGCTGGACTTCGAGCGGCTGGCCATCAGCCCCGTCGCTTACATCGAGCGCGTATTCAACTGGCTGTGCGACTTGCTGCGTACGGAACGTGTGGGCGCCAAGGTGGGGTGGACGGGCGCGACGCTGGCCGCAATGGCGGCCGACCTCAACGCCCTCAAGGTGCTCGACTTGAAGACGGCGTCGCTGGTCGCCGGCGGCGAGGTGCCGGTGTACGAAGCGTCCATGCTGAAGGTGCTGTCCAACGAGTTCCGCTCCAAGTTCCTCGCCGACGTGGTCCAGATGCTGGGCCCGGCCGGCCTCGTCCGGCGCGGCTTCCCTGGGGCGCTCCTCGACTTCGCCTCCGACACTATCGAGCGGCAGGTGCGGGAGTCGCCCGTCTACCTCTTCGGGGGCGGCAGCAACGACATCCAGCGCGACCTCATCGCCACCCACGGTCTGGGCTTACCGAGGTAGGGCATGCGCTTCGGGGATTCGGAGACGGAGAAGCTCCTGCGCAGCACCGCCCGCTCCTACCTGGCCGAGCGCTTCCCCTGGGAACGGCTGTACGCCCTGGAGCGCGGGGACGCGCCGCTGACCGGCGACGAGATGAAGGGGTTCGCCGAGCGGGGATTGTTCGGCCTGCTGGCGCCTGAGTCGAAAGGGGGCGGCGGCCTCTCCCTCCTGGAGGCGGCGGCCGTTATCGAGGAGATCGGCTACGCCGCCGTGCCCGCAACTGTGACCGTCAGCAACGTCGCCGCCTGCATCCTGGGGCACGCTTCGCCCGACGTGGCCGGGGAGCACCTGGCCGCCCTCGCCTCCGGCCGGCGCCTCTACACCGTCAGCGAGGCGGTGCGCAGGCGCGGCCGGCAGAACGACGCGCGAGCTGCGGCGTCGGGCGGTGGGATCAGGGGCGTGCTCCCGCTCGTCCCCTTCGCCTCGGTGGCGGACTTCGTCCTGGCGCCCCTCGCCGTCGAGGGCGAGGCGGCGTTTGCGGTGCTGCCGCTCGAGCGCGCCCGCCTGGAGCCCGTGCGCCTCCTCGACCGCTCCGGCTACGCCGACGCGCATTTCGAGGGCGTGGCCCTGGAACGGGCGGCCCTCCTCGCCACGGGCCGCGCCGCCGAGGACCTCCAGGAGCGGTGCGACGCGCTCATGACGGCGCTGTCACTGGTGGAGCTGGCGGGGATGATGCAGCGGGTCACGGAGATGACCGCCGAGTACATAACCGGCCGCGTGCAGTTCGGGCAGCCCATCGCCAAGTTCCAGGCGGCCCGTCACCGCGCGGCGGAGCTCCTCACTCAGGCCGAGACGACGCGCTGGACGGCCTACCACGCCCTCTGGGCCTTCCAGCAGGACCCGGCCCACACAGAGGAGATATGGCTGGCGAAGCACTGGGCCGTCCGGGCGGCGGAGCGCGTGTTCCAGGTCAGCCACCTGCTGCACGGGGGCGTCGGCGTGGGCACGGAGTACCCGCTGCACCTGTACACCCAGGGCATCGCCGGGCTGGCGGCGCGCGCGGGCACGATGGACGAAATGGTGGAGCGCACCCTGGAGTCGCTTCGCATAGGGGCAGGTGCCGGGTAGCTGAGGATGACGATCCGGAACAAGGCGGCCATCGTCGGCATCGGGCAGACGGAGTTCTCGAAGGACTCCGGCCGCAGCACGTTGCGGATGGCGCTGGAGGTGGTCCTGGAGGCGCTGGGCGACGCCGGGCTGAAGCCGCAGGACGTGGACGGCGTCGTCAAGATGGGCGCCAACGACGACATCTTTGAGATCGACCTCCTGCGCTCCTTGGACCTGCCGAACCTGCGCTTCTTCAACGAGGTCCCCCACGGGGGCGGCGCCGCCTGCGGCACCATCGCCATGGCGGTGGCCGCCGTGGCCGCCGGTATGGCCGACGTCGTCGTCACCTTCCGCTCCCTGAATGAGCGGTCGGAGCGGCGGTTCGGGCAGTCGAGCGCCGGCGGGGCCGTCGGGGGCTGGATGCAGTACAACCTGCCGCACGGCCTGGTGACGCCGGCCCAGTGGATCGCCATCTTCGCCCAGCGTTACCTGTACGAGTACGGCTGGACGACTGAGGAGCTCGGCCGGGTGGCGGTGCTGTGCCGCAAGCATGCCGCCACCAACCCCCACGCCATGATGTACGGCCGCCCCATCACCCTGGAGGAGCACCAGAGCTCGCGCTGGATAGCGGAGCCGCTCCGCCTGCTGGACTGCACGCTGGACACCGACGGCGCCTGCGCCGCCGTGGTCGTGTCGGCGGACAAGGCCAAACGGCTGAAGGGCAAATCGGCCTACATCGCGGCCGCCGCCCAGGGTACGGGCCGCCGCGCCGAGATGATGACCAGCTATCAGCGGGCGAGCCTCTGCCGGCTGGAGGAGGCGGAGGCGACCGCGAAGGAGCTGTACCGTATCGCCGAGTTGGGGCCGACCGATATCGACGTAGCCGAGCTGTACGACCACTTCACGCCGATGGTGCTGATGGCGCTCGAGGCGTACGGCTTCGCGCCGCCCGGGAAGGCCCCCGAGCTGCTGGGCGAGGGCCGGCTGGAGCTTGACGGCGACACGCCGCTGAACACGCACGGGGGCCACCTAGGCGAGGGATACCTCCACGGGTTCGGCCACATCGTCGAAGGCGTGCGGCAGATACGGGGTACAGCTGTCAACCAGGTGCGGGAGGTGCGCACCTGCCTGGTCACCAGCGGCACCGCCGTCCCCACCAGCGGCGTCATCCTCTCGAAGGAGCCATACTGATGGGCGACGTCGCCCGCCCCTACCCGCGGCCCGACCGCGACACCACGCCCTTCTGGGAGGCGCAGAACCGCCACGAGCTGGTCTTCCAGAGATGCAAGCAATGTGAGGCCGTCCGCTATCCGGTGGGCCCGCTGTGCCCCCGCTGCCGCTCCTTCGACTTCGATTGGGTCGTATCCGGCGGCCGCGGCACCGTGCACAGCTACACTGTCGTCCACCACCAGGCCCATCCCGCCTTCCCGGTGCCGTACACCGTGGTGCTGGCGGAGATGGATGAAGGGCCGAGGGTCATCGCCCAGCTGCGAACCCCGCCGGACGGCCGCTGCGAGATCGGCATGCCGGTGCGCGTGGAGTGGGAGGACCATCCTCACCAGTCGCTGCCGGTGTTCGTCCCGGACGAGGACCGCGGTTCAACGTAGAAGACCGCAGAAGCGTGATCTAGGCCGGCCGCCCCGGGTAGGAGGGGTCGTTGCGGTCCAGCCAGGCGTTGGCCAGCCAGTGGGCGTTGCCGAAGTACGGGAAGAAGGCCATGTTCTTCAGGTAAGGCCACATGACGGACCCCGCGATGATGCTGGCGTAGTCCAGGCGGGCGTGGATGGCCGGGCGCTTGTCGATGTCCGGTATGCGGCTGCCGCCGCCGTCCGGGTCCATGCCCAGGAGGTAGCGCTGGATGCGGAACCCGATCTGCCGCCGCCGCTTCTCGTCGAACTCCTGACGCTGCGCGTCGAGCAGCGCGTCGAGCTCCCCGTCGAACACCTCTTGGCGGCGCTGCGGATCCTTGAACGAGTTCTTCGAGCCGCGGCTGTGGAAGTACGGGTAGACCCAGTCGTCGAGGTCGATCCAGCCGTTGTCAAACCCCCAGATGAAGGGCATCTGGTCGCAGCCACGGAGGACGCCCTCGGCGATCTGGCCGGGGCCGCGCACCAGGAACTCGACCCGGCCGCCCAGCACCTGCGCCAGGCCGTTCACGTAGCTGGGGGCAAAGGACGGGATGTAGGCCGGCTGGTCGAGAAATATGATCTGGAGCGGTGGGCTGCCCGCCGCCTGGTACAGCTGCCGGGCCTCCGCCAGGTCCTCGTCCCGCTCTGGGCCCTGGCGGTAGCCCGGTAGGGCCATTAGCTCCTGGCGGGGCAGCACCCACTTCGCGCTGGCGATCCCCACGGGGCCCTGCATCAGCCCGCTGCCGGCCCAGACGGTGTCGATGATCTGCTGGCGGTCGGTGGCGAGGTGGACGGCGCGGCGCACCCGCCAGTCGTTGTAGGGCGGACAGTAGGTCTTGAAGCGCGTGTTAAGGAAGGCGACGAAAGGCCAGCGGACGACTTGGAGCTCGGGCATATCGTCCTTCACGGTGGAGAGCCAGGCGGGATTTGTGACCCAGTTGCCGATGTCGATCTGGCGCCGGCGGAACAACGATTCGATGGTGCCCTCGTCCACCGCGAAGACGGACGTGTAGCCGTCCAGGTAGGGTCGCTTCAGGCTCTCGTCGTCCCAGCCGAACCAGGCGGGATTGCGGGTGACCCTGAACTCCACCAGCGCCTTCAGGTCGTCCCACATGAACGGCCCGCTGCCGATCATCTTCTCCTGCGAGTCCATCGTGTCGGTGGCGGGATCGACGAGCTCGCGGGGGACGATGAAGCCGTTGGTATCGGCCATGTAGTGCTTGAAGGGCGCGGTGGGCCGCTTGGTGGTGACGATGAGGGTGAACTCGTCCGGCGTCTGGACCTTGTCGATGGTGTCGTACTGGCTGGCCCGGTAGTAGAGGGCGCGCCGGGGGGAGTCTTCGTTCACCTGGCGCTGGAAGTTGAACTTGACGTCCTCCGCCGTGAGCTGCCTGCCGGCCACGTTCAGGACCTCCGGCCGCTTCTCCTTGTCGGCGATGGTCTGGAGGCGGCGGCGGACCCCTGGCCCATCGTGGAAGAAGACGTTGCGACGGAGGGTGATGCGGTAGGTCAGGCCTTCGGGGTCGAGGGGCCCCTCGAACTCGGCCGTGAGGTCGTTGGCGATGGTCTGCTCCTCGTGGCTGACGTACTTTAGTATCTTGCTGAAGACCGCGGAGTGCCCGCCGTAAACGGGGCCGAACTGGGTCTGATGGGGGTCCAGCGTGTCGAAGATCAGGGCGTCGAAGCCGCTGAAGCGCAGGGTGCCGCCCCGCGACTCCGCCGGCGGCACCTCCCCGAGGCCGTCGGCGCCGAGCCGGCGGGCGTCGTAGGGAAAGATATCGCCGCCCCAGGGGTGCGCGGTGGGCGAGGACGTGCCCGGCCCCGGCGATTGCGGCGAGGCGCTCGGCGTCCCGTTCTTACCGCAGGCCAGGGCGGCTACGATGCCCAGCCCGCCGGCGCCGGCACCGGCCAGCAGACGGCGGCGGTTTATCCGTTTCTGCCAGAAGCGGGCCCAGTAGCTGCTGTCTGCCATCGCGGGGGCTACTGGAAGGGCATCGCGAAGCCGTCCCGGAGGGGCTCGCGCTCAGCGAAGAACGGCCCCAGGGCGTCCGCCAGGCCGTCAGCGGTCCAGGCGCCCTCGGCGTCGAAGCGCCTGACGACCTTCGGCGCGTCTAGCACCTGGACCGTCCCGCCGTAGACGAGGAACACCTGCCCGGAGACGCGCTCCGCCGCCGGCGAGGCAAGAAAGCCGACCAGCGGCGCCACGTTCTCTGGCGCGTAGGGATCGAACCCCGCCTCCGGCTTGGCGAACATCGCGCCGAGCGTGGTCTCCGTCATGCGGGTGCGGGCCCGGGGGCAGATGGCGTTGGCGGTCACTCCGTACCGCGCGCAGGACTGGGCCGACGACAGCGTAAGGCCGATGATGCCCCCCTTTGCGGCGGCGTAGTTCGGCTGCCCCGGCGACCCGACCAGGAACGCCTCGGAAGCGGTGTTGATGATGCGGCCGTAGACGGGCCCGCCTTCCGCCTTCGACTTGTCGCGCCAGTAGGCGGCGGCCCAGCGGGACATGCAGAAGTGGCCCTTGAGGTGGACGCGGACGACGGCGTCCCACTCCTCCTCGGCCATGTTGAAGAGCATGCGGTCGCGCAGGAAGCCGGCGTTGTTCACCAAGATGTGCAGGTCGCCGAAGGTCTCCACGGCCTGCTTGACGATGCGCTCGGCGTCTTCCCAGCTGGCCACGTCGCCGTAGTGGGCCACCGCCTTGCCGCCCGCCGCGGCGATCTCGTCGACGACCTGCTGGGCGGGCTGCGGGTCGGAGCCCGTGCCGTCGGCCGCGACGCCGAGGTCGTTGACCACGACGCAGGCGCCCAGCTTCGCCAGCTGGAGCGCCTCGGCCCGGCCGAGGCCGCGCCCGGCGCCGGTGACAACGGCTACCTTTCCCTCTAGCATCCCTCCTCCTTCTGGCACGCAGGAAAGGGTCGTTGGGCGTTACAGGCGCTCGATGATGGTGCCGGTGGCCAGGGCGCCGCCGCAGCACATGGAGACGAGCGCCGTCGACTTACCGGAGCGCTCAAGCTCGTGCAGCGCCGTCGTTATCAGGCGGCTGCCGGTGGCGCCCACGGGGTGGCCCAGGGCGATGGCGCCGCCGTTCACGTTCACCTTGTCCATGTCCGGCCGGTGCGCCTGCGCCCACGAGAGGACCACCGAGGCGAAGGCCTCGTTAACCTCGAACACGTCGATGTCGGACATGGTCATGCCGGCCTTCTTGAGTACTTTGGCCGTGGCGTCTATGGGCCCGTCGAGCAGGTAGTAGGGGTCGGAGCCGACCAGCACCTGGGCGATCATCCGGCCCCTTGGCCTGAGGCCCACCTCCCGCGCCTTTTCCCCCGACATCCACAGCACGGCGGCGGCGCCGTCCGATATCTGGGACGTGTTGCCGGCGGTGTGGATGCCGGCCTCGACCACCGGCTTCAGGCCGGCGAGCGCCTCCAGGTTCGTCTCGCGCACCCCCTGGTCGCGCCTGACGATCATGGTGTCGCCGGTGGGCGCGCCGTCGTTCAGCACGGGCGCCTCGACGGGGGCCACCTCGCGGTCGAACCGGCCCTCCGCCCAGGCCTGCGCCGCCTTCTCCTGGGAGGCGAGGCCCAAGGCGTCGACGTCCTCGCGGGTGACGCCGCGGTTCCTGGCGATGCGTTCCGCCGCCTCGAACTGCGTCTGGGGCGAGTCCCAGGGCCAGTCGGGTGGCTGGTAGAAGCCGGGGCCGTTTGAGACGTTGGCGCCTAATGGCACACGGGTCATGGCCTCCACGCCGCAGGCGATGCCGATGTCGATGGCGCCGGCGGCGATGAGCCCGGCGACCATGTGGTTGGCCTGCTGGGACGACCCGCACTGCGAGTCGATGGTCGTCGCGGCGACGTGGTAGGGCTGGCCAGCGCTCAGCCAGGCGTTGCGGGCCACGTTCAGGGCCTGCTCGCCGGCCTGGGTGACGCAGCCCCCCACGATCTGCTCCACGTCCGCCGGGTCGAGGCCCGCCCGCCTGACGACCTCCACCTGGACGGTGGCAAGCAACTGGGCGGGGTGGAGTCCGGCCAGCCAGCCCTTCCGCTTGCCGATGGGCGTGCGCACCGCCTCCACGATCACGGGCTCGGGCATAGGTCCTCCTGTGGACGTAACGTGAGGCCAGACTAGCAGGCGCGCCCTCGCATCGTCAATGGGCCGGCGCGGGTTGACAACAAACGTTTGTTGGGCATACATTTCCTAGAGCCCTCCCGCGCCCGACGCCGGACGACAGCGCATACGAAGGGGAACATGACCGAGGCGATCAACGCGGAGACCCTCTCCGCCACCCACATCCTGGAGTACCCCTACACGCGCAGCGTGGGGCCGGTCATCGGCCGGTTCCTGGCGGGTCTGCGCGACCGCCGCATCGAGGGCGTACGGACCGCGGGCGGCCGGGTGCTCGTACCGCCCGTGGAGTACGACCCCAGGACCGGCGAGCCGCTCTCGGAGTTCGTAGAGGTCGGCCAGGCGGGAGTCGTCAGCACCTGGGCCTGGGTCGCCGCCCCCCGCCGTAACCACCCGCTCGACCGGCCCTTCGCCTGGGCCCTCATCCGCCTCGACGGCGCCGATACCGCCCTCCTGCACACCGTCGACGCCGGGGACGAGTCGAAGATGGCGACGGGAATGCGTGTCCGCGTCCGCTGGCGGGAGAGCACCGCGGGCGAGATCCACGACATCGCCTGCTTCGAACCGGAGGCCTCTTGAGCGAGCCCGTCACCAGCATTCGGAGGCCCGTAAGGCTGGAGTACGACTTTACGGCCGGCCGGGCCATGTCGCGCTTCCTCCTGGGCCTGGCGGAAGGCCGCATCCTAGGCCAGGGCTGCCCTGAGTGCGCCAGAGTCTACCTGCCGCCGCGCGGCACCTGCCCCACCTGCGGCGTGCCCGCGGAGGAAGAGGTGGAGGTATCCCCCAGGGGCACCGTCACCACTTTCTGCGTGGTCAACATCCCCTCGCAGGTACTGGTCGTACCCGTGCCCTACGTCTGTGCCAACATCCTCCTGGACGGGGCGGACGTCCCCATTTTCCACCTCATCCAGGAGTGCCCCATCGAAGAGGTGCGGATGGGCCTGCGGGTCGAGGCGGTGTGGGTGCCGGCCGGCGAGCTCAAGGCCACCTTCGAGAGCATCCGCCACTTCCGCCCCAGCGATGAGCCCGACGCCGCTTACGACTCCTACAGGGAGCACCTCTGATGCGAGAGGTGGCGATCGTCTCGTTCGCCCAGGCGCCCAGCGTCCGCCGCGAGACCGAGCGGAACGAAGTGGAGATGCTGACGCCGGTGATCGCGGAGGCGATTGAGCGTTCCGCCATCTCGCGCAAGGAGATCGGCTTTACCATATCCGGCAGCTCCGACTACCTGGCCGGCCAGCCGTTCTCCTTCGTGACGGCCCTGGACGCCGTCGGGGCCTGGCCCCCCATCCGCGAGTCCCATGTGGAGATGGACGGCGCCTGGGCCCTGTATGAGGCGTGGGTGCGCCTCCAGATCGGCGACGTGGACTCGGCGCTGGTGTACGCCTTCGGGAAGTCGTCCCCCGGCGACCTGGGCGAGGTACTCGCCCTTCAGCTGGACCCCTACTACCTGGCGCCCCTCTGGCCCGACCCTGTCAGCCTGGCTGCCCTCCAGGCGCGGGCCCTGCTGGAATCGACCGGCTACACGGAGCGGGACATGGCGGAGGTGGCGGCGCGCAGCCGCCGCGACGCACAAAGCAACCCGAATGCCCAGGTGGCCAGCGACTTCAGCGTCGACGACCTGCTGGCCGAGCCGTACCTGGTGTCCCCCCTGCGCAAGCACGACTGCCCGCCCGTCTCCGACAGCGCCGCCGCCGTGGTGCTGGCCGCCGGCGACCTGGCCCGCCGCGTCTGCGAGCGACCGGCCTGGGTCCGCGGCATCGACCACCGTATAGACCCTCACTACCCCGGCGTGCGTAACCTTGCCGAAAGCCCCTCCGCGGCCCTGGCTGCCCGGGAGGCCGGCGTCGGGGACGCGCCCGTCGACGTGGCCGAGGTCCACGCCCCCTTTAGCCACCAGGAGCTCATCCTCCGCGACGCCCTCGGCCTGGACGGCCGTACGGCCATCAACCCCTCCGGCGGCGCGCTGGCCGCCAACCCGGTGATGGCCGCGGGCCTCATCCGCATCGGGGAGGCGGCCCGCCGGATTATGGAGGGCAACGCCCGCCGGGCGGTGGCCCACGCCACCTCCGGCCCCTGCCTCCAGCAGAACCTGGTGTGCGTCCTGGAGGGCGACTGATGGCGGAGCGCTGCGCCGTGATCGGGGTGGGCCAGACGAAGCACGCGGCGAAGCGCGGCGACGTCTCCATGCCCGGCCTCGTCCGCGAGGCGGCCGCGCGGGCCCTGGAGGACGCCGGGCTGACCTGGCGCGGCATCGACGCTGTCGTGATCGGCAAGGCGCCGGACATGTTCGAGGGCGTGATGATGCCCGAGCTTTTCCTGGCCGACGCCCTGGGGGCGGTGGGCAAGCCCATCATGCGGGTCCACACGGCGGGGAGCGTCGGCGGCTCCACGGCCCTCGTCGCGGCGTACCTGGTGCAGGCCGGCGTCCACGAGCGCGTCCTCACCGTCGCCTTCGAGAAGCAGTCGGAGAGCAACGCCATGTGGGCGCTGACCATAAGCGTCCCCTTCCAGCCGCCGGTTGTGGCTGGCGCGGGCGGCTACTTCGCCCCCCACATCCGCGCCTACATCCGGCGCTCGGAGGCGCCGGCTCACGTCGGCATGCTGGTGGCGGTCAAGGACCGGCTGAACGCCCTGCGCAACCCATACGCCCACCTGCGCCTGCCCGACATCTCGCTGGAACAGGTGGCCGCCTCGCCGATGCTGTGGGACCCCATCCGCTACCTGGAAGCGTGCCCGTCGTCCGACGGCGCCTGCGCCATGGTCCTCACGAACGGGGACGGCGCGAAGCGGTCGCCCGGGGCGCCGGCCTGGGTGTGGGGTACTGCCATGCGCAGCGAGCCGGTGATAGCCTATGGGCGCGACCAGGTGAACCCCCGCGCCGGCCGCGAGTGCGCGGCCGACCTCTACGGGCAGGCGGGCATCACCAACCCCCGGCGGGAGATCGACGTGGCCGCGCTCTACGTCCCCTTCAGCTGGTACGCGCCGATGTGGCTGGAGAACCTGGGCTTCGCCGAGGAGGGCCGGGGGTGGAAGCTGGTGGAGGACGGGGTGACCGCCATCGACGGTGACCTGCCGGTGAACCCCTCCGGCGGAGTGCTGTCCTCCAACCCCATCGGCGCCTCCGGTATGCTCCGCTTCGCCGAGGCGGCGCTCCAGGTGCAGGGCCGGGCGGGCGAGCACCAGGTCGACGGCGCCCGCGTCGCCCTTGGTCACGCCTACGGCGGCGGCTCCCAGTTTTTCGCTATGTGGATCGTCGGTAGCGAGAAGCCGTGAAGGAGGGACGTATGGAGTTCAACCTTGCGGACCTGTTCGAAGGCGTGGCCGACGCCGTCCCCGACCGGGAGGCCCTCATCTGCGGCGAGCGTCGGCTCACCTACGCCCGGCTGGACGAACGGGCCACCCGGCTCGCGCACTACCTCGCGCTCCGCGGCGTGGGCCCCGGCGACCACATCGGCCTGTACCTGTACAACTGCGCCGAGTACATCGAAGGCTCCCTCGCCGCCTACAAGCTGAGGGCCGTGCCGGTCAACATTAACTATCGCTACGTGGAGGAGGAGCTGCGCTACCTCTTCGACAACGCCGACCTAGTCGCCCTCATCCACCACCGCGGGTTCTCCCCGCGCATCGCCGCAGTCGCCCCAGACGTCCCCTCCCTCCGCACCTTCGTCGTCGTCGATGACGACAGCGGCGCCGACTGCTCACCCCTCGGCTCCATGGAGTACGAAGAGGCGCTGGCCTCCGGCTCCCCGGAGCGGGACTTCGGGCCGCGGTCGCCCGACGACCTGTACATCCTCTACACCGGCGGCACCACCGGCATGCCCAAGGGGGTGATGTGGCGGCAGGAGGACCTCTTCTTCTCCGCCCTGCTGGGCGGCAACCCCTACGGCCCGCAGCCGGAGCGCCCGGAGGATGTGGTGGAGAACGCCCGCCGCAGCGGCCCCGTCACCATGCTGCCGGCCGCCCCCCTGATGCACGGCGCCGCCCAGTGGGCCGCTTTCATCGGCCTGTACAGCGGCGGCAAGATCGTCCTCGCCCCGGGCCGCCGCTTCGACGCCCACCGCATCTGGAGGCTGGTGCAGGACGAGAAGGTGAACTCCGTCGCCATCGTCGGCGACGCCATGGCCCGCCCCCTGGCAGAGGCCCTGGCGGAGCCGGGCGCCTCCTACGACACGTCGTCGCTGCGAGTCATCGGCTCCGGCGGGGCGATGTTCACGGAGGCGGTGAAGGAGCAGCTCAGGGCCAGGCTGCCCGCCGTCGTCCTCTTGGACAACTTCGGCGGCTCCGAGGGAGGCCACCAGGGCACCGGCGTCGGCTTCGGCGCGGCCGGCCCCCGCTTTCGCGCCAACGATGTCACGGCTGTCCTGGACGATGACCTCAAGCCGCTCGAGCCCGGCTCCGGCAGGGTGGGCTGGCTGGCCCGGCGCGGTCGCATCCCCCTGGGTTACTACAAGGACGAAGCGAAGACCGCCGCTACCTTCGTGGAGGTGGACGGCGTCCGCTGGGCCCTCCCCGGCGACATGGCGATGGTAGAGGCCGACGGCACCATCACGCTCCTGGGCCGCGGCTCGCAGTGCATCAACAGCGGCGGCGAGAAGATATTCCCCGAGGAGGTGGAGGCGGCCCTGAAGTCGCACCCGGCCGTGTTCGACGCCGTCGTGGTCGGCGTGCCGGACACGCGCTGGGGAGAGCGCGTGGCGGCGGTGGTTCAGCCCCGGTCTGGGCACATGGCCACTCTGCAGGAGCTGGACGCTCACTGCCGCACCAAGGTTGCCGGATACAAGGTGCCGCGGGAGTTGCACGTCGTGGCCGAGCTGGTGCGGCAGCCCAGTGGCAAGCCGGACTACCGCTGGGCCAGGTCGGTGGCGGCCGGCTCCGTCGGCAACGGGGGAGGCGAGTAGTGGCGGCGAAGGAAGCCCTCCTGGTCGAGCGGGACGGTCACATCGTGACTCTGACGATGAACCGGCCGGAGGTCAAGAACGCCCTGAACCCGGAGATGCTCTGCCGCCTGGCCGACGCCTGGGACGCCGTCGACGGCGACGACGAGGTCCGCGTGGCGATCCTGACCGGCGCAGCCGACGCCTTCTGCGCCGGCGCCGACCTCGACCAGCTGGTTGGGCGCTCGCTCAAGGGCCTGCCGCCGGAGGACGACTTCGAGAAGCGCTGCCGCGACGACCCGGCCGTCATCTTCAAGGGGCTGCTCCGCAACTACCGCCTGGCGAAGCCACTCGTCGCCGCCGTCGAGGGCCCGTGCATCGCCGGCGGCACGGAGATCCTCCAGGCCGCCGACATCAGGGTGGCCGGCGAGGGCGCTACCTTCGGGATCTCTGAGGTGCGCTGGGGCCTCTTCCCCATGGGCGGCTCTACCGTGCGGCTCCGGCGGCAGATACCTTACACCATGGCGATGGAGATACTGCTGACGGGCGACCACATCAGCGCCGCCGAAGCGCAGCGCATCGGCCTGATAGGGCGGGTGGTGCCGAACGGCGGGGCGCTTGCGGAGGCCCGCCGCATCGCCGAGCGCATCGCCGCCAACGGCCCCCTGGCCGTGCGGAAGGTGAAGCAGGCCGTACAGGAGACGGAGGGCCTGCCCGAGAAGGAGGCGCTCGAGGTCGAGTTCAGGATCGGGTCGCAAGTCTTCGCCAGTGAGGACGCCCGCGAGGGGCCGCGCGCCTTCAAGGAGAAGCGGGCGCCTCAGTTCAAGGGACGGTAGAGGGAGGCACAGGTGGGACTGGACTTCACGCTCGCGGAAGAGCACGGGATGGTAAGGAACGCCGTTAGGGGTATGCTGGAGAAGTACGCGCCGCGGCAGCAAGAGCTCAGGGACATGGCCCGCAAAGAGAGGAAGTTCCCGGAGGAGCTGTGGCAGGACTACGCGAAGGTGGGCCTGACAGGCTGCCTGGTGCCGGAGGAGTACGGCGGCAACAACATGGGCCTGCTGGCCCTCACCCTCGGATTCGAGGAGATAACCGCCGGTGGCTTCTCCCCGGGACTGCTGCTGGTGACGGCGATGGACTCGGCCTGCATCCTCAAGAACGGCTCGGAGGAGCAGAAGCGGCGCTTTCTCCCCAAGGTGGCCGACGGCTCCTGGAAGCTGTGCTTCGCCGTCACCGAGCCGGACGCGGGCACCAACACCTTCCGCATGAAGACGGCGGCCCGCCGCAACGGCGATGTCTACCTCATAAGCGGCCAGAAGATGTTCATCACCGGCGTGGACGTGGCCGACTATATGCTGCTGGTCGCGCGCACCACTACGCTGGAGGAGGCGCAGCAGCAGGGCAAGCCGAAGTCGTACGGGCTGTCGCTGTTCCTGGTGGATACGAAGTCCAAGGGCATCGAGAAGCAGCCCATCCCCGTCCTGGCCTCGGAGGGGCTGACCCAGTTCCAGCTTTTCCTGGACAACGTGGAGGTCCCCGCCGAGAACCTGGTGGGCGAGGAGAACAACGGCACCTTCGCCATGTTCAACTCCCTGAACCCGGAGCGGATCCTTACCGCGGGAATATGCCTGGGGATGGTCCAGTCCGCGTTGAAGAAAGCGGTGGACTACGCGCGGGAGCGCAAGGTGTTCAAGGAGACGCCCATCGGGGCGTACCAGGCCATCGCCCACCCCCTGGCCGAGGTAAAGATACAGGAGGAGGCCGTCCGCCTTATCACCTACAAGGCGGCCTGGGCCTTTGACCAGGGGCTTAACCCGGCGGAGGTGGGCACCTACGCCAACATGGCGAAGTTCCTGGCCGCCGACCTCGCGATAAAGGCCGTCGATCACGCCATCGAGACCCACGGCGGCCTGGGCTTCGCCGAGGAGACGGGCCTGCTCTACCAGTGGATCGGGGCGCGTCTGCTGAAGACGGCGCCCGTCAGCCGCGAGATGATCCTCAACTACGTGGCGGAATGGAACCTGGGTCTACCGCGGTCATACTGAGGAAGAAGGAGGGATTAAGGGTGGCTAGGCAAGCCCGGGCCCAGATCGATGAGCTTCGCCCCACCCGCGACGTCATCCTTGACGCCGCCGAGCGCCTCTTCGCCGAGCGAGGGTACGCCGGTGTCTCCATGCGGGACATCACCGCCGAGACGGGGCTGAAGAACCAGGCCAGCCTTTACCACCACTTCCGCAACAAAAGGGCGCTCTACCAGGCCGTCCTCGCCCGTGGGGTATCGCAGATCACAACGCTGATGCCGGAGCCCGCGCGCTCGATGGAGATCGATAACAACATCGACCGTCTGCTGGACTATTTGGGGCAGCACCCGCACTTGGCCCGCCTCATCCAGCGGGCCGCCCTCGACGACAGCCGCTACCTGGGGAGTACGGTGCGGAAGGTGCTCAACCCCATCTACGCCCAGGGACGGCAGGCCCTCTCCGGCGCCGACGCGGTGTGGGAGCGGGACGAGATTCCCCACCTTGCCGCCGGCCTCTATCATCTTATCTTCAGCTACTTCGCCAACGCGGAGCTGCTGGCCGTGTTCATCGACGACCCCCTGGGGCCCGCGGCGGTAGAGCGCCAGCGCCGGTTCCTCAAGGCGGCGGTGGCGCTGCTCCTCGGCGTGCAGGCCTCGGCGCCGGCAAGACAGGCAGAGCGCGTATAGCAAGGAGGATGCGCAAATGACGGCTCGATCGGGCGCGGGCGCGGCCATCACTCTGGCCGATGTCGACCTGTTCAACCCCGACACGTACGTCGAGGGCGTTCCTCACCACATGTTCAAGCTCCTGCGGGCAGAAGCGCCCGTCTTCTGGCAGCGACAGCCCGACGGCTCGGGGTTCTGGGCCCTGACGAAGTACGACGACGTGGTTACCGTATCCCTGGACCCGGCGACGTTCTCCTCCGGGAAGCGGGGCTCCCTCCTGCACGACCCGCCCGAGGAGGCCCTCCCCGTCATGCGATCGCTCCTGATCAACCAGGACCCGCCCGTCCACACCAAGTACCGCCGGCTGGTCGGCAAGGCGTTCACCCCCAAGGTGATCCGGCAGATGGAAGCCCATATCCGCAAGGTCACCAGCGAGATCATCGACCGCGTGGCCCCCCTGGGCGAGTGCGACTTCGTGACGGACGTGGCGGCGGAGCTCCCCCTCCAGGTCATCGTCGAGCTGATGGGGGTGCCGCTGGAGGACCGGCAGATGGTCTTCAACTGGAGCAACCGGATGATCGGGGCGGAGGACCCGGAGTACGCCGGCTCCATCGCCATGGAGGACGCCCGGCAGGCCTCCCTGGAGCTGTACATGTACGCCAACCGACTGGCCGTTGAGCGAAAGAACAACCCCCGCGGCGACATCGTCAGTTCCCTGCTGCAGGCCGATGTCGACGGTGAGGCGCTGGCGGAGCCGGAGTTCGACGCCTTCTTCCTGCTGCTGGCCGTGGCCGGCAACGAGACGACCCGCAACACTATCTCAGGTGGTATGCTCGCCCTGATCGAGCACCGCGACCAGGCGGAGCGGCTCCGGCGCGACCGGTCGCTCATGCCCACCGCCGTCGACGAAATGCTGCGCTGGGTCTCGCCGGTGATGCAGTTCCGGCGCACCGCCACTCGCGACACGGAGATCCGCGGCCAGAAGGTCCGCGAAGAGGACAGGGTGGTCATCTACTACGCCTCCGCCAACCGCGACGAGGAGGTCTTCCCGGACGCGGACGTGTTCGACGTCAGCCGCGCACCCAACGACCACGTCGCCTTCGGGCCGGGCGGGCCCCACTTCTGCCTGGGGGCGAACCTGGCCCGCCTCGAGATCCGCGTGATTTTCGAGGAACTCCTGCACCGCCTGCCTGACATCGGGCTGGCGGGGCCTATCGAGCGGTTGCGCTCCAATTTCATCAGCGGGATCAAGCACATGCCCGTGCGCTTCGCGCCGCCGAAGGAGCCCCACCGTGGGCGGTAGGATGGTCGGCTCTATGAGTCTAGAAGGGTAGGGGCGCAAATGCGTACCCGGATCTGCGAGACGCTGGGACTAGAGTTCCCCATCTTCGCCTTCAGCCATTGCCGCGACGTGGTGGCCGCGGTCAGCCGGGCGGGAGGCATGGGCGTCCTGGGGGCGCTCGCGTACACCCCAGCGCAGCTCGAGGTCGAGCTGCGCTGGATCGACGAGCACGTCGACGGCAAGCCTTACGGGGTGGACGTCGTCATGCCGGCGTCGTACACAGCGAACGCGCTCGGCCCGCCGCCCAAGGACGTGATCGAGAAGGCGCATGCCAAGGGAGTGCCCGTGGCGGCCCTGGTCGGCACGGCCGACCAGGCGCGGGCCCAGGCGGAGGCCGGCGTGGACATCATCGTCGCCCAGGGGAGCGAGGCCGGTGGCCACACCGGCGAGATCAGTACCCTGGTGCTGGTACCCGAAGTTGTGGAGGCGGTGCGGCCCGCCCCCGTCCTGGCCGCGGGCGGAATTGGTAGCGGTCGCCAGATGGCTGCAGCCCTGGCACTTGGGGCGGACGGCGTGTGGACGGGCTCCATCTGGCTAACCGTCAAGGAGAGCGACACCAACCCCGTCGTCGTCAATAAGCTCTTGAAGGCGTCCTCACGCGACACGGTGCGTTCCCGTGCCCTGACCGGCAAGCCGGCCCGTCAGCTGCGGACGTCCTGGACCCAGGCGTGGGATTCGTCCGACTCGCCCGGGGCATTGCCGATGCCGCTCCAGTTCCTGCTGACCGCCGAGGCGGTGCACCGGATCCATAGGTACGCCCACGTGGAGGACTCGCAGGCGAAGGAGCTGGTCGGTTCGCCGGTGGGGCAGATCGTGGGGAGGATGAACGCGGTCCGCCCCTCCCGCGAGGTGATATACGACATGGTGCAGGAGTTTGTCGACACGGTGAACCGCCTCACGGAGCTGCTCCGAGTAGCGGACGAAACCACCTGAAGACACCCGCCGGATAGCCCTGCCGACTCTACTCGTCGGTAAGGGGCACCAGGCGCTTGGCCAGCGCGTACCGGACAAGCTCCGTCCGGCGCTCCAAGTTTAGCTTTCCCATGATGTGGCTGATGTGGGCCTTGACCGTCCCCTCCGAGAGGAACAGGTCGCGGGCGATCTCCTTGTTGGAGCGGCCCTGCGCCACGAGGCCCAGCACTTCGGTCTCCCGCTCCGATAGCTGGTCCATGCTGTCGGTGAGGCTGTAGCTGGCCCACTGGGTGAGTCGGGTGAGGATTCGCTTGATGACGTCCGTCTCGCAGACAAAGGCGCCGGTGGTGATGAGGCGCAGAGCCTGGACGATGCGGTCGATCGCCCCGTCCTTGAGAAGGAAGCCGACGGTGTTGAGCCGCATGAGGAGGGGAATGGATTCGAACGATATCGTCAGGGCCTCCTGGGGGCTGCCCAGGAAAAGCACTCGCAGCTCCGGGAGCCACTCCTTGAGACGGGAGTAGATCTCGTCGCCGGCGCCCCCGTTAAGGGACTGCACGTCTATGACCAGGACGTCGGCCCGCCGATAGCCCTCGCTCTGAGCCATCTCCAGGAGTGAGCCGGAGGCACCGGTAACCTCCATGCCCGGCGCAGTGGAAACGGTGTTGGCCAGCCCTACGCGCAGAGGCTCGAACGGAGCGACTATGTAGACCTTCGTCCTTGCATTAGCCATTTTCCTCACCTCGATAGGCATAATTTTACACCCTTCACAAAATTAGGCAAGCGCGCCCCGTTATCGCCTTCCGGGGCTATTTTCCCGCGCTCAGCCTCGAGGGCGCTGCCCGGCGGTCGCGGGCCCAAATCAGGCCGAGGCCCAGGGCCAGGAGCATGGCGCCCAGTGCCGCCAGAGCGATGTAGTTGCGGATCGGCACGCCCATGGCGTCGACGGCGAGCTGGAGGAGGCCATCGACGAAGGGGTCGGCCTCCTCCTGGGCGGTGCGAAAGCCGAAGCGCGCCGCCACCGCCCCTGCCAGCGAAGGCAGAGAGCCCACGAGGACGACCGCCCCGAGGACGACGAAGCGGTTGAAGGAGCGGACGGCGCTCATCACCAGCGCGGCCAGCCCCGCCGAGATAATCCCCAGCACGATCGTGGCTATGACCAGCCTGCTATGCACGTCGTCCCTTATCAGGCCCAGCCCCCGGTCCACCAGTCCCTGGGTGGAGATCGTCTCGATGTGCCGGCGTGCCGCGGGGTCGCTGGCGCCCGCCGCAGCAGCCGCTCGCCGGTGCCCCGGGCGGTAAGCTGCGCGGCGTTCAGGGTGAGGAAAAAAGCGGTCAGGCTCAGGGCCAGGAGGACGCCCAGGAGCCACTGCGAGGCCAGCCTGAGGAGGCCAGAGCGCTCCGGCGGGGCCTCCCGCTGCTCGCCGCCGGTCATGGCAACTCGATGACGACGGTATCCGCCAGTAAGTCGTGCAAGGCCTGCCGCCGGCGGTTCACCGTGGCGACGAGGAAGCCCAGGAAGACCGGCAGCGTTGAAACGACGTAACCGACGAAGCGCACCACGGCGTGGCCCGGGCCCAGAGGGCCGCCGTCGCTGCGTATCACCTTTATCTTCACCGCCATCTTCCCCACCGTCTGGCCCCGCAATGCCCAGAGGCCGATGTAGTAGAGCGGGACGAACGCGAACCAGCTCAGGACGATGAGGATCGCCGCGTTGACCGTCGCGTCGGAGGCGTCTTTTTCGCCGAAGCCGGTGCGGAGGAGGATGAGCAGCCCGGCCGCGGCCGCAAACAGCATGAGGAAGGAGGCGACGATGATGATATCGAGGATGAAGGCGACGAGACGGAGTTCGAGGCTGGCCAAGCGAGGGCTCCGGTGAGCGCCTGTCTCGCTGGGCCTGGGTGCGGCCACGGCCCCTCCTCGCGCTCGGTCCATCAGTTAGCGGGATTATAGCACGGCAGGCGCCGCCGAAAAATCCCGGGAATTTCCCGTCCGCAGGGGTTGACAAGATGTTACGGGATTGTTATTATCACGCGTTCGCTGGAACGCAAATCGATCCCGGCGCCCAAGCCCCTGAGGCCCCCCGCCTCAGCCCCAGGGACAGCCGCTCTCGATTTTCCCCCCAAGGTCGCGTTTCTCTCCGGCCCTCTTCGTTCCGTCGCCCAGCCTGCCCTTTGCCAGGAGCAGAGAGGAAAGTTCGGCCGATGCCAGCGCGACCACGTACTCACGGATTCGCAAGCGCCTGCGGGATCGACGTTGGGCGGGTCGGCGTCCCGATCAAGCTTCGCCATCTAATCCTCGACGTTGTCGCACCCTCCCCCGGCGGCGGGCGTGGCGGTTACCGCTCTTCAGAGATGGGGCACCAAATGCGATACCGCCACGTCCGCCTTCCTCATCAGCAGCGGGCCCCGGGAAGACCGTAGTCGATGCAGGCCGTCATCTTGGCAGGGGGCAGGGGCACGCGCCTGAGACCGCTCACGGAGCGGCTGCCCAAGTGCCTGGTGCCGATCGCCGGCCGCCCGTTCCTGGAGTACCAGATCGATCTCCTGCGGGCCTGTGGAATACGCGACATCGTCCTCTGCGTGGGCCACCTGGGCGGCCAGGTGGTCGACCGCCTGGGCAACGGCGCGCGCTTCGGCGTGCGCCTCGATTATTCGTGGGACGGCGACCGTCTCCTGGGGACGGCGGGGGCGCTCAAGAACGCCGCTGCCCTCCTGGAGCCGGAGTTCTTCGTGACCTACGGCGACTCCTACCTGGCGCTCGACTACCGCGCTGTGCTGGATTACTTCCGGCGGTCCGACAGGCTGGGCCTGATGGTGGTCTGCCGCGAGGGCGGCGGGCGGCTGCCCGGCAACGTGGCGGTCCGCGGCGGCTTGGTCTCCTCCTACGACAAGGAGACCCCGGCCCCGGGAATGACCCACGTCAACTTCGGCGTCACCCTCCTTCGCAGGCGGGCGCTGGCCCTGATCCCTCACGGCGCTCCTTACACGGAGGACCAGTTCTACAGCGACCTCATCGGCCGCGGCCAGCTCTTGGCCTACGAGACCGAGCGCTCCTTCTACGAGGTCGGCTCCTGGCAGGGGCTGGCCCAGTTCGAGAGGCTGATAAGCGTCAGCCCCCTGCTGCAGGCGGGAGCCTAACTGTGATCGTCAGCAGGACGCCGTTCCGCATCTCGTTCGGCGGCGGCGGCACCGACCTCCCCGCCTACTACAGCCGCTACGGCGGCTTCATCATCAGCGCCGCCCTCAATCGCTACGTCTACATCGCCCTCAACCGCCGCTTCGAGGACAGCATCCGGGTCAGCTACTCCCAGACCGAGATCGTCGAGGGCCCCGACCAGGTCCAACACCCCATCGTCCGGGAGGCCCTCCGCTTCCTGGACCTGGACGACGCCCTGGAGATAGTCTCCATCGCCGACCTGCCGGCCAACACCGGGCTGGGCAGCTCGTGCAGCTTCACCGTCGGCCTGCTCAACGCCCTCCATGCCCTGAAGCGGGAGCACGTGTCGCTGGAGGAGCTGGCCGAGGAGGCGTGCCACCTGGAGATCGAGCGCCTGGGCGAGCCCATCGGCAAGCAGGACCAGTACATCGCGGCGCTGGGCGGTATCACCTGCCTGGAGATCGACCGCGAGGGAGGAGTGCGGGCGGCGCCCGCCTCCGTCCCCAAGGAGGTGCTGGACGAACTGGAGGAGCGGCTCCTCCTCTTCTACACGGGACTCAAGCGCCGTGCCTCGGACGTGCTGGAGCCGCAGAGCCGCGCTGCCCGTGAAGATGAGCCGAAAGTCGTATCCGCCCTGCACGCCATCAAGGACATCGGCCACGAGGTCCAGGATTCGCTGGAGCGGGGCGAGCTGGACCGCTTCGGCAAGCTCATGGACCTCCACTGGCAGACGAAGAAGAACCTGTCCGACCGGGTGACCACCGACGAAGTCAACCGCTGGTACGACCTGGCCATGGCCGGTGGGGCCCTGGGCGGCAAGCTGATGGGGGCCGGCGGTGGCGGCTTCTTCATGTTCTACTGCCCGAACGGCTCGAAGAACGAGGTGCGTAGAGCCCTCGCCGCCGAGGGCCTGAAGGAAGTCCGCTTCGGCATCGACTTCGAAGGGTCGAAGGTGCTGATCAACCTGTAGGTCGTGATGGTCGCCAGGGTCGAGACGCTTATCGACAGCTACTTGCAGACCCTCGCCGGGGTCGCCCTGGGCCTGCCGCGGGACGTGCTGGAGCGGGCGGCGGACCTGCTGTACGAGTGCTGGCGCCGGGAAGGGACGGTGTTCGTCATCGGCAACGGCGGCTCCGCCTCCACCGCCACTCACCTGGCGTGCGACCTGGCGAAGGGGACGATAGTGCCCGGCCGCCGACGCCTGCGGGCGCTGTCGCTGGCGGACAACGTTCCCCTCGTCAGCGCCTGGACCAACGACGGCGGCTTCGGGGGCCTGTTCGCCGAGCAACTGGAGCCGTGGATCAGCGCAGACGACGCGCTGGTGGTCCTTTCCGTCCACGGCGGCGCCGGCCACGCGGATGCCGGGCCGTGGTCCCAGAACCTGCTGCGGGCGGCGGCCCTCGCCCGGCAGCGCGGCGCCAGGGTGATCGGCCTCTCGGGCTTCGAGGGCGGACCCCTGGCCGGGCTCGCCGACGTGGCGGTCGTCGTGCCCGTGGAGGCCGAGCCGCTCGGCACTCCCATTGTAGAGTCGCTGCACGCGGCGATATGCCATCTCCTGTGCCTGGCCCTGCGCCAGCGCATCGCCGAGGCGGACGAGTAGGAAGGGAGGAGAGATGGAACTGTTCCTGGACACGGCCGACCGGAACGAGATCCGCCGCTGGCTGGCGTACGGCCTGGTCGACGGCGTGACCACCAACCCCAGCATCATGCTCCGCGACGGCGCCCTGGACGCGGAACGGACGGCCCGAGAGATCGCCGCCCTCATCGCGCCCCGGCCGCTCAGCGTGGAGGTGACCACCAATGACCCCGACGAGATGGTCCGTCAAGCCCGCGTCATGGCCGCCTGGGCGGAGAACATTGTGGTCAAGATCCCCGTAATCAACGAGTACGGCGAGCCGTGCTACCGGGCCGTGCGGGCGCTGGACGGGGAAGGCATCCGCGTGAACATGACGGCCTGCCTTTCCTTCGGCCAGGCCGCCCTTGCCGCTAAGGCCGCCGCCACCTACGTCAGCATTTTTGCGGGCCGTGTCGCCGACGAGGGCCACGACGCCCCCGCCCTGGTCCGGGAGGTGGTCGAGTGGCTCCGGCTCTGGGGCTATCCCGCCAAGCTCATCGTGGGGAGCGTTCGCGGCCCGATTGACATAAAGGAGGCGGCCCTGGCCGGCGCCCACGTCATAACCGTGCCCCCGCCGGTCCTGGACAGATTCGTGGAGCACCGCTATAGCCGCGAGACGGTGCGCGGGTTCAATGAGGACGCCCGCACGGCGCTGGCCCGCATGGAGCAGCTGAAGAAGGAGGTGGCGGCATGAGCTTGCTCGTGGCCCTCGACCGGGACGGCACGGTCATCGAGGAGCGGCCGTACCTGTCCGACCCGAGGCAGGTGGCGCTGCTGCCCCGTGCCGCCGAGGGGCTGCTGGCCCTGCGCGAGCAGGGGTTCAGGGTGGCCCTCGTTACCAACCAGTCGGGAGTGGGCAGGGGCTACTTTGACCTGCCCACCCTCGACCGTATCCACCGCCGGCTCTTCGACCTGCTGGCCGGGGCCGGCGCCGCCGTGGACGGCGTCTACTTCTGCCCTCACGCGCCCGACGAGGGGTGCCGCTGCCGCAAGCCGGAGACCGGCCTGCTGGAGCGGGCCGCCTCCGACTTCGCCGCCGCGGACTGCTTCGTGGTGGGCGACAAGGAGTGCGACATCGGGATGGGGCTGCGCTCGGGAGCGACGACGGTGCTGGTGCGCACCGGCTACGGCCGCCAGACGGAGAAGGCGCGGAGGGTACGGCCGCACTACGTGGTCGACGACCTTCTGGCGGCGGCGGCGGTAATCAATCGCGCCGCTCTGTACCGGAAAGCGAGGGTAGCGTGAACGCACTGGTCGGCTGGGAGGCAGAGGTCAGGCGCGCCCTCCGGGACGGCGCCGAAGTGAAGCTGCGCACGGCGGACGCCTGCGCGGCGGCGATTGCCAGGGCGGCAGAGGCCATTGCCGCCTGCCTTAGCATGGGTGGCAAGCTGCTGACCTGCGGGAACGGCGGCTCGGCTGCCGACGCCCAGCACATCGCCGCCGAGCTGGTGGGCCGTCTGAGCCCCAAGTCGTTGCGGCCGGCCCTTGCCGCCGTGGCCCTGACCACTGATACGTCGGTGCTCACCGCCCTCGGCAACGATTTCGGGTTCGAGGTAGCGTTCCAGCGGCAGGTGGAGGCGCTGGGCCACCCCGGCGACGCCCTCCTCGCTATCAGTACCAGCGGCCGCTCGGAGAACGTCCTGCGGGCGGTCTCGGCCGCCCGCGGCAAAGGCCTGGTCACCATCGCCCTGAGCGGGGGCGACGGCGGCGCCCTGACCGGGGCCGCCGACATCGCCGTCGTCGTCCCCAGCGATGACGCTCAGCGGGTGCAGGAGGCCCACATCGCTATCGGCCATATCGTCTGCTCCCTGGTGGAGCGCATCCTCTTCGACGAGGGAAAGGACCGGACATGGGATCTGGCGCGGGAAGCTGTCCCCGGGGCCGGCGTCATGGGCCGCTCCCCCGGACGGTGACGTGCAGAGTGGACGTCGGGCGCGCCGGGGCCGGACGAGCCGAGTCCGCCTGCTCGTCGCGGGTCTCGTCGCTGTGGCCATTGTCGCCTACGTGGCCATTACCGGCACCCGTTTCCTGCTGGCCTACGGGGAGCTGAAGGAAGCGAAGGAGCTGATGCTTTCGGCCGAATCGACGCTGCGAAAGGACGGTCCGGACGCCTCGCCCGACACCCTGGACGGGGCGCAGGTCCGCCTCCTGGCCGCGCGGGCGAAGCTTGACTCCGCCCGCCGTCTGCTGGACGGCGACCCGCTGCTGCGGGCCGCCGAGCGGCTTCCCGCGCTGGGGCCGCAGTTGTCGGCCGTGCGGTCGTTCATCGACATCGGCCGCGAAGGGGCGGACGTCGGCCTGGCCGGTATCGAAGCGCTCCGAAGCTACGATGCGGTCCGGGCAGACAAGAGACCGCCTCTGGGCGAGCGGGTTGTGGCGTTCCTGGAAGCCGTCCGGCCGGAGATGGCCTCGGCGGAGGCAAGCCTGGCGCTGATACAGGAGGAACGCTTGGCGATGGAGGGGGACTGGCTGCTCCCTCCCCTCGCCGGGCTGCTCGAAGAGGTGGACGGGCGCCTCCCGCGGCTCCAGCGGTCGCTGGAGAGGTACCGCGACGGGCAACGGGCGGCGCCCGGACTCCTCGGCTTCCGGGGGGGCCGCCGCTACCTGGTGCTGGGCCTGGACAACACGGAGCTCATGCCCGGCGGCGGGCTCATCGGCTCCTACGGCGTGATCACCCTCCAGAGGGGCCGCCTGCGCGACCGCACCTTCGGCGAGGTTGAGGACGTGATCGACCGCTGGCAGGAGCGGAGCGGCGGCGAGTACATCGAGCCGCCGGGCCCCCTCAAGCGGTACCTGCTGCGCGACTGGACCTGGAACTTCGGCATTGCCGACTGGTCGCCCGACTTCCCGACCTCCGCCCGGCAGGCGCTCTTCTTCTACGAGCGCTCGGGGGCGGAGCCCGTCGATGGCGTCATCGCCCTCGACTTCGCCACCCTGGAAGGACTCCTCGAAGTGCTGGGCCCGGTGCGCATCGAGCGGTACGGCGTGACCGTGGACGCCGAGAACGTGACGGAGGAGGTCCTGGCCCGCATCGGCCGGCCGCTGCGTCCCGGGCAGGGCGACCACGCCTTCGCCCGCGCCGTCGCCCGCCGCGTGATCGACGAGGCGATGGACGCCGACGGGCAGGAGTGGCAGCCGCTGCTGCGGAGGCTGGAGCGTCTGGCCGAGGAGAAGCACCTCTTCGTCTACTCCGGCGACGCGGGCATCGAACGGTCCCTGGGCCGGCTGGGCTGGGCGGGCGAGGTGAGGGAGGAGCCGGGCGACTACCTGATGGTGGTGAACGCCAGCGTCCACAGCACCAAGCTCAACCTGGCCCTGCGCGAGAGGTTCGATGTGCGGGTGCGGCTGGACGCCGCGGGCAACGCCCATCACGGTGTCACCCTCCGCTACGAGAATCGCCTCGACGAGTGGGCCGCCGGCCGCGATCCCCAGTTCGTCTCCGACCTGATGCTTTCCGGTTTCTACGGCGGATACGTGCGCGTGCTCACGCCGAAAGAATCACGCTTACGGGAAGTGCGGCTGAACGGAGAGGCCGCCGGGGTGGAGGAGGTGACGCAGGAGGCGGGCAGGCTCTCCTTCGGGCGCTACGTGCCGCTTCCCAGGGACGCCCGAGCCAGCCTCGAGTTCGCCTACCTGAGCCCCGGCGTCGTCGAGGCTTTGGGGGGCGTCCGCACGTACCGGCTGCTCCTCCAGAAGCAGCCGGGGACGGGGGCGATCCCCCTGAGGCTGACCGTCGAGCTGCCAGCGGGAGCTTCGGTGACGAGCGTCACGCTCGGCGGTCGTGAGCTGCCGCCCGGCCGGCTGAGGATAGAGACGGACCTTTCGAGGGACAGGGAGCTGGTCGTGGAGTACGAGCCTTAGGAGGTCGAGCATGTCGTTCTGGCGAGGAAAGCGAGTAGTGGTCACCGGCGGGGCCGGCTTCATCGGCTCCCACGTGGTCGAGGCGCTCCGCCGCAAGGACTGCGCCGACGTCTTCGTGGTGCGCAGCCGCGACTACGACCTCACCCGCGAGGAGAACGTCGTCCGCCTGCTCGACGAGACGGAGCCCGACATCGTCTTCCACCTGGCGGGACTGGTGGGCGGGATAACGGCGAACAAGGAGCGTCCCGCCGAGTTCTTCTACCAGAACCTGACCATGGGAACCTTCATGCTCCGCAGTCGCTCGCCTACTACGAGCAGTACGGCTTCGTCTCCAGCATCTGCGTGCTGGCCAACGTCTACGGGCCGAACCACACCTTCGACCTCCACTACTCGCCGGTGGTGCCGGCCCTCATCCGCAAGAGCGTTGAGGCGGTGGAGAACAACAGCGACACCATCACCGTCTGGGGCAGCGGCCGCCCGACCCGTGACTTCATCTACGTGGGCGATGTCGCCCGCGGCCTCCTCCTGGCGGCGGAGAAGTACGAACGTCCGGCCCTGGTCAACATCTCCTCCGGCAAGGAGATAACCATCCGCGAGCTGGCGGAGCTGCTGGCCGAGCTGACCGGCTTCCACGGCCGCATCGTCTGGGACTCCGGCCACCCCGACGGAGCTCTCCGTCACTGCCTCGACCCCAGCAAGGCGAAGCGGGAGCTCGGCTTCGAGGTCGAAGTGGGCCTGCGCGAAGGGCTGGAGCGCACCATCGCTTGGTACAAGGCCAACCGCGAGCAGGCCCGGGTAAGGATCACGGTGTGAGCATGAAGAAGTGTCGCATCTGCGAGGGCCGTAACCTCCACAAGTTCCTCTCGCTGGGGAGGCAGCCCCACTGCAACCGCTTCCTGCGTGAGCAGGACCTCGCCCTGGACGAGCCTGCCTACCCGCTGGACCTCTACTTCTGCGATGACTGCGCCCTGGTGCAGCTGGGGTACGTCGTTCCGCCGGAGAAGATGTTCCGCGACTACCCCTACGTCTCCGGGACGACGGCCACCCTTCCCGCGCACTTTCAGCGCCTGGCCCAGGAGATCGTCGCCCGCTTCGACGTGCCGCGCGGCTCGCTGGTAGCCGACATCGGCAGCAACGACGGCACGTTCCTGCGTGGCTTTCAGCAGCTGGGGATGCGCGTCCTGGGGTTCGACCCGGCCGTGAACATCGCCGCGCTGGCCAACGAGGCGGGGATCGAGACGGTGCCGGAGTTCTTCGATCGCGACGTATCCGCCAGGGCGGCGGCGGAAAAGGGGAAGGCGAAGGTGATCACCGCCGCCGGCGTCTTCTACCACGTGCCCGACCTCCCCGACTTCGTCGAGGGGGTGAGGGCGCTGCTGGCGGACGACGGGATCTTCGTGGTGCAGGCGATCTACCTGCTGGACATGATCGAGAAGACGTCCTTCGACAACGTTTACCACGAGCACCTCTGCTACTACTCCCTCAAGCCCCTCACCGTCCTGTTCAACCGCTTCAACATGGAGGTGTTCGAGGTGGAGCGCGCCCCCATCCACGGCGGCTCCATCATCGTCTACGTCCGCCAGGGGATCAGCCGGGGCCGGAAGGAGTCGGTAGAGGCCCTGCTGGCGGAGGAGGCGCGTCGCGGCCTGTACTCGCTGGAGACGTATCAGGAGTTCGCCTGCCGGGTGGCGGGCGTCAGGGAGAAGCTCGTCTCTCTCCTCCGCGACCTGCGGGCGCAGGGGAAGGGGATCGCCGCTTACGGGGCGCCGGCCAAGGGGAACACCATGCTCAACTACTGCCGCATCGGGCCGGACGTCCTGAGGTACGCCGCCGAGAAGAACCCCCTCAAGCAAGGGCTGTACACGCCGGGCATGCACATCCCGGTCATTGCCGAGGAGAAGGCGCGGGAGGACCCGCCGGACTACTACCTGGTCCTCCCCTGGAACTTCCTCGACGAGTTCCTGGAGAAGGAGCGCGAGTTCCGGGAGAGGGGCGGCCGCTTCATCGTTCCCATTCCCGAGCCGCACATCGTCTGAGAAGGAGGTCGCGCAGAGCATGCGGATACTGGTCACGGGTGGCGCCGGCTACGTGGGCTGCGTTCTCGTGCCGCTGCTACTGGCGGCGGGACACCGGGTTGTCGTTCTGGACAGCCTGCGCAAGGGCGGCCTCGGGCTCCTCCCCTGGGCCGGCCACCCCCGCCTTGAGACCGTGGTCGGCGACGTCCGTGACGCTGAGGCCGTGCGGGGCGCGCTCAAGGACGCCGACGCGATCATGCACCTGGCCGCCATCGTGGGCTATCCGGCCTGCCAGAAGGACCCCTGGCTGGCCCGGACGACCAACTTGGACGGCACCGAGAACCTCATCCGCCAGCGGTCACCGCAGCAGCCCATCATCTACCCCTCCAGCCTGAGCAACTACGGCACGGTGGTCGACCAGGTGTGCACGGAGGAGATGGAGCCGAAGCCCATCACCCTCTACGGCGTCACCAAGCAGGAGGCGGAGAAGCGCCTGCTCGAGGCCGGGAACGCCGTCGTCTTCCGGCCGGCCACCGTGTTCGGCCTCTCGCCGCAGATGCGTCTCGACCTCCTCTTCAACGAGTTCGTCTACAAGGCGCTGCGCGACCGTCACCTCGTGGTGTACCAGCCGAACTTCGTGCGGGCGTTCATCCACGTCCGCGACTTCGCCCGCGCTTTCCTCTTCGCCCTCGACCACCTGGAGGAGATGCGGGGGCAGGTCTACAACCTCGGCGCCGACTCCCTGAACCTGACGAAGGGCGAGCTGGCGAAGCGCATCCGCCGCCGCCTCGACTTCGTCCTGCGCATCTCAAACAACGGCGAAGACCCCGACAAGCGCAACTACCGGGTGGACTTCTCCAAGCTGACGCGACTGGGCTTTTCAGTGGAGACCGGCATCGACGAAGGGATCGACGAGCTGGTGCGGGGGCTGCCGCTTATAGAAGTCGACAACCCCTTCAGTAACGTCGCCTACACCTAGGAGCAGCCTGTGGGGTTCTTCGAAGGCAGGAAGGTTCTCGTCACCGGCGCCGCCGGCTTCATCGGCACGAACCTGGTGGAGCGGCTGGTGCGGGACGGCGCCGTCGTACGGGCCGCCGACAGCTTCGAGCGGACGGGCCGGACCCATGTGGCGTCCCTCGTGGACGCGGCGGAGGTATTGGAGGGCGACCTCCGGGACCGTGACAGCTGCCTGGAGGCCTGCCGCGGCGCCGAGGTCGTTTTCCACTTGGCCGCCCGCGCCGGCAGCTCCGATTACTACCGCCGCCACCCGGCGACCGTGCTGAACGAGAACCTGGTCATCGACGCCCAGGTGCTGGAGGCGGCCCGCCGCCGCGGCGTGGAGCGCTACTTCTACACGAGCAGCGTCTTCGTCTACCCGCGCCAGTACCAGATGGGACCCGAGCCGCGGCCGCTCCGGGAGGAGGACGCCCTGCCCGCTTCCCCGCCCCTCTCCTACGGCTGGGCGAAGCTGATGGGCGAGAAGGCCTTGGAGTACGCCGTCGGCGAGGACCACTCGTTCCGGGCCGCCGTTTTTCGCCTGATAGGTGCTTACGGCCCCCACCAGGACCTCGACGACGAACGCGGTTCGGTAATACCGGTCCTCATCCGCAGGGCCATTGAGTATCCCGCCCAACCTTTCGCCATCCGGGGCGCCGGCCAGGAGCTGCGGTCTTTTTGCTACATCAGCGACGTCATCGACGCCATGCTCCTCGCTGTCGAGAAGCTGGACGGCGTGCGCCTGCTGGGCCCACTCAACGTCGGGAGCGAGGAGAGCGTCCCCATTATCAACGTCGTCGAGGAGATAGTGCGAATGTCGGGGAAGAGCATACCCATCGTCCAGCTGCCCGCGGCCGGCCCGGTCTGGAGCCAGGCCGTCGACTGCTCCCGGGCCAGGGAGGCCCTGGACGGCTGGACACCGAAGGTGCCGCTGGCGGAAGGCGTCCGCCGCACCTTCGCCTACGTCGAGGCCGTCCTCGAGCGCCGGCAGGTGGCCGATGTCCGATAACGGCGGCAAGTTCGTACGGGCGCGGGCCCCCCTGCGCATCAGCTTTGTGGGCGGGGGCACCGACCTCCCCGCCTACTACACGCGGTTCGGAGGGGCGGTGCTCGCCGGCACGGTCAACCGCTACACCTACGTGACCCTGGCCCCCCGCGAGGACGACTACGTCAGCATCTCGTCGCTGGACTTCGACGTCACCGTCAAGTACCACGTCGACGAGGAGCCCATCTACAACGACGCGCTGAAGCTGGCCCAGGCGGCGGTAAGGCGCCTCGTCCCCCGTCATAGCAACTCCCACGGCTTCGACCTGTACATCCAGAGCGACGCCCCCGCCGGCAGCGGCCTGGGCGGCTCCACGGCGCTGGTGCTCGCCATCCTCGGGGCGATCATGAAGTTCAAGGGCATCGTGCTCGACAACCAGACGCTGGCCGAGCTCGCCTACACCATCGAGCGCTTCGACCTGGGCATCAGCGGCGGCAAGCAGGACCAGTACCAGGTCACTTTCGGCGGCTTCAACCTCATCGAGTTCAACCGGGAGGCCGTGTCGGTGAACCCGCTGGCCGTGTCGAGGGTCATCCTCAACGACCTCGAGCACCACCTGCTGATCTGCTACACCGGCAAGACCCACACCTCGGCCCAGATCACCGACAAGCTCGACGACTACGTCCGCAGCGAGCGGCCCGCGACCATCGAGGGCCTGCGCCTGCTGCGCGGGCTGGTGTACGACCTGAAGGACGCCCTCCTGGAGGGCAGGCTGCTGGACGCGGCCTACATGCTGGACTGCGCCTGGCAGCTGAAGCTGAAGCTGAATCCCCCGGAAGTGACCGACCCCTTCATCAACGACCTGTACGAGGAGGCGAGGAAGAGCGGCGCCCTGGGCGGCAAGCTGCTCGGCGCCGGGGGCGGCGGCTTCCTGCTTCTCTTCTGCGAGTCGAGCAAGAAACGCGCGGTGCGGGAGAGACTGGAGGCCATGGGCTGCCAGTTCGCCCCCTTCTCTTTCGTCGAAGAGGGGCTCGGCGCCTGGTGGAGTAACCAGCTGTGAACGACGCGACCGGCAGAGCCGGAGGAAGAGAGGCCGCCGTGAAAGTCACCGAACGTCCCTACCACGAGCGCATTCGCGCCAAGGAGACGATCCCCTACTACGAGGCCTGGCTGGGCGACGAGGAGCTCGCCCACCTGCGGGACGTCATCGAGAACCGCTGGGTGTCGGAGGGGCCGAAGACGGCGGAGTTCGAGAGGCGCATCGCGGAGGTGTGGGGCGTAAGGCACGCCGTCGCCGTCGCCAACTGCACCGCCGGCCTGATCATGAGCCTGAAGGCCCTCGGCATCGGCGAGGGGGACGAGGTGATCGCCCCTGCCTTCACCTTCATCGCCACCATCAACGCCATCCGCCTGGCCGGGGCTACTCCCGTCCTCGTCGACGTGGACGCCCGCACCTTCAACATCGACCCGGGGCAGGTCGAGGCGGCGATAACCCCGCGGACGCGCGCGATCGTTCCCGTCCACCTGTTCGGCCAGCCGGCGGACATGGAGCGGGTGATTGCCATCGCCGGAGCGCACGGCCTCCCGGTGGTGGAGGACGCAGCGCAGGGGGTGGGCGTGCGCTTCCTGAACCGCTGCGTCGGCTCCTTCGGCGACTGCGGCTGCCTCTCGTTCTTCGCCGACAAGTCGATCACCACCGGCGAGGGAGGCGTCGTCCTCACCGACTCCGACGAGCTGGCTACCGAGATCCAGTACTGGAAGAACGACGGCCGCCTGGAGCGCGGCGTCTACGTCCACTACCGCATCGGCTACAACTTCCGCGTCACCGACCTCCAGATGGCGGTGGGATTGGGCCAGCTCGACAA
Organism: Chloroflexota bacterium; assembly: GCA_016178045.1. Taxonomy (GTDB): domain Bacteria; phylum Chloroflexota; class Dehalococcoidia; order SM23-28-2; family JACOUE01; genus JACOUE01. Next base: position 35,279 of record JACOUE010000006.1, read on the forward strand.
GCTGGACGCCATCGTCGAGCGCAAGCGCGCCAACGAGGCGCTCTATAAGCGCTACCTCGCCGGCCTGGAGCAGGTCGAGTTCCCGTACGACGACCCGCGCGCCGTGCGCGTGCCTCATCGGGTCAACATCCTGGTGGACGACCCGCAGGGGCTGGTCGATGCCCTGGCCGCCGAGGGGATCGGCTGCCGGCGCTTCTTCCATCCCGTCCACCTCCAGCCCTGCTACGAGGGCGACTTCGCCGGCCCCTTCCCCAACGCCGAGCGCGCCTACCAGCGCGGCGTCTCGCTCCCTTCGTCCCCCCTGCTGACGGGGGAGCAGGTGGCCCACGTGTGCGAGAAGATTCGGGGTTATTACCGGAGGGCACGGTGAGCAGCGTCGCCGTCCGGACCGGGTCGCAACCCTTACGGGAACCAGCGGTGCCCCGAAAGGCCGCCGAGAAGCTCGTCTACTTCGAGCCGCTGGGCTACGTCGACCGCTCCCAGTGGGAGATGTTCGACTTCCCGCCCGAGGGGTACCGCTTCGTCCTGCCCGAGCCGGCCCTGCGCGACCGGCTGGTGGTCAACGACCTGGTGCTGAGCCGACTCTACCCGTGGCTGGACCGGGCGTTCCGCCTGCTGCGGGTGCCGCACCTTTTGCTGAAGAGCTACGTCGACAGCCTGACGCGGAAGCCGCCGGCGGGGGCGGCGCTCACCTACGCCTACAACCACCTAGTCTTCCGCCGCGAACCTTGGGTCTGCCAGCTCGAGTTCCCAACCAACCTGGTCGGGCGGGACGTCCGCATCCTGCGGCGCTGGAGGCGGCTGGTCGAGAGGGCGTTCGGCTCGCCCTGGTGCCGCAAGGTCATCGTCTGGGGCGAGGAGGGCCGGCGGGCGCTGGAGCAGAGCCTGGACTGCCGTCGCTTTGGCGAAAAGATCGAGACGGTGCCGCTGACCGTGCGGCCCCGCGACCCGGCCGGGCCGCGCCGCCGCGACGGGACCGTGCGGCTGCTCTTCGTCGGCTCCGGCAACCGCTCCGGCGAGTTCGACCTGAAGGGCGGCAAGGAGGCCATCGAGGCCTACGCCCGCCTCTGCCCCAGGTACGACAAGGTCTCGCTGGTCATCCGCTCCGACATGCCGCCGGCATGGATGCGGCGCTGCCGCGAGCTGCCCAACGTGAGGGTCATCGACCGGCAGCTTCCGTGGCCGGAGCTGGAGAAGGAGTACCGGAGCGCCGACATCTTCCTCCAAGCGGCGCTCTTCCCCGGCTACCACGTCGCGCCGCTGGACGCGATGAGCTTCGGCCTGCCGGTGGTCGCCACGGACTACGGCGACTGCCGGGAGAAGGTGAAGGACGGGGTGACGGGCTTCCTCGTGCCGAAGTCCTCCCGCATCCCCGACTTGGGCGAGGGCGGCCTCCCCGCCCGCCACACCGGCCTCCGCGGCGTGGTGGAAACGGGGTATCGAAACGTGGACGAGGAGATCGTGCGCGGGCTGGTGGAGAAGACGAGCGCCCTCATCGAAGACGCGGACCTGCGGCGGCGGATGGGAGAGGCCGGCCGCCGTGAGGTCGACGAGGGTCCGCTATCTATCGCCGCCCGCAACCAGAGGCTGAAGAGGATCTTCGATGAGGCCACTGCCTAGCCCTCCGGTCAGCGGTGGCGTTGGCTGGGCCCTCCGCGAGGAGTTCTGGGAGGGGTTCCGCGGCCAGCTCGGGTTCGTGCTACGGGGCCGTCACCGCCAGGCCGTGGCCATGATGAAGCGCCACCACGCCGGCGGCGGCCGGCTGCTGGACGTGGGGTGCGGGGGCGGCGGCGTCGCCGCCCTGCTGCGCGAGGCCTGCGGCTTCGGCGAGGTGTTCGGCGCGGACATATCGGAGGAGAGCGTGGCCAGGGCGAGGTCGCTGGGGGTCAGCGCCGTCCAGCTCGACCTCGACGCTCAGGACCTGCCCTTTGAGGGCGGCTTCTTCGACGCCGCCTTCTGCGGCGAGGTCCTGGAGCACGTCGTGAACGCCGATCACCTGCTCGAGGAACTCTACCGTTCGCTGCGTCCGGGAGGGGTCGCCGTCCTTACGACGGCCAACCTGGCGGCGTGGCACAACCGGATCGGGCTGGGGCTGTTCGGCTGGCAGCCGTTCTACGCCGGCGTTAGCTACCGTTACACGGTGGGCCACCCCCGGCTGGGCGGGCAGGTCGTCGGCCAGGGCAGCGGCCGCATGCGCCCCTGCACGCTCTCGGCCCTGAGGGAACTGCTGGCCCTGTGCGGCTTTGAGCCCGTCGAGGTGCGTGGCTGGGGCTACTTCCGCGACGGCGACGGCGGACACCCGCTGCTTCGGGCCGCCGCCCTCGTCGACAGGGTGTGCAGCAGGATCCCTTCATTGGCGGGGAATCTCATTGTGGCGGTGAAGAAGCCGGCGCCCGGTGCTGTGGTCAGGAGGATGGGATGAGTGATCTGGTGGGAAAGCGCGTTGCGGTCACTGGAGGCGCCGGCTTTCTCGGGAATCACGTGGTGGAGCGACTGCGGGGGCGCGGGTGCCGGGACGTATTCGTGCCGCGCAGCGCCGAATACGACCTCCGCGATGGCAACGCCGTCGCCCGCGTGTACGAAAAGGCGAGGCCGCAGGTGGTTCTGCACCTGGCGGCCAGAGTGGGTGGCATCGGCTACAACAAGGAGCGCCCGGCGGAGACTCTGGTCGACAACCTGCTGATGGGCCTGCAGGTGATGGAGCAGGGACGGCGCTTCGGGGTGGAGAAGCTGGTGGCCGTCAGCTCCGTCTGCGCCTACCCGAAGTATGCCCCCCTCCCCTTCCAGGAGGGCGACCTGTGGGAGGGCTACCCGGAGGAGACCAACGGCCCCTACGGCGTCGCCAAGCGGGTGCTGGCGCTCCAGGCCCGGGTCTACCGCCAGCAGTACGGATTCAACGCCGTCGCTCTCCTGCTGTCGAACCTCTACGGCCCCGGCGACAACTTCGACCCGTCTTCTTCGCACGTCATCCCGGCCCTCATCCGGCGCTGCCTGGAAGCGGCGGACGAGGGCCGGGAGAGCGTCGAGGTGTGGGGGAGCGGCAGCGCCTCCCGCGAGTTCCTCTACGTCGGGGACGCCGCCGAGGCCGTCGTCCTGGCCGCCGAGAGCTACGAGGGGCGGGAGCCCATCAATATCGGCAGCGGCGAGGAGGTCACCGTCCGTCAGCTGGCGGAGACCATCGCCCGGTTTACCGGTTTCCGGGGCCGCATCGAGTGGGACGCCTCGAAGCCCGACGGCCAGCCCCGCCGCAGCATCGACACGACCCGGGCGCAGTTTGAGCTGGGGTTCAAGACGAAGACGCCGCTGGAGGAGGGCCTGCGCAAGACGATCGAGTGGTACCTGGGGCAGCGGGAGACGGTAGCGGCACAGGTGGAAGGGAGAAGCGGGTGACTACCGAAGCTATCGATACGCGGCGGGCCCTGCGCGAGGCCCTTCAGCGCCACTTCGTCGAGCAGGCGCAGGTTCCCTTCGTCCCCGGGCAGACGCGCATCCCCCTGATGGTGCCGCCTTACGGCTGGGAGGAGGCTCGTGGACGTGGAGCTGGAGACGTTCAACATATCGCCCGACGAGATCGAGAAGGCGATGACGCCGCGGACACGGGCGATCGTGCTGGCCCACCTGCTGGGCAACCCCTGCGAGATGGGGCGCATCATGGCCATCGCCCGTCGGCACGACCTGCTGGTCATCGAGGACGCCTGTGAGGCCCACGGCGCCGAGTACAGGGGCCGGAAGGCGGGCGGCTTCGGCGATATGTCGACCTTCAGCTTCTTCTTCGGTCACCACATCAGCACTATCGAGGGCGGTATGCTCCTCACGGACGACGACGAGTGTGCCGAGCTGGCCCGCACCCTGCGCGCCCACGGCTGGGTCCGCGATCGCTCCGACCGGGACGCTATCGCCCGCGGGCACCCGCAGATCGACCCGCGCTACCTGTTCGTCAACCTGGGCTACAACTTCCGTCCCACTGAAGTGCAGGGCGCCTTCGGCGTCCACCAGCTGAAGCGGCTCGAGGGGTACGTAGAAGCCAGGCGCGAGAACGCCCGCTACTGGAGCGGGCAGCTGGCCGGGCTTTCACCTCACCTCACCTGCCACAGCGAGAGGGAAGGGACGAGGCACGTCTGGTTCGGGTACCCAATGCTGGTCAAGCCCTCGGCCCCTTTCACCCGCGCCCAGGTCATGGCCCACCTGGAGGAGATGGGCGTCGAGACGAGGCCGGTGCTGGCGGGGAACATCGAGGAGGAGACGGTGATGCGGCTGGTGCCTTACCGGAAGGTAGGCGGCCTGGCCAACGCCCGCTTCATCCACCGCAACGCCTTCTACATCGGCAACCACCAGGGCATCGGCTCTGAAGAAAGAGAAGCGGTGGCGGATTATATCCGGGACTTCGTGGTCAGCCGTGACGGGATGGTCGCCGGGAAGGCGAGCCGATAGTGGTCAGGGCCGAGAACTCTGCCGACAGTGAGGTCAAGGGCCGATACTACGCGGAGCGCTATAACTACGGCTGCCCTCGCGAGGAGCGCATCCTGCGCTCCATCAGGCTCTTTCGCTCGCTGCGGGGCGAAAGGCTGCTGGACGTGGGCTGTGGCGACGGAGCGGTCACCGTGGCGCTCAAGGAGGCGATGAACGCCCGACAGGCCTTCGGGGTGGAAATAGCTCCGGAGGGCGCCGCGGCTGCCAGGGCCAGGGGGGTCGAGGCGCTCCAGCTAGACATCGACGGACACGACCTCCCCTTCGAGGACGATTTCTTCGACGCTGCCTACTGCGGCGAGATCATCGAGCACCTGTTCGACACGGATCATCTGCTGGCTGAGGTCAGGCGGGTCCTGAAGCCGGGAGGCGTCTGCGTTCTGACCACGCCCAACCTGGCGGGCTGGGCCAACCGCACTGCCCTGCTCCTGGGTTTCCAGCCGTACCCGATGGCGGTCAGCCCGAGGCACGAAGCGGCCGGCAAGCTGCTGGCGTCGGACCAGGAGGGACAGTGGGGCCACGTCCGAGTCTTTACTCTCCGCGCCCTCAGAGAGTTGATCACGCAGGCTTCGCTGCCGATCGAATCTGTGCAAGGGTGCCCGGTGACCATCAACACCCGCCACTGGCTCGTGCCCCTTATCAGGGCCGTGGACGGGGTGCTCGCCAGGTGGCCGTCCCTGGCGAACCGGGTGATGGTGGTCATGAGGAAAGGGTGAGGGAAATCGCTGGGGTGAGAACTGTCCTGGCACAGCCCCTATGGAAGCCCTTGGTCTCGGCCTGGGACCTGGTGGCCCATCCACCGCCGGGATACCGGTTTGTGGTGCGCGACGGCGGCCTGGAGGCCGCGGCGCGCTGGGCGGCTCGCTTCACGACGCCTTACCGCTTCTTCTACCTGACCCGCCCCTTTCTTCCCCTGAACCTTGCCAAGGCCCTGTGGAACAGTCGTGCCCCTGTCCCGCCGGAGACCGACCTCATCTACGCCATGCAGTGCCTATGGTTCGGGAGAGAGCCGTGGGTGCTGGAGATGCAATCGGAGGGCCCGCATACGCTGGTTGGAAGCCTCGGCCTGTTCCGCCGGTTTCGGGAGAGGGTTCGCAGTGCCTTGCGGTCCCCCTACTGCCGCGGGATCGTCTACGGCTTGGAAGCGGGGAAACGGGCCCTGCTCCAGCTTTTGGATGGGGATGAGTTGGTTGAGGCGAAGGTGCGAGTCATACCCTGGGCGGTCCCCCTGAAACCAGCCGCCTCTCGACCGCGCGACGGCAAGGTTCGGCTCCTTTTCGTCAGCTCCGGCAACGTCCATGACCTGTCTAACTTCGACCTGAAGGGCGGCAAGGAAGTCGTGGGGGCCTTCCGGCATTTGCGCCAGCGCTATGCCAACCTGGAGCTGATCGTCCGCTGCCCGCTGACGCCCGCCTGGCGTTGGCGACTGGAGGCGATGGACGGCGTCTACCTCTACGAGAAGCCCTTGCTGGAGGCGGAGTTCGAGCAGCTCTGGCGGACCGCGGACATCTTCGTCCAGCCCACCCACATCACGCCGTCGACCGCCTACTTGGACGCGCTGAGCTACGGCCTGCCCGTGGTCACTAGCGACGTTTGGGGCAACTGCGAGTTGGTAGAAGACGGCAAGACGGGCTTTCTGGTGCGCAAGTCGAGGGCGGCAGGTTACACCGACGGCTGGGTGGTGCGCTACCACAGCCCCGAGCACAAGCGGGACTGGCACACGCTGGACGAGGAGGTAGTGGAGGGGCTCGTAGAGCGACTTGCTCTCCTGATCGAAGACGAGGGGCTGCGGAGCCGGATGAGCGCAGCTGCTCGGACAGAGATCGCTGAGGGCCAGCACTCCTTCAAGATGCGCAACGCGGCTCTCAAGCAGTTCCTCGATTCCGCCCTCGAGTTTGTTCCGAGCCCGGAGGGCGGTTCTTGAAGGCGGAGTTAGGAGCTAGGGAGGCTGCCGCCGGGCTGCTCCCCGTGGTTGTGCCGGGCCCGCCCCATCTGGCCGCCCCGTTAGCGCGCATCGCGAAGAATTTCGTCTCGCTGGCGGCGGCCAGCGGGGTGGTGGCGGTGGGAGCGTTTATCCTCAACGTCCTGGTGGCCCGCAGCTTCGGCTTGGCGGAGTTCGGCCAGTACCGGTTCGCCCTTGCCTTCGTCGCCCTCTTCCACACGCTGTACCACCTGGGGGTTGGCTTCCTGATCATCCGGGACGTAGCCCGAGACAAGTCACTTGCCGCAAGGGCGTTGGGGGCCGGCATCGCTATGAGTCTGGTGCTGGGCCTCCTCGCCCTGGTCTTGATCGCCCTGGTAGTGGCCTTTATCAGCTATTCGCCGTCTACCAAGATGCTGATCCTCCTTTTGGCTATCGCTCAACTCCCGTACACCCTCACGCTCCTTGGCCAGGCCATCTTTCGCGCCTTCGAGAGGATGGAGCTTGAGATGGTGGTCTCGGCTCTGGGGACGGCGGCGACGCTCCTTCTCCTGTTGGTCGTCCTCCGCTCCGGGGGCGGGGTGGCCTCGCTGGGACTAGTGCATCTGGCCGCCAGTCTGGTGACCCTGGTCGTGGCGCTTGTGCTGGTGAGGATATTTTTCACCAAGGTGAAGGCGGTGTGGGATCTGCGATATTTTCGCTACCTGGGTTTCACGTCAATCCCCTTCGCCCTCAACGGCATCGTGCTGCCCGTCTACTTCAGGATCGACGTGATCCTGGTCGCGGCCCTGCGAGACGAGGCCGCCGTTGGCCTGTACAGCGCGGCGGTCACCCTGGCGGCGCCCCTCAGCTTTATCGCCGACAACGCGGCGAACGCCATCTTCCCGCCCCTGGCCTCCGCCTTTGTCTCGTCGAAGCGGTCCTACCATATGCTGCTCACGACGGTCTGGAAATGGTCGTTACCCCTCCTCGTGTGTTTGGGCATCGTGATGACCCTCCTGGCGAGGACCGTCCTGCTCCGGGTGTTCGGCTCCACCTACATCGAGGCTGCCACTGCTTTCCAGGTCCTGGTCTGGGCCAGCATCATTTCTTACTTCAACGGCCTCTTCTTCCGCGCCCTGGAGGCCAGCAACCGGCAGGTCTACGTCACGGTCATCCTGGGCGTTGGGGCGGTGGCGAACCTCCTTCTGGGGCTGTGGCTTATCTCTGCCTTTGGCATCGTCGGCGCGGCGATAGCGTTTCTGGTGACCCAGGCCATAATCCTGCTGGTCACGCGCGCCGCTGGCACAGCCTTCAACGCCACGCTGCGGGTGGTAAGGGGCCCGCGGGGGGGAGATCGCAACGTGGCTGAGGAGCTACCAGCTATATCGATGGGGAAGTAGGGATGGACGTCCGCCTCCTGCTCTGGCGAGCATACCGGCCCGCGTCCGGCCTGTTAGCGGACATGGTGAGCAGCACGGGCCTGACGAAGCTGCCAATCGTCTGGCCGGCGCTGAAAGCCATCGGAGCGATGGAATACGCTGTCCGTCGCTTCGTTTTCGCTTCGCCGGAAGAACGCCTCGCTACGGTTCAGGGCCACAGGATGTACCTGGGAGCGTACGCCGATGCAGGATTCTTGTACGACACGTACGAGCCGGGCACCACGAAGCTATTCCAGCGCCTGGTTGGGCCCGGAATGACGGTGATGGACGTGGGCGCACACTGGGGCTACTTCACCCTGCTCGCCGCCCGAGGCGTAGGGGAGGGTGGTAGGGTGTACGCCTTTGAGCCGCATCCCGATAACTGGGCTCTGCTAGTGAAGAACGTCCAGACCAACGGGTATAGCAACGTCGTTGCCGTTCAGAAGGCGGTAGCCGACCGAGCAGGGCAGGTGCCCCTCTTCCTCGGCAAGAGCGATGCTGGCTGTAACAGCTTGTATCGCAACCCCTTAACGCGCGAGGAGAGCATACCGGTCGAGGTCACGACTCTAGATGCCTTCCTGGAGAGGGAGGGAGGACCCCGCGTCGACCTGATCAAGATAGATATCGAAGGAGGAGAGCCCGCCGCGCTGGAAGGAGCGAGAGGGCTCGTCCAGCGATCGGGAAACCTGGGGCTCATCGTCGAATTTCATCCACGGCTCTTGGGGACGGCCGGGACAACCCCTGAAGAGTTTGTAGACCGCCTCTTAGGCTGGGGTCTAAGGGTTCAAGTGATCGATGGCGAAGGGGGGCTCACGCCTCTGCACCTCCCCACCCTTCTCCGCGAACTGAAAGGGTTCGGCTACGTCAATCTGTTCTGCGAGGCGATTTCTTGAGGATGAGGCGCGTTGATAGTCGCCCTCGGGTGGACACGAAGTCACGCCCGGGTCTGACGGGGGGGAAGGATCGGACGGCGGGCGAGAAAAAAATCGTTTTCTTTGAGCCCCACTGGTTTGTCCAGATGGACGACCTGACCTACTTCATCCACAACCCTCCCGACGGCTACGAGTACCGGATCAAGGCGACGGGCTACTACAAGTGGTTTGACCGGAACCCCGCCCTGCAGAGACTCAAGCACCATCTGCTGTCCCGCGCTGTGCCCATCAACCTGGTGAAGTCCTTCCTGGAGAGGGGCCAGCGTCCTCCGCCCGGGATGGCCCTCACCCACGCCGTAAATCACCTCATCCTGCGCGACGAGCCGTGGGTGGTGGAGGTGGAGCACCCGGCTCTGCTCCTGGACGATCGCCTGGAGTGGCTCAACCGTCGCTTCTACCGCCGCCTGCTGGAGCGGCGGCTGGCCTCTCCCTGCTGCCGGAAGATCATCACCTACACCAGGGCAGCTCAGCAGAGCATATTGAACAACCTGGACTGTGCGAGATTCAAGGAGAAGCTGGAGTGGATCCCCCTGGCGGCGCCGGCGGCCAGTGGGGCTACAAGAGCTCCCCAGCGAGACGGGAAAGTGCGGCTCCTTTTCGTCGGGTCCATCAACTACCCGACCGTCTTCTACTCGAAGGGCGGGCTGGAGGCGCTGCGAACGTTTGCGGTGCTCCGCGAGCGCTATCCTCAGCTGGAGCTGTACTTCCGGAGCGCCCTTCCCGCCGCGGTGAAGGGGGACTTCCGAGCGCTACCGGGACTGCATCTTATCGAAACCCCACTTCCCCGCGAGGACCTGGAAGCGCTCTACGCCTCCTGCGACATCTTCCTCTATCCCGCTCACATGACCCCACGCCTGGCGATACTGGAGGCGATGTCCTATCGGCTGCCGGTGGTGACGATCGATGCTCACGCCAACGCCGAGTTCGTGGCGGACGGGGTCTCCGGTTTCGTGGTGAAGCGCTCGGAGCAGCTCACGTACCTCTGGGACGCCTCGATAATTCGGGGGAGACCGATCCTTAGGAGCAGTGCTCCCTTCGGCGGCGACCTCTCGCGGACGGACGGGCGGGTCATTGACGACTTAGCGGAGAAGGTGGGCCTCCTCATCGAAGATGAGGCGCTGCGTAAAAGGATGGGCGCCGCCGGCAGAGAGGAGGTAGAGCGGGGGACTCATTCCATGGCCCACCGCAACCAGCGGCTGAAGGAAGTGCTTGATGACGCGTTGTTCCCAAAGTGAGGCCTCAGTCGCCCCTTCGGTCAGGGGAGTAGCGCTAGCGGGAAGGGGTGCCAGCGATCTGGCGCGCTATACCGACTATGAGCGGTACGTCGACCTGAGGAAGGTGGAGTTCATCGCCGGCGCTGTCGCGGAGTTCGCGGGCGCGGAGGGGCTGGGGTTGGATGTGGGCTGCGGTCGCGGCAGCGTTAGCCACCCCCTTGCCGCCCTCGGCTACGGTGTCATCGGCGTGGATATCGAGCTGCGCGTAGACGGGACGGTCAAGGACGGACGCCTCGCCTTCGTCCTGAGCGACGCTCAGTCGCTGCCGTTCGCGGCCGAGACGTACGGCTTCGTCGTCTGCTCGGAGGTGCTGGAGCACCTTCCGCATCCGGAGAGGGCGCTGGAGGAGGCGTTCCGGGTGCTGAAGGGAAGCGGCTGCCTCATCGTCACCGTGCCCAACGGCTACGGCCCGTACGAGCTCCTGTTCCACCACCTGCGAGACGCAGTGGCCCGCTTCGTGCGGCGTCTCCGGAGCTCTGGGGAAGTGGGCGGACACGTCCAGGCGTTCACCCTCGCCGGGATCGGGCGGCTCGTTGATTCGAACGGCTTCGTGGTGGTGAGGGCGGCCAACGCCGACTTTCTGTCGTGGCTGCCACTGCTGCGGCGGTGGCGCTGGCTGGGTCGGCTCGACTGCTGGATGGCGGAGCGGCTGCCGTCGGCCCTGGCGGGCGGCTACTTCCTCCTGTGTCGAAAGAGGGACGGGCGATGATCCGCAGGGCCGTATGGCGTTCTCTCCTCGCCGCCGAGGCGGGCCTGGAGGCGAGCAAGATCGCCGGCGTATCCCTGGGCGGCGTGACAGTCCGGGAGAGGCTGTTTCGGATGGTGCGCGGCCTGGTGTCTCCCCCGGCCAGGGTGAAGGTTTTTGGTGACCAACAGCTGTACCTGCCCAAGCGAGCCGCCTGGGAACCGTCATACCTGAAGGGAGTGTATGAACCGGGCACTACGGCTCTCTTCCAGCAGATTGTGAAACCGGGGATGACGGTTGTGGATGCCGGCGCTCACGTGGGCTATTTCACTCTGCTGGCGGCCAGCCTCGTCGGTAGAGCGGGCCGCGTCTTTGCCTTCGAGCCGGAGCCCGGGAACTTCGCCCTCCTGGCCCGCAACGTGGAGGCGAACGGCTACCGTAACGTTGTGTGCTGTCAGCAGGCCCTGTCCGACAGGCCCGGACGGGGCGAGCTTTTCCTCGGGAGGTACAGCATAACTCACAGCCTCGCGGGCCACTCTGCCGGCGACGGCGGCCGGAGCGTCCCGGTCGAGACTACCACTCTCGATGATTTCCTTTCGAGGCGGGGGTGGCCTAGTGTGGAGGTCGTCAAGATGGACGTCGAGGGCTGGGAACCGTTCGCCCTTGCCGGCGCGACGCGGCTCCTGGAGCGATGCCCCGGCCTGAAGCTGGTGGTTGAGTTCACCCCCAGCCTCATATTGAAGGCGGGCGTCGACCCCGCGGCCTTCCTCCAGGGCCTTCGGGACCTGGGCTTCGAAATTAGGGCGATAGACGACGAGCGTGGGCTGATGCCGCTGGAGATGTCGCCGCCGCAGCGGCGTCACGGCTCCAACCTCTTGTGTGAGCGGGCGGTCAGGGCATGAGGGTCTGTATCATCGACAGGGCGGCCGGTTTTGAGCAGATCCCGATGCGGTTGGGCCCGCTCAGGCGTCTGGGTCACCAGGTAGACTTTATCTACAGCCCCTGGCCGCAGGCGCACATCAGGCCTTACGGTCGCCATTTCCGGGTCCTGGCCGCTCTCAACCGTTGGCAGCTTGGCCACGTCCTCAACAAGGTGCTGTTTTCGCTTGTGGCCCTGGGCAAGCTTCTATGGCGCCACTGGCGCCGCAGCTACAACGTAGTCCATATTGAGGAGCCGCTGGCAGCATTCCTCGCGCTGCTGCTGCCGGGGTCGCTGAGGCCCGTGGTCGTCTTCTCGACGATGGGTCCCATGCCCACCGAGCCCCAGCTTTCCTCCGTGTCTCCCAGGGAGAGACAGCGCCTGCTGTTCCGTACCCTCGCCCTGCCGTCCTACATCAACGTTCCCGCCAGGGCGATGCTTGCCTTCAACCTCAGGCGTGCCTCGCGCGCGGTTGTGAACAGCGAGGCGCTGAAGGCGGCGCTGGTGGCGATGTTCGGGGTGGACCCGCTGAGGGTGGACGTGGTGCACGCCGGGGCCGACACGGAGACCTTCCGGCCGGAGGCTGACGGCTGCGTGGTGAGGGAGCAGCACGGCGTAGAGCGCGGCGCTCCTCTCATTCTGGCGATGGGCCCGGTGCAGCCCCGTAAGGGCCAGCTCAAACTGCTGCAGGCGTTGCCCCTCGTCCTGCGCCGTCACCCGACCACCAGAGTGATGCTAGTCGGGAACGTCCTTTCTTCGTCCTATGAGCAGGCCCTTAGGCGGTCCGTAGCGAGCCGCGGTCTTGAGCGCCACGTCATCTTCGCCGGGATGGTGCCGCGCGAAGAACTCCCCCAGTACTACGCGGCCGCCGGCGCCGTGGTCATGCTCTCCAGCGCGGAGGGCGGTGTAGCCGAGGTTCTGCTGGAGGCCATGAGCTGCGGCAGGCCCTGCCTGGCCTCCGACATCCCCAACAACCGGGCAGCCGCTCCCGAGGGAGACGAAATGCTGTTCGTTGATCCCGACGACCCTGAGGCAGTCGCCTCAGCCATCAGCGGGCTCCTGGCGGACCCTGTGAGGAGCGCCGAGCTGGGCGGCAACGCGCGCCGGACTATCCTCAAGTACTTCCACTGGGATGTCCTGGCCCGTGATCTGGTGGCAGTCTACGAGAGAGCCCTAGCAGCCGGTGGAGGCGGTAAGCGTGAATATTCTCGCCTTGTCCCCTAGCCTGCCGTCTCCGTTCGAGGGTGGAGTACTTCAACTCTTCCATTTCCTCCGGCTCCTGAAGAAGGAGCACGGCCACCACATAGACCTCATCTCCCTACTCCAGCAGCCCGCACCCCTCGGCCCCTCGCCGGAAGAGCTGTGGTTCTGCGACACGGTGCAGACGATCAAGGTCCCCCGCAGCGGCAGCGCCGCGAAGTGGCTGTACGGTCTGCGGGCGCTGGTATCGCCGCGGCATCTTTTCGGCGGGAGCCACACGTTCTTGAACCCGGGCTACTCTCCCGTGATGCAGCGCACGGTAGAGCAAACGGTCGCCTCCAATCACCTTGACGTCATCCTCGTTCACAACCTGTATACGGCCTTCTACGCCTGGGATGCGGGACTGCCGGTGGTTTCGCACATCGACTGTCCATTCCCTGAACTGTTCCGGAGATGGATGCAAAGTACGAGCTGGCTGAAGCTGCCGGTCAAGCTGCTGGCCCTCGTCATGTACTGGGCCAACCTGCGAGAGGCCCGCAGAGTCTACGACAAGGGATTCTACGCCCTGGTCACGGCGGGGTCCCAGGACCTGCCCATCTGGCGGCGCTACGTTCCGGACATGAACATCGCGGTGATACCAAACGGCGTCGACACGGAGTACTTCGCCCCCGGAGGAGCCGAAAGCCGCGAGCCGGCTCTGGTCTTCACCGGTACGATGAGCTCCACCGCCAATGTCAGCGCGGTGCTCGCCTTCTACCGCCGGGTCTTCCCGCGTATCCGGGCCCAGATATCCGGCGTCAGGTTCAACGTCGTGGGGCAAGGCCCGCCAGAAGAAATCAGGGAGCTCGGGCGAGACCCGGCAGTGCTGGTCACGGGTTCCGTCCCCGACGTGAGGCCCTATCTGCAAGAGGGATGGGTGGCCGTCGTCCCCACGACGGTAGGCATGGGGTGCTCCAACAAGATCCTGGAGGCGATGGCGATGGGGAAGGCCGTTGTGACGACCCAGGCCCAGGGCGCGGGGCTGTCGATCGCACGCGGCCGCGAGGCCGCGATCGCCGAGAACGATGAGGAGTTCGCGGAACAGGTGGTCGCGCTGCTGCGGGACAGCGCTCGACGCGCAACGATGGGCCGGGCGGCAAGAGCACTCGTCGAAAAGCACTATACGTGGGTCGCGGCCACCCAGCGGCTCAACGCCCTGCTGGAGGAGGCGGTAAGGGTTAATGGAACTGGCCAATAACGTCTGGGCGCGATCCGGTGGGCGGATACTGACCGCGGCCCCGGCGATAGGTGCGGGCGCTGCCGCCCTGCCCATGGTGGTGATGACGGATGTGCCTGGCCTCAGGGAGGTAGTCGCCTTCATTGCGCTCTTCCTGATCCCCGGGGCACTGATCTTGTACCTGCTGCGTCTCCGTGACCTCGATCCATGGGAGTTGCTCGCTTACGCGTGTGGACTCAGCCTTGTCGTTGTGATGGCGCTGGGGCTGGCCTTGAACGGGCTCCGCGGCCTGGGCGTGGAGCGACCCCTGTCCTCGATGCCGGTGGCCGTAGCGGTAGGCGCGGCCACGGCTTGCCTGGCCGCTGTTGCCGCGCTGTGGCAGCGGGAGCTCCCCTCCGTGGGGGTACGCCCGGGCGAGCTTCTGAAGCCGTACACTACGTTGTGCCTGTTGCCGCCGGCTGTCGTAATTCTGGGGACCCAGCTGGCCAATGCCCGGCAGGATAATACCTTCCTGCTGGCCGCCATCGCCCTGCTGGCGCTGTTTCCTCTGGCGGCTTTTCTGCCCCGCCTCTTGCCGGAAAAGGCGTACCCCCTGGCGGTGGTGGCCATTTCCGTCTCGCTCCTTCTCCACCGGTCGCTCATCTCCCCCCGTCTGACAGGATTCGACATCCACGCGGAGTACTTCTTCGGAAGCCTGGTCTTGAAAGACGGATACTGGGACCAGTCGATCCCCAACGTCTACAACTCGATGCTCAGCCTCACCATCGTTCCGCCCATGTTCTCGGCCGTAGCCGATGTGGACCTCCTGTGGGTGTACAAGGCCGTGTATCCGCTGCTCTTCTCGCTCATGCCGCTCTCCCTCTTCCTGCTCTGGCGGAGGGCGGTGGGATCGCGGGCGGCGTTCCTGGCCGCCTGCTTCCTGATGTTCACGCAGCCCTTCTACCAGCTGATGCCGGGGATGGCCCGGATGGAGATGGGGCTGCTGTTCGTCGCCCTTGTGCTGCTCACCCTGTCGGCGGGCTCGGGCCC
Source organism: Chloroflexota bacterium (assembly GCA_016178045.1). Lineage (GTDB taxonomy): Bacteria > Chloroflexota > Dehalococcoidia > SM23-28-2 > JACOUE01 > JACOUE01. The sequence continues at coordinate 50,322 of JACOUE010000006.1, forward strand.
GCAGGCCGTCGCCCTGCGGATCATCTTTGCCGGCGGGATGATCGTGTCCCACTACTCGGTGGCGTACTTCCTGATCCCCGCACTGGCCGCCGCCCCGGGCCTGAGCTGGCTCTACCGGCTGGCCCGCACACGCAGCTCCGGCCAGAACGCCGCTGCCCTAACCCCTGCCTTCCTCTCGCTGTTCCTCGCCTTTACGTTCTTCTGGTACGTCTACGTCTCCGCTGAGTCCGCGCCGTTCGACGACGCCGTGCGTACGCTGTCGGACCTCGGCCGCAAGCTCGGCCGCGACTTCTTCAGCCCCCAGGCCTCGCAGGGCCTCTACCTGGCGACGCAGTCGTTGACGCCCCTGCGAGACGTCGCCCGGTACCTGCACTTCGGGTTCCAGGGGCTTACGGTTATCGGCGTGGTCTGGGCCCTCCTCCGGTGGCGGCGGGGCCCCTTCCCCCCAGAGCTGACGGCGCTGGCCGTGCCCGCCCTGGCGGTGAACGCGGCGACCGTCGTCGTCCCCTACTTCGCCGCCGGCACCTTCGGCATGGAGCGGCTGCTGATGGGCACTCTCATATTCCTGGCGCCCTTCGCCGTGATGGGCGGCCTGGCCCTGTTCAGCGGCCTGGCCGTCCTGGGCCGGCTGGCGCTCGCCCTCGTCGGGATGCGGAACGTGCGCCTCCAGCCCGTCGCAGGCGTGGTTGCTGCGCTCCTCCTGGCGGCCGGGCTGGGCGCGTACCTGCTCTTCAATTCGGGCTTCGTCTACCAGGTCGCGGGCGAGCGGCCGAACGCGGTACCCCTTTCCCGCGGATGGATGGCGGCCAGCGCCAACGCCGACGAAAAGCTGTCCTTCTTCGCGATCTACCCGCCGCTGGAGGACTTCGCCGCCGGGGAGTGGCTGGGCGGGCAGCGGGCGCCGGGAATCCCCGTTTACGCCGACCTCGACGGTTGGGCCTACGTCCTCAGGGAGTGGATACCACAGCGGGAGATGTCGTCGCTGGACCCCGACCGTCTGCCGCAGAAGTCGGGTTACGTCTTCCTTCGCTACCTCAACACTAAACACGGCATCATGGCGCCGCCGCCTTATGAGGGCTGGGAGGGCGTCGAGGGACACGGCTGGTGGCTTCTCCGCGACATGACGCCTTGGACGGAGGAAGCGAACCTCATCTACGCCAACGGTACGGCTAAAGTGTACCTCTCGCGGCCGGGCGAGTGATGCAGGTGTTCGAGGCGCTCCACGGCTCTTCCTGTCCGGTGGCCATCGTCACCGGGGCGTCCAGCGGCATCGGCCGGGAGACGGCGCTCCTGCTGGGCCGGCGGGGATACTGCGTCGGGCTGCTGGCGCGGCGGCTGGAGCGGCTGGAGCAGGTGGCCGAGGAGGTCATTGCCGCCGGCGGCGCCGCCGCTCCCCTCCCGACCGACGTGGCCAGCCGCGTCCAGGTCAACCGGGCGGTGGAGGCTATCGTCAGGCGCTGGGGGCGCGTCGACCTGCTGGTGAACAACGCCGGGTTCGGCGTCTACGGCCTGGTGTCGGAATGCGAGCCGGCCGACTTCGAGCGGCAGGTGCAGGTCAACTACCTGGGCGCCGTCTACTGCACCCTGGCGGCGCTACCCACCATGCTCCAGCAGGAGTCGGGCTGCATCATCAACGTCTCGTCGATATCCGGGAAGGTGCCGTCGCCGCTCTCGGCCGGGTACTGCGCCAGCAAGTCGGCTCTGGGGGCGTTCTCGGCTGCTCTGCGGATGGAGCTGCGGGGCCGCGGCGTCTCCGTGGTGACCGTGTGTCCCGGCTACAGCGAGGGGGAGTTCGACGAGGCGATGGTCAAGCGCCGGCCCCTGGAGCGGCGCAACCTGCTGCGACCGGTCGCGGCGGCTTCCGTGGCGCGCACGATCGTCCGGGCGGCCGAGCGGCCGCGGCGGGAGCTGGTCACGCCGTCCGCCCTCAGGCTCCTGGCCCTCGGCTATCACGTTATGCCGGGGCTCATCGACTGGTGGCAGTCGAAGTTCCGCAACGGCCCCGGCGAGGCGCGGGGAGACAGCGATGGCTGAGGGGCTGCTCGTAGTCGTCCCCAACTTCGAGTTCGCGCCCGGGAAGTGGATGGGGCCCAACTTCCTGCTGTCGGTCCTCCGGAGTCCCTCTTTTCGTGATTTGGGCGTCGAGGTGCACGTGGTCTCCCGCGGCGACAGGGACGGCTACTGCGATCAGGGGCGCCTCAAGCTCCACAAGGTCGCCTCAGCGTCACGTTCGGCGGAGCCGTTCGACCGGTACGGGAATTGGTGGAGCGGGCAGGGGCGGAAGCCTATGCTCCCCGAGGCGTGTGCCCGCCTCCGCGATGCCGCGAGGGTGGCGGGGCGGGTGTGGGGCCTCCTCCCCCGCGTGAGGTCCGTCCTCTGGTGGACGGAGCCGCACCCGCCGTTCGGGAACCTGGTGCGGGCCGCCGCCGGGCGCCGGGGGATAAGGAGCGTGTTCACCCTCGCCAACTACCAGCCCTCCTTCCCGATGCACGATGCGCTGCTGCGGGGCGCCCTCGGCGGCTTCGACCGGGTCGTCGCGCCCTGCCGCGCCCTGGAACAGCGCCTGGCCGCCATCGGCGTGCTACCCGGGAAGCTGACTACCGTCCCCCTGGGCGTGGACCTGGAGCGGTGGCAGCCCGTCTGCCCGGAGGAGAAGACCCGGCTGAGGAGGTCGTACGGGGTAAGCGAGGACGCGGTGGTGGTGCTGTGGTTCGGCCCCATCATCCCGCCGGCCCGACCCGAAGACGTGCACTTCCTCCTGGAGGCCCTCCCCCGCGTCCGGCGACAGGTGCCACGGGCGAGCTTCGTGTTCGCCTTCAAGTACGGCGTGCCCCATGACCTCGTCCAGCGCCAGCCCTGGGTAAGGGCCTTCGACCGCTACGGGGACGTGGGCGACCTGTACCGCCTGGCGGACGTTGCGGCGGTGCCCTTCACCGCCGGGGGCCCCTGGATAACGACGCCCCTGTCCATGCTGGAGGCGATGGCCTGCGCCCTGCCGGTCGTGACCCTGCGAAGACCCTGCCTTGAGGAGGTGGTGGGCGACGGCGAAGGCGGCCTGCTGGTGGACCGGCGGGACGACTTCGCGGAGGCGGTGGGCGACCTCTGCTCCGACAGAGCCCGCCTGGAGGAGCTGTCGGGTTCGGCGCGGCGGCGGGCCGAGCGGGAGTTCGACGTCGCCGACGCGGCGCGCCGCTACGCCCGGCTGCTGCTGGAGGGCTGAGGGTGGCAGGGGATTCGCTGAAGCGCTACGTGCTCGTGCCGGGGCTCCTGGAGGTGGTGAGCAACGCGGGCAGCATCCCCGGCTTCCTCACACCGCTGTACTCGTCACCGGCTGAGGATCCGGCCGAAGTCAGCCTCACCTTCAAGGTCGCGCCGCAAGCGACGGAGCCGACAGCCGGCGGAGTCGCGTTCGGGTTCATCCGCGGCGAGCCAGATGGCGACGACGTCGCGTACGACTCGCGGCTGCTGGGGCCGTGGGGCGCCCGCCTTCGCCTGCGGGGCCTGCAAAACGGGCCCGAGCTGTCGGTAAGCGGGGCGTACGCGGCGCTGGCGCGGGTCCGGGTCGGAAACCTGCTGCCGCCGGGAGAGCACCTGAGCGACGTGGCCCAAGTCAAGCTCCTCCAGGGCGGGCGGACGCTGGTGCACGCGGCGTCCGCGGCCATCGACGGCAAGGGCGTGCTGTTGGCGGGCCCGGGCGGCAGCGGCAAGACGGCGACCGTCATGGGCCTGGTCGATCGGGGCGCGGCCTTTCTGGCGGAGGACGTTTCCATCACCGACGGCGAGCGCCTCTGGGGCCTTCCCCGGACGAGGAGCTGCCTCTGGGACGCGGACCCGCGCGGACTGCCGAGAGCGAAGCAGGGGCAGCGGCTGGCGGCGCGGCTTTTCCGCGGCGCGCTCGCCCTGTCTCCGGCTGCGGGCCTCATCCTGCCGCCGCCCTCGGCCGGGTCCCTGCCGCGGGACCGCGTGGAAACGCAGGCGCCTCTCCGCTTCGTCTTCGTCCTGGGCCGGGGGCCCGGCAAGTTCGAGCCGCTACCGGCCCGAGAGGCGCTCCGCAGGCTGCTGCTGATCAACCGGTACGAGTTCTCCTGGTACGAGAACCCGCTGCTGGTGGGCTACGCCGCCCTCAACCGCTGGCTGGACCTCGGCGGGTTGATGAGGCAGGAGGAGAAAGTGCTGGCCGAAGCGACCCGAAACGCCGAATGCTTCCTCTGCCAGGCGCCCGAGCCGGCCGAAATGGTCGAGCCGATACTGAGCGTCGTGAAGGACGAGAGGGCATGGCCCGCCGCCCGCTGACCGTCGCTTTCCTGGGCATCCACGGCTCCGGCAAGACCACCCAGGCCCGCCTCCTGTGCGGGGCCCTCCGGGAGCGGGGGATCACGGCGCGATACGTGCACCACCTGGCGGCAGGGAGCCGGGTCGGGCGCTGGACGGAACGGCACGTTGCGCGGCCGATCCTGGCCGCTTCCTCCCGCCTGCTCGGCGGGCGGCCCGGAGACAGGCCACGCCCCGCCGCGCCTGCCGGGCGCGCCCTGCGGCGGGCGCTGGCGACGCTGACGGCAGCGCGCGGCGTCGTCCGCTTCCAACACGTCGACGCTGGGGCGGCGGTCGTCGCCTTCGACCGGCACGCGTACGACAGCATGGCGCGGGCGCGCTGGCTGTACGGCGTGCCGGCCCTCGGCGAGCGGTGGCTGCTGCGCCGGACGCCGATGCCGGGTCTGATCGTTTTCCTGGACGCGGAGCCGCAGGACGCGTGCCGGAGGCACAAGGGACAGGAGTGGTCTGCCTCCCAGCTGGAGCGGCAGGCGGCCGCCTACCGCGAGTTTATGCGACTGCTCCGGACCGAGAATCGGGGCGTGCCGGTGTACACCGTGCCCGCTCATCTACCCGTCGAGCAGGTCCACGCGGAGGTCCTCGCGGCCGTGATGCGTCTCCTGGGCCCGGCGGGCCGGAGCCGGCCAGCGGCGGCGACCCCTACGCCCGGCGGAACCGCTCGCTGACGATGACCAGCCAGTCAATCAAGCCCTGGCGCAGGTCGTGCGTCTTGCTGGCGCCGTTGATGCGGCCGCCGTCGTGGTGGGGGACCTCCAGCACCTTCAGATCCGCCTTCTTGACCTTGACCGCCAGCTCCTGCTCCATGGCGAAGCCGTCGTAGCGCAGGTTGAGGCGCTGAAAGGCGCTCTTCCAGAAGGCGTTGTAGCCGGAGCAGACATCCGTGTAGCGGGTCCCGAAGAGCAGGTTGCAGGTGGAGGCTAGCACTTTGTTGCCGAACCATCTCCGCCGGGACATGGCCGGCGGCCGGCCGTCCGTCAGGCGGCTGCCCCGGACGAAGTCGTAGCCCGCCAACAGCGGCCCGATGAAGCGGGGGAGGTCGGCGGGATGGGTCTCGCCGTCGGCGTCCAGCGTCACAATGATGTCGCCCCTCGCCTCCTCCACGCCGCGGCGGAGGGCGATCCCCTTGCCCCGGCCCGGCTGGCGCACGATACGGATGCCGGGCCGCAGCGCCCGCGCCACTTCCACGGTGCGGTCGCCGGAGTGGCCATCCACTAAGATCACTTCGTCGACGTAGTCGGGGATCTGGGGGAGGACGTGGGGCAGGTTCCGCTCCTCGTCGAGGGCGCAGATGAGCACGCTGGTCTTCGGCCGGGAGGGCGTCGGTCCGGGCACGGCCTGGGGCTACTTCTTTTCGCCGAGGAGGCGGCGGGTGGCGATGCGCACGGCTTCGGCGGAGGAGTGCTTCGGCTCCCAGCCCAGGCGCCTCAGCTTGCTCATGTCGAACCGGATTTCCGGTACGTCGCCCGGCCAGCCCCGCTCGCCGCCGGTGTAGCGGATGCGGACGTCCTTCCGGCCCGTCTCCTGGACGATGATGCGGGCCACCTCGGCTACCCGCAGGGGCGACTCGCTGGCCATGTTAAACACCTGGCACTGGCTGTGGTTGGCGTTCCGGTAGGCGTAGAGGACGCCCTCCAGCCACTCCTCGATCAGGAGGTAGCTCTTCACCTGCTTGCCGTCGCCCAGCACCTCAAGCTCCGTCGGGTCGCGCTGCAGCTTGTCCAGCAGGTCGCGGATGACGCCGCGGCCCATCCGCGCCCCGACGATCTGGCCGCAGCGGAAGATCCAGGCGTGGATGTCGAACAGGTGGCAGTAGGCGCTGACGAGGGCCTCGCAGGCGAGCTTGGCCGCCCCGTAGAGGGAGATGGGCAGGTTGGGGCCGGCCGACTCGGGGATGGGCTGGCTGCCGAGCTCGCCGTAGATAGTGCCGCTGGAGGTGAACACGATCTTCTTCACGCCGTTCGCCCTCATCGCCTCCAGGACGTTGTAGGTGGCGACGGTGCAGTTCTCCAGGTCCAGGCGGGTGTCGTCCGTGCCGCTGCGCACGTCGGCGCTGGCGCCCAGGTGGAAGACGAGGCTGTGGCCCCGCATCGCCTCGGCCAGGGCCTGCGGGTCGAGGAGGTCGCCCTGGACGAAGGTGAAGCGGGGGTCGTCCAGACAGTGCTGGATCGACGCCCGCCGGCCCCAGCGGAGGTTGTCGAAGCCGGTGACGGTGCACCCCTCGCGCAGGAGTCCCTCGACTAGGTGGCTGCCTATGAATCCGGCGGCACCGGTGACAAAGCAGCGTTCTTCCACTGCTAACCTCCCTTCCTGGTGACGACAGACAGAGCTCTATGGAACAGACTGGACAAGGCCTCGCTGGAATAGCCAAGGGCGACGAACGATAAGGCCAGTGCTAACGTCCACAGGGTGCGGAGGGCACGGCCGGGGCGTCCGGCAAAGCCGGCCAAGGTTCTGGGGAGCAGTCCTCTCAGGATGCGCGTTAGCAGTCGCCGTTCTACCGAAAGGAAGTCGTCCTTCAGACCGTATTCCTTGGCCAGCCTCCCCAGCCTGCTCCGGGTATAGCCCGTCCAGTAGGAAGTCTTGCTGATCCACTTCGCCGAGAGGCGCTTGGCGGGGACGCGGTGCAGAACCCTGACGCTGGGGTCGTATACGATGCGTCTGCCCGTGGCCTTTCGCACTCGCAGGGAGAGCTCTACCTCCTCCCCGTGGAGCCGGTTGCCGTGGATGCTCCCGATGTCTTCAGAGAAACCGTCGGCCGCCGTCAGCGCCTCCCGCCTGAACGCCATGTTCATCCCCCAGGCGTTGCGGACGTCGCGGAGGCCGTCCGCCTCCAGCCAGCCGGTGCAGCCGACGATCCACAGTAGCTCCGCGGGAAACCAGCTGCCCCCGCCGTCGAGCCATAGGGGAAGGGCGGGACCCGTGACCCCTACAACGCTCGGGTCTGAGAAACGGCTGAGCAGACGGCTGGCCCAGTCGCGTGTGGCGACGGCATCGTCGTCGATGAACGCTATCACTTCGCCGCGGGCGCGGCGGCGGCCCAGGTCCCGGGCGGCGGAGATGCCGGGCGGGCCCTGGTGGAAGAGGGTGCGCACGTTGCGGAGGCCGCGAGCGGTTCCGTACGCGGCGACAGAACGGCACAGCTCGGCCTCCTTCTCGCCTACGAAGACGACTTCGAAGTCGCGGAAGGTCTGCGCCTGGAGACTCTCGAGCAGGTCGAGCAGGTCGTGCAGCCGCTCCAGGCTGTAGCTCGTGACCACGATCGACAGATGGGCGCTCCGGTACCCCACTCCCTACTCTCCCTTCAGCCGCACCAGCCGCTCCTGCCGGCTCGAGCGATAGGCGGCCTCCACCAGCTCGTGGACGGCCAGGGCGTCCTGGCCGTTCCCCTGGGGCTCGCGCTCCTCGCGGATCGCCCCCAGGAACTCCTTCCACTCTTCCTGCCAAGAGGGGTCCTCGCCCCGGAACTCGATTACCTCTTCCCCCACCGGCCCGAGGAACTCGCGCCGGCCCAGCGCCGCCCGCTCCGTGCCGTACGTCCCGCCGAGGCCCTCCACCTGGACGTAGCCCTCGCCGCCGAACAGCTCGAAGGAGAAGACGTTCTTCCACTGCGTCCAGCTGACGTGGACGGACGCTACCTGGGCGGCCGTCGTCCGCAGGAGGACAAAGGCGTTGTCCTCCAGCGGCTGTATGGGCCAGTAGGCGGTCGAGACGAAGGCGAAGACCTGGGCGAAGTCCCCCAGGAACCAGCGGCAGAGGTCCAGCACGTGGAAGCCCTGGTCCATCAGCTCGCCGCCGCCGCTGCGGGCGGGGTCGGCCCGCCACTCCTTCTCGTAGCCGGGCCGGCCGGCGATGCCGTAGCGGCAGCGGAGGAACATCGGCGTCCCGATCCGCCCCTTGTCGAGCCAGCGCCGGGCCTGGACGACGGCGGGATGATGCCGTAGGTTGCAGACGCACTTGAGGACGCGGCCCGCCCGGACCGCCGCCTGCACGATGCGGCGGGCCTCGGCCGGGTTGCGGCCCAGAGGCTTCTCGCAGAGGACGTGCTTGCCGTGCTCCAGCGCCGACGCGGCGATCGCGGAGTGCAGGGCGGGCGGCGTGCACACGGCGACCACATCGATACCCGGCTGGCGGACCGCCTCTTCCCACCACGCCGTGGGCTCCGCTCCCAGAGGCCCGGCCAGGGCGTTGGCGGCGCTGGCGTCTTCGTCGCACACGGCGACGACCCGGCAGCCGTCCAGGCGGCTGACCGTCGCGGCGTGGCGCCGTCCCTGGAGCCCCGCGCCGATGATCGCAACGTTCATCGCGCTACGTCAGCCGCCGCAGGGTGTAGAGCTCGCCGGCCATGATATCGGGGATCCTGGTGTGCATGCTCTGCCAGTCGTCCCAGCTGGCGCTGATGAGGCGGCCGGTGAGGCCGTCTGACTCGGGGGAAGCCAGGAACACGGCCAGGGCGGCCGCCTTCTCCGGCGAGCCGCCCATCGCCTTGATCCGCCGCGCCTCCGCCAGGTCCTTGGCGCCGGCGGCTTCCCCGGCCGCAAGGACCTGCTCGGTCAGGCGAGTGTAGGTAGCGCCCGGGGCGATAGCGTTAACCTGGATATTGTGCTCCTTGAGTTCGTCGGCCAGGGTCTCCGTGAGACGCACCACCGCGGCCTTGGACGCGGCGTAGGCGCTGAAGTAGGGCCCGCGTTGTTGACCAACACGTCGAACCGTCCGAACGTGTCCTCCGCTGTCGCCACCAGCGCCTTTACCTCCGCGGGCTCGGAGACGTCGGCGGCGAAAGCCAGGGTGCGCCGGCCGAGATCGCTGGCCTCCGCCGCCGTTGCTTCTACCTCGGCCTCCGTGCGCGAGGCCAGCACCAGGTCCGCCCCCTCGCGGGCGAAGGCGAGGGCAATCGCTTTGCCGATGCCCCGGCCGCCGCCGGTGATGAGGGCGACCCGCCCTTCGAGCTTCACCGCGGCCCCTCGATGCCCGCAGACCGGCCGACGCCGACGTAGGCGAACCCCGCCTGGACTGCCCGCGCCTGGTCCAGCAGGTTCTGGCAGTCGAAGATCACGGGCCGCCTCATGGCGGTCCTGAGCGAGGCGAGGTCCAGGGCCTCGAACTCAGGCCAGCCTGTCGCCAGGACGAGGACGTCACTTCCCGAGGCGGCGGCGTAGGGGTCGGCGCACAGATTGAGGCCGCGGCGGCGTATTTCGCCGCGCTCGGCTTTCGGGTCGTAGGCCTTCACGCGGGCGCCGTCGCGCAGGAGGTCGTCAATGATCGCCAGGGCGGGGGAGCGCCGCAGGGTGCTGGTGCCCGCCTTGTAGGTCAGGCCGAGGAACCCGACGGTCACGCCCTTAAACGAGGGGTACATCTTCTTCAGCTGCTCCACGACGCGGTGGCTTCGCGCATCGTTGGCCGCCAGGACTCCCTCGACAAGGTCGGTGCGGCAGCCGGCGCGCTCGCCCAGGTGGCGGAGCGTCTTCAGCTCGCGGGCCAGTGTGCCCCCGGCGAACCCCAGCCCGGGTCGCAGCGGCGCCTCGGGCCCGATGCGTGAGTCGAGGCGGAGGGCGGCGGCCACGCCGTCGGCGTCGGCGCCCAGCTCCTCGCACAGGGTGGCGATCTCATTGATGAAGCTGATGCAGGTCGCCACGTAGGCGTTGAGGGCGTGCTTCGCCATCTCGGCGCTCCGCAGGTCCATCTTCACCACGGGGGCACCCAGCGGAGCGAAGAGGCGTTCGGCCCGGTCCTGCGCGGGGGCGTCGTCGGCGCCGATGATGACCATGTCCGGCTGCAGGAAACGGCGGACGGCATCGCCCAGCTTCAGGTTCTCCGGGACGCAGGCGATGGGCGGCTCCAGGGCCGGGTTCAGGCGCCGGAGGATCCCCTCGATGCGCTCGCAGGTGCCCAGGGGCACCTGGCTGCTGACGATGACCTGAGCGCTCGGCGGCAAAAGCGGCGCAGCCGCCGCGGCGCTCGCCTCGATCTCCGACAGGTCCACCTCGTCGTCCTCGTCGACCGGGGTGTCGAGGGCGAAGATGACGTACCCAGCCCCAGTGAGGGCACGGCGCAGGTCGGTCGTATAGGTCAGGCGCCCGGCGGCGACATTGGTGGAGATGAGCTCCTGGAGGTCCGGCTCGAACAGGGGAGGGAGCCCCTTGTTCAGCCGCCGCACCCTGTTGCCGCTGCGATATCAGCGTGAGGTTGTCGCCGGGCGAGACGACGTGGAAGAGCGGCCGCGCCTGCTCGACCCCCTGCGGGCCGGCCTCGGTTCGCTTTTCCGCTCTCTGCGGCTCTTGTTCGGCTCCCGCCGCCTTGCTTGGGCCCGTACCGTCCACCCAGAGGCGGAGGGCCCGGTAGGGCGAGGCGTTGCCTTGGCGGTAGAGGAGGAACTGGACCGGCTGCCGTCTGCCCGCTTCGCGCAGGGTGAGGCCCACCGGCGACTCCCACCGCTCGCCCGACGCCAGCGCCAGCGGGCCGATCTCGGCCCGGCGCTCGCCGTTCACCAGCAGGGAGACGTGGTACACGGTCTCCTCTCCCTCGCGGTTCGTGAGCCCCACCGTGACGAACGCCTCTTCGCCCACGCGGAGGGCGGCAGGGTAGCCCGCCGCCGTGCCTTCGGGGCCGAGGAGGTAGAACTCGGTGAACCGCTCGGCCGTGCGGCCGCGCTCGGTGAGGAGGAGGAACACAACGACGGCGGTTCCCGCCGCCAGGGCCAGGAGGGGGATCGCACTGGCCAGTCCCATAACGGTGAGCTTCGGTAGTGAAAGGTGAACGCGTCGCAACTCCGGGAACTCTTCCTGCTGGAGACAAGGATCGGCGGCCTGGAGGCCGCCGACTGCGCCGGTTGTCGAGGGGAGGAGCCCTGACGGCGCTATCCTCGATTTTACGGCCGGGACGACTCCGGCTTACTGAGCGAACAGGATAATCTACGTCAGCCCCTGGCCCCCGTCAAGCGAATTGGGGCGCCTTCACGCTAACTTCACGCCCTGCACGGGCGCGTCTCAACGCACGAGGGCGGCGCGCAGGAGGTGGAACGACGCCCGCGGCCGGCGCAGCGATATGAGGAGGAGGAGCCCTACGGCTGGCAGGGCCCGCGCCAGCCGCAGGAGTGAGTGCGAAGGATAATCGATGTCGCCGTAGCGGTTGACGATGGCCTGGAGGCTCTTGCTGCTGAGCGCGGCCACGACCCGGTCGACATCGCCATCGCTGAGGGAGAGGCCGAAACGGCGTATGCTCAGGCTCCGGGTCAGCTCCCCGCCGATCTCCCTCTTCCACGCCCTCTCGTAGCGAGAGAGGAATGCCGCCGACACGTCGTCCGGCTCCAGGGCAGCGACGGCGGTGGCGGCGCAGTGTCGTGCGGCTACAAGGCTGGTGTAAATGCCGCCGCCGGAGAACGGCTTCACCTGCCCGGCCGCGTCTCCTACCAGCATCACGTTGTCGGCGAAGGAGCGGGGCGCAAAGGCGGTGGGGATGCTCCCTCCGTACAGACGCGACGGCCTCACGCTGTCGAACAGGTGGGGGAATTCCGCCACCAGCCGGCGGTAGCAGGCGATGGGGCGGTGGCTGCCGTGGCAGCCGATGCCGATCCGCACGGTGTCGCCGCCGATGGGGATGATCCAGCCGAACCAGCCCGGGGCGAGGCCCTGCCCCACGAACACGTGGACGAAGTCTTCCCTCGGCACGCGCAGCGTCCCCTCGATCCCCAGGGCGTGCACCCGGTCGCGGGGCCAGGGCAGGCCCAGGGAGCGCGCCACCCGCGAGTAGGCGCCGTCGGCGCCGACGACCAGTCGGGTCGTCAGGGTGAATTCACGGCCGTCGGTCTGGCAGCGCAGGGCGAGGCCGCCGTCGCGTCTCTCGGCGGCGACGAAGCGGGCACGCACCGCCTCTGCCCCGGCGGCGTAGGCCTGCTCGGCCAGCAGCTCGTCCCAGCGGACGCGGTCGATGGCCACAGCGCGGACGCGGTCGCCCCCCAGAGCCAGCTCGATGCCGCCGGCGGTGTGGATGTAGGCGCCGGTGACGCGGTGGATGTCACGGCCGTCGGCGCGAGCGGCAACGGCCGCCCGATCGGCAAGGGCATCGTGAACTACCCACCGCTACGTCGCAGCTTAACCTTTGCGGCACAACCCCCTCAGGTCAGCGTCGGCACGAAGGGCACCACCAGGAACAGCATGATGTTGGTGACGCCGTGCGATAGGCTGACCCCTATTATAGACCCCGTCCTCTTTACCGCCCATCCGTAAATGAGGGCGATGGCGAAGACGAACGCCACGTCAATCCCGGACCGGTAGCCGATGTGGAGGATGGCGAACACGGCACTTACGTAGAGGACGCCGGCCCAGCCCAGGGCGGCGGTCGCCGTCTGCTGGAGGACGCCGCGGAACAGCAGTTCCTCCAGGAAGCCGGTGGCGGCGAGGAGGATCAGCGCCGGCAGGACGAACTGGCGCAGGGCCAGGCCGTCGATGAGGGGATCGGGGCGCAGGATGTGGTACTCGGCGATGCCCAGGCCGCACCCGAGAAGGACGACCGGCAGGTGCCAGCCCGACCAGCGCAGCCGCAGGGCGACGTCGGCGGGCCGCAGGTCCAGCGACGCCATCACTACGACGGTCGCTGTGAACACGGGCACGCCGGCCATCAGGTACCAGTACGCCTGATCGAAGCGGGCCAGGGGCAGCGAGAGGCTGAGGATGCGGATGAGGGGAACCAGGGTCAAAGAAAACAACAGCCGGTTCAGGGGCTCGGTCAGAGGTGCCCCGGCTGCGCCCCGGCCGGCCGCGACGAAGAGGGCGGACAGGAGGAGGCCGTGGAGGGCCAGCCCCAGGACCGCGTTGACGTAAGTGGTGGCGATCTCGGCGGCGGCGAAGAGGGCCAGGGTGGCCAGTGCCACAGCGGCGGGGAGCCGGTTCGCCCTCGCTGGCCGTACCGCCTCGGCGACGGCCACCTCGCCTCCCGCCGCAACAGCCGCGCCCGCGATCAGGACCTCGCTCGACGCCGGGCCATGACCAGCAGGGCGCCGCCGCCGGTCAGGGCGGCGCCGCCCGCCGCCAGCAGGGCGATGAGCCACACGGCGGGCCCGCCGCCTCCCGCTGCGGGCTCAGAGCCCGTCGATGGGACGCCCTCCTCGCCCTCGCCCACCTCAATGGTGAGGCGGGACGTCTTCTCGCCGGAGATCGTTTCGACGATGATGCTGCCGGGCGTCGTGCCGGTGTTCAGGTCAGCGGTGGCTATGCCATCCTCGTCGGTCGTCTTGGTGATCTTGAGGCTCCCTACCGAGGCGTCGTCCCCCGGCTGCGACACGATCCGGAACGTGACCTCCGCTCCTTCCACCGGGTTCCCGTCGTTGTCGAGTACGGTAACGGAAAGGGTGACGAGGGAGCCGGTGGCGGCGGTCGTGGCGGACGAGGTGAGGCTCAGGCTGCCCACGGGCGGCGGATAGGTTTCCGAGGCGACCGGGGCCGCCGCCAGGGCCAGCGTGGCCACGAGCAGCGTCAGCAAGGCGACCAGGGCCGGGCATCTGAGAGATCTGTGCATGTGCTGCCTCCCTTTCTTGTCGCCTCCCTCAGACAAAAGATCGGCGACCTCAGCCGCCGGTTGCTACCGCAGGTCCGAGGCGGGAGGAGCGCTGCCCGTGCCCGTCAGGCCTCGCGTCTGCGGCCTGGACGACAGTTCTTCGTTGACAGGCTAGCCTAGTCCAAGGCCTAAGGCGTGTCAAGGCGCGTTTCGCCGTCTTTACGCCTGTTTCACGGTATTCACGCCTTTTTCCGCCCCTGCGCCGTTGACACCCCCTCTGGCGCCCTGCTATGTTGTGGTGGTTTCCAGAGCGGGGAGGATGGGTAGAAGGAGGGACGGATGGTATCGACGGTCACGAGCACCACGGTCACCACGGTAACCCTGCTGGGAATCACCGGCCTCCTTGGCATGGCCGCGGTGATAATGCTCATCGCTTACTTGGCGGCCAAAGAGCTGCTGAACGCCTCTCCGAGCCCGACGATGCAAACAGCGGCGCGAAGCCTGAACGTGGCGGTCATACCGCTGATGGTGGTCTTCGCCACCATCGTGGCGACGCGCGTCATGGATGTCCTCGGCTGAAGCCGCACCCTCAGCAGGCAGCGCCCCGACCACCGTCGGGGCGCTGCCTTTATTCGGGGAGGCGGAGCACCTGCCCGGGAACGATGACGTTGGGGTCGGGCCCGATGGTCCCGCGGTTGGCCTCGTGGAGGGCCTGCCACGTGAGGCCGAACCGCTCCGCGATGGCCGAAAGGGTGTCGCCGGCCCGGACGGTGTAGACGCGCCCCGCCGGCTTCGCCGGACGCAGGGCGAGGGCACGCTCGATCGCCCCCACCCGCTTCTCCAGGGACTTGACCCGGGACAGGAGGTTTTCGTACGTCGGCACCTTCGGTCCTCCCCTAGGAAGGCGGACCGCGGCCACCGCCTCCCACATTGCGGCGTTCATGTGCTCGTACGACCAGAAGCTGACGCCGCGGGAGCCGCGGGCCGCGGCGGCGTCGGCGAACCCGGCTACGCTCTCGGCGGACGGGTAGGGCACCTCGCCTTCCTGGTAGATTCCCGCCACAGGGAAGAGCCTCGCCGGGGGCAGGCCGAGGGCGCTGTAGCCGTCGTAAGCGGCGGAGAGGGCCTCGCCCACTGGCCAGCCGAAGGCGTTCCAGTAGACCTGGGGCGCCGCCCCCCGGCAGTAGCGGGCGAACACCTCGAAGGGGAAGGTCTCGTGGAGACGGGGAATCGCGAACGAGCTGAAGTACAGGGGATAGCGGGCGCCGAGGGCGTCCCGGAGGCGGTGGCAGAGGGAGGCAGCGGCCTGGGGCCGGCCCTTGAGCTCGCCCTCCGCGTCCAGCACGAAGAAGTCGGCCTTGCCTTCGCGGACCGTCAGAACCGCGAGTTCTGCTTCCGCGGCCGGGTCGTCGCCGTAGCAGTAGCCCCAGCCGCCCACGCCGACCCCTTCTGCCTTCAGCGCGCCGGCGATCTCCCGCCACGCTCGGCCCTGGTCGAACCAGCGGGGGCCGTCGTGCGCCTTGACGATGGCGCCCCGGCAGCCGGTGGCCTTGAGGCGGGCCGCCACCCGGCGGGCATCGCCGCCGTCGCAGCGGCGCCAGTTCCAGACCCAGATCCACTTGCCCTCGAG
>JACOUE010000038.1 GCA_016178045.1 Chloroflexota bacterium
GGCACCGCGGTCATCTCGTCGCGCAACTCCCCCACGTCGACAAGGCCAGACTCCGCGATGCACCATTGACCGTGCAACAAGTGATAGAGGACATTCTACCTGCGACGTAAAGGCGGTCATTCTAGCTGCGACGCGACAGTGGAGAGAGGGGGAGGAAGGCGGGCCTAGCTGGCGGCGATGTCGCTGGGGCCGCGGTGGCGCGCCGGTTCAGCCTCTACGCCGGCGATGGCTCGCATTAGCTGGAGGTGGTCGCGCAGATAGCGGGTCACCAGGAAGTTGCCCCGCACGTGCTCGCGGCCCGCCTCGCCCAGACGGCGGCCCAGCTCGGGCTGCCGCAGGAGCCGCAGCGTCCGCTCCGCCGCCTCGTCGATGCTGTTCACCAGGAAGCCGGTCTTCCCGTCCAGGACCTGGAGGGGGATGCCGCCCACGTTCGCGGCCACGACCGGCCGCTCCTTCCACAGCGCCTCCGCTATCACCAGCCCGAACCCTTCGCGCACGGACTTCTGAATGACGACGCTCGCCGCCCGCTGGAAGGCGTTGACCTCCCTGTCGCCGACGCCGTTGACGTTGGAGAGGAGGTGGATGTCGTAGTCCTCGCCGGCCTTGCGCGCCGTCCGCTCCAGGTAGGACCAGCCCTCGGGGTCGTCGTGGGCCATGGGGGCGATGAGGACCAGCTGCACCGAGGGTTCTTCTTCCTTCACACTCCGGTAGGCGTCGATGACGCCCAGGGGGTCCTTCCACGGGTCGAAGCGCGAGACCTGCAGGAGCAGCGGCCGGCCCGCGTCGATGCCGTACCGCGCGAGCACCTCCGTCACGGTGCCGTTGGTCAGGGCGACGTTCTTCGGGCTCAGAGGGTCGATCCCGGGAGGTATGGCGAACACCTGCGGGCCCTTGAGCCCGTTCTTGGCGAACTCCGGCAGGGTGAACACCACGCCGTCGTACTGCTCCACGTAAGGCCGCATGAACTCCCACAACTCCGACCGGGCCGTCGACAGGTCGACGTGGCAGCGCCACACCCAGCGGCCGCGCTTACCGTGCTCCTCCGCCAGCACCGCCAGGAGGCCCAGCGGTTGCTGGTCGTGGACGTAGACGAAGTCGTACTCCTGGTCGAAGAGGGCGGCGTTGAGGCGGCTGAAGCGGAGCCAGGTCTCCTTCATCTCGTTCGTCCAGGTGACGGGCATTCCCTGGAGGCCGTTGTGCATGGACTTGGTGACGGCGAAGAGGTCCTGATCCCCGCGGATGACCTGCCACTCCGCCCTCAGGCCGAGGGTGTTGAGGAGAGGCACCAGCGCCGAGAGGAGCTCGGCGACGCCACCGCCGAAGGCGGTGGAGTTGAGGTGAAGGACGCGGGCGCCGCGGAGGGGCCGGGCCAGGGCGCGGATCTCCTCGAGGCGCTCCTCCCCGACGATTCGACGGTAATCGGACAGGCGTTTAGCGGGCAGGGGGACATTACCGAACATGAGGGGTGGCCCTTGGCAACACGGCACTCATCGCATCACTGCTAACGCTCTATTTAGGCTAACGCCCCTGTTTCTTACACGTTAGTCCTTGGGGGGAAATTTACGGTGTAATTCTTGCGTTGTTATCTGGGCGAGCGCTTAGTTCGAGCCATCCAGAGTAACAGCCTTCGGCCAGCCTGCGTCTTGCTATGTGAAAGTCGGGAACACTGTTTCATGGCCACCGCCGTCGAGGCTTACGACATTCCGGAACACCGCGAGGCGGCCACTGCCTCCGTGGATGCTCCCGTCTCCGTGCCCGATCCCCTGACCCAGGTGCGGACGCTGAAGCGCTGGACGCAGATCGGCGTGTACGGCGCCATTACCGGCACTGTGCCGCTGTACCTGTTCGTGCTCGGGTTCACGCTCTGGCAGGAAACGGCGAGCTACATCACCGGACTCATCATCGCCACGGCAGCTATTGAGGGTGCCTTCGCCCAGATGTACAGGCTGCGGAAGCGCAGCGCCTATCCGGGCCTCCTGGTGATGGAGCTGGGCGGGATGCAGAAAGTGTCCTCCGCCGTCGAGCGGAGCCTGCGGGTGATCCAGCACGTGATGAGGGTACGGGCCTCTTTCCTTGCCCTCCGTGTGGACGACGAGAACGTCAACCTGATCTCTGTTCTGGGGATGAGCCGGATCAACTCCGAGCGCTTCGTCCAGGTAGGAGCGCCGAACCTCCGTGAGGCGCTGGAGAGCGGGCAGCCGGCGGCGTTCCGGCCGGCCAGCGCCCTCCTGCTGGAGGCGATGGTCGGGCCCAAGGAGAGGATGATGTTCGTCCCGGTCCTGGCGTTGCAAAAGCCTATCGGCGTCCTTGGTCTGCTCGGCCACGAGGGCAACAGCGACATAAAGGACGTCCAGCTGCTGCGGACCATGGGCATCGCCCTGGGGCTTTCCCTGGAGAACCTGCGGCAGAAGGAAGAGCTGCGGGAGATGGCGGCCGTGGACGAGCTCACCCTGGTCTACAACCGCCGCTACTTCTTCGAGCAGATGGAACGGGAGATGGCGGCGGCCGAGCGCTACGCGACGCCCCTGGCCCTGCTGATCGTCGACATGGACGGCCTCAAGCACGTGAACGATACCTTCGGGCACGCCGCCGGCGACGCGGCGCTTCGCGCCCTGGCCCAGCGTCTCGTGCGCTTTTCTCGGGCCGCCGACATAGTCGCCCGCGTGGGCGGCGACGAGTTCGCCGTGATCCTGCCGCGGACCAGCAAGGAAGCCGCGGGCGAGATCGCCGGTCGCATACGCGAGGCGGTAGCCCGTGAGGGCGTAGCGGCGGCGGAGGGCGTCTCCCTCCCGGTCAGCGTCTGCGCCGGCCACGCCGCCTTCCCGGACGACGCCGAGGACATGGAGAGCCTCCTGCGTCAGGCCGACGCGAGCATGTACTGCGCCAAGGCCGCCCTCCAGAGCGTCGTTCGCAGCTAGCGCCTGCCGCCGTCCTAGGCCCGCCCGTAACAAAGCCACCTCTCATTTGTTTAATGTCCAGGGAGGAGCACCCCGTGCAAGACGCCAGCCGCACCCGGTTTCGCATTCTCGTCGTCGACCCTGAGCCGGACAGCCGGGCCGAGGTGCAGAACCTCCTCGTCCAATCGCGCCACATCGTCGTGGGCGGCATGGACTACGGTGACGAGACCGTCTCCCTGGCCCGGGAGTTCGCCCCCGAGGTCGTCCTCGTCAGCGTCGCCGACCCCACCGACGCTGCCCTGGAGGCTATCAGGACGGCAGGACCACCTTTGCCGCCGCCCTAGCCGCCGCCCTCGCGCGCCGCGACAGGCGGGCCGTGGCTCTCGTCGACCTGGACACCGTCTTCGGCAACGTGGCGGCGCTCATGGGAGTCGCCTGCCAGACAACTTTCTTCGATCTGATCCAGCGCGTGGATTCCCTGGACGAGAGCACCCTGGCCCAGCACCTGGCCCCTCACCGCTCCGGCGTCAGGGTGCTACCGGCGTCCTCGCAGCCTTCCGACTGGCGCCGCCTTGACTCCGACGCCGTCGTGCGCCTGCTAAAGCTCCTGGCCCACGCCCACGACTTCGTCATCCTCGACGCCCCGGCCACCTTCACAGACACCGTGGCCGTGGCCCTGGAACACGCCAGCCACATCATCCTGGTCACCAGCCTCGACGCTACCAGCGTCCGGGCCACGCGCGACCTGCTCGCCTTTCTGGGCTCATCGCCCCCGACCAGTGACAAGGTCCGCATAGTGGTGAACCACGACTCGCCGGTCGCCGCCGTGCGAGAACCGGAAGTGGCCGCGGCACTGGGACGCGAGATCTTCTGGTCCCTTCCCTACGATCAGCGGGTGCGGGCCTCCGCCCAGCTGGGGCAGGCCGAATCGGACGGCATCTTCGATGGCTCGCGCCTGGCCGAGTCGGTTTCCAATCTGGCCGACCAGTTCGACCGGCTGTACACGAGCCGCGGCCGGCCGGCGGCGCCGCCGGCCAAGCGGGGCCTGCGCAGCCTCCTCTTCGGCTCCGAAGACGAGTAGGTCACGCCCCGGCGGGGCTGGTCATCGCGAGCCTGCCTGCCGGCAGGCAGGCGGAGCGAAGCGATCTCACGTTACCAATGGGAGTCGGGCCTTCTGAGTCGGCAGATTGCTTCGGGGCTTTCGCCCCTGGCAATGACGGCGGGCCGTGGTCCCATGATACCGTCGCTTTGACGGATTCCGCCGCCGGCGCTACACTGGCAGCGTCACGCCGAGGGGACGCCTTGCATGGAACAGCAAATCCGCTTCTGCACCACCGCCGACGGCGTCCGCATCGCCTACGCGACCGTTGGTCAGGGGCCGCCGCTGGTTCGCGTGCTCGGCTGGTGTACTCACCTAGAGCTAGAGCAAGGGTTCCCCGACTGGCGGCGGTTCTTCACCGGTGGCCTGCTGGCCAGGAACCATCTCTTAGTGCGCTACGACGGTCGGGGCATGGGCCTCTCCGACCGTGATGTCCAGGACTTCAGCCTGGACGCGAAGGTGACGGACCTGGAAGCCGTGATCGATGCTCTCGAGCTGGAAAGGTGCGCCATTTTCGGTCTGTCTGAGGGCGGGCCGACCGCCATCGCCTATACTGCCCGGCATCCCGAGCGGGTTAGCCGCTTAGTCCTGTACGGCTCGTTCGCCCGCAACCCCGAGGATGCTGAGGGACGCCAGACGGTGGAGACGATGATCGCTCTGGTTCGGCAAGGCTGGGGTTCGGACCAGCCGGCCTGGCGAATGTTTTCCACCGGCTTGTTTATGCCCGACGCGAGCGGAGGTGCGATCCGCGGGTTCACCGAGTTTCAGCGTGTCGCCAGCTCGGGGGAAAACGTCGCCGCTATGCTGTCGGCGCTGCTCCAGTTCGACGTCACAGGGCTTCTTCCCCAGATTAAGGTTCCGACCCTGGTGATTCACAGGCGGAACGAGAGCGCGATACCCTTTGATCGCGGCCGGGAGCTGGCCGCTCTCATACCTGGGGCTCGATTCCTGCCCCTAGAAGGCAGAAATCACATCATGCAGCCCGACGAACCGGAGAACGAGATATTCCGGAAGGCGGTTGAGGAGTTCCTCGCCGAGGACGGAACAGCCGCGAAGGGCAAAGCGCGAAAGTCGGCGCCGCCGTCCGGCCTTGTCACGCTCCTCTTCACGGACATGGAGGGCTCCACCGCCGTTACCCAGCGCCTGGGCGACGCCGGGGCGCAAGAGGTACTGCGCACCCACAACACGGTCATCCGCGATGCCCTCAAGGCCCACGCCGGCTCGCAGATCAAGCACACGGGCGACGGTGTGATGGCCTCCTTCCCCTCCGCCTCGCGCGCCTTAGAGTGCGCTATCGCCATTCAGCGGGCGTTCGCGGAGCACAACGAAGCTGGGTCCGAGACTCCCATTCGGGTGCGCATCGGGCTGAACGCGGGGGAGCCGGTGGCGGAGGACGCCGATCTGTTTGGGGCGCCGCCGTGCAACTGGCGGCCCGCATCTGCGCCCAGGCGCAGCCGGGGCAGATCCTGGCCGCCAACGTCGTGCGGGAGCTGTCGGCCGGTAAGGGCTTCCTCTTCTCCGACCAAGGGGACGTTGCCCTGCGCGGCTTCGAGGACCCGGTCCGCTTGTTCGACGTGCGCTGGGCCCCGTAGAAGATTGCCCTCGCGCCGCGCTCCGTGCTACCCTGACCCCGCTATGGCCATCGATTACGCGTCTCTCGACTCCGCCGTCGGCCTCAACTGGTACCTGACCGACCCCGACCTCCGCACTCTTATGGACCGCTACGTCCCGCCGGAGAGGCGGCAGTGGGCGGAGGGGCACCTGGTGCGCTGGGGCGAGTTGTGCGGCGGCCCCATCGCCCGCCGGGCCGAGATCATCGACAGGAACCCGCCCCGCCTCCGCCGCTATGACGAGTGGGGCAACGAGGTGTTCGAGGTGGTGCACCACCCGGACGCCGTCGCCGTCAAGCGCGACATCTGGGAGCAGGGGCCGCAGGCCCTCGAAAGCCGCGGCGAAGAGATGCCGACGGCCCTGGGCAGCGCCTTCACCTACCTCCTGAGCCAGGCGGACACCGGCATGGTCTGCGCCACCGGCATGACCGGCGGCGTCGCCGCCCTGGTCGACCGCTACGCCCCCCAGGGCCTGCGCGAGCTCCTCCTCGCCCGCCTGCGGGCCGCCGCCTTCGACGACGGCTGGGACGGCGCCATGTTCATGACCGAGATCCGCGGCGGCTCCGACCTGGCCCAGAGCGAGACCAAGGCGACCCCGGACGGCGATACGTGGCGCCTCAACGGCTCCAAGTGGTTCTGCTCCAACGTCGACGCCGGGGCCATCGTCACGCTGGCCAGGCCCGAGGGAGCGCCCCCCGGCCTGGCCGGACTGGCGCTGTTCCTCGTCCCCGCCGCCCGCGCCGACGGCTCCCGCAACGGCATCGTCATCAAGCGAATCAAGGACAAGCTGGGCACGCGCTCCGTCCCCACCGCCGAGGTGGACTTCGTGGATGCTGAGGCGCACGCCCTTAGCAGCCCCGGGGCCCAGGCCTCGGAGGCCCGCGGCCTCAACCGCATGATGAGCATGGTGAACGGCTCGCGGTTGGGGGTGGCGTTCATGGGGCTGGGGATAGCGCGACGCTCGTTCTTGGAGGCGGCCATGTACGCCGCCCGCCGCCAGGCCTTCGGCAGGCGCTTGGATGAGCTGCCGCTGGTGCGGCGGACGCTGGTGCAGATGGTGGTGGAGGTGGAGGCGGCCGCCGTCCTCTGCTTCGAGACGTCGTCCCTGGCGGCCGAGCGCGGCGACGAGGAATCGCGCCGTCTCTACCGCATCCTGGTGCCGGTCTCGAAGCTCCGCGCCGCCCGCGCCGGGCTGGAGCTGGCCAGCCAGGGCCTCGAGATCCTGGGCGGCAACGGCTACATCGAGGACTGGCCCACCGCCCGCCTCTTCCGCGACGCCCAGTGCCACACTATCTGGGAGGGGACGGAGAACATCATCTCCCTGGACGTGCTGCGGGCGATGCGTAAGGAGGACGCCCACGATGCCCTCCTCGCGCGCGTCGACGCCGCCCTCGAGCCCGCCGGCGGCCCACTGGCGCCGCTGCGGGAGGTGGTCCGCGGTGAGCGCGAGGAGGTCGGCCGGGCGGTCGCCTTCCTGGAGCAAGCCCCGGAAGACGTCCGCCAGCTGCAGGCCCGCACTTTGGGGAGCTGGCTCGCCGACGTCACGCAGGCCGCCCTCCTGCTCGAGCAGGCGGCGGACGAGCTGAAGGGCGGTTCGGCGCGGAAGGCGGCCGTCGCGCGGTTCTTCGTGCAGGAGCACCTGGCGCCCAAAGACATGCGCGGCATCTCCGAGGACCGCTCGGCGCTGGCGCTGTTCGACGCCGTCACGCGCTACGAGCGGCTGGACCCGGCGGCGCTGCCCTCAGACCTGTGACCTCCCTGCGTGACTTTTGTCCCATCCAGATCGGGACATACGGCTCTTTCTCCAGATATGCGCCGGCCCCATGCTGATGTTAGGCTAGAACGTTCCGAAGAAAGGAGCGGGCCATGGAGGTAAGCAACCGCGAGACCTGGGCGGCCCTTCACGGGATGTTCTTCGGCGCCATCTTCCTGATTGCGTTCGCGGGAGGGCTGGCGGGGCTGTGGAGCCTGCGACCGGAGTGGGTAACAGTCAACGGGATCAGAGAGCGAATGTTCCGGCTTAAGGTCGGCGTGAGCGTGATGGCCGCCGTCGCCTGGGTGACGGTGGTAACCGGTACCTGGATCGTCTACCCCTGGTACAGGGCTGCACCGCCGGAGGATGCGACGGACCTCAGCAAGTACCCCAGAAGCCTGCTGCTTGAGACGCCGGGCAAGGAGCAGTGGCATACCTTCGGGATGGAATGGAAAGAGCACGTTGCCTGGATGTCTCCGATCCTGGCAACGGCTGTGGCGTTCATCGTCCTTTACTATGGAAACCAGCTCATCGTCGATAAGAAGCTGCGCTACGCCAGCATCGTGCTCTATATTCTCGCCTTCGCCGCGGCCGGCGTCGCCGGTGCCCTGGGCGCCTTCATCACGAAGGCGGCCCCGATCCTGTAGGAGGAAGCCATGGCAACGATTAGAGTCGAACGTGCGGATGGGCGGACCGTCGACGAAATCGAGTGGAAGGCCGAAGAGCTGGAGATCGTTGAGCGCCCCAACGGGGCGGCAGCGGCGGCCATCCTCTCGGCTGGTTTCGGCGCCCTCGTCCTGGGTCTTCTCGCCAGTCTCTCCGAGGCCAGCACCGCCGCCCACGACTGGTTCGACTTTCAGGCGCGTGTGGGGCCCCTGAGCGGGAAGACTATCATGTCGGTCGTCGCCTACGTCGCGTCCTGGGCGGTGCTCGCTCCCGTGATGTGGAAGCGGAGCTTCGCCCTCAATACGGTCTTCGTGATCGCGGCGGTCCTGATCGGCGCCGGACTGGTCGGCACCTTCCCCAAGTTCTTCGAACTGTTCGCCCCCGAATAGACGCCGCCGGCGGGACGACTACGGGACGTCGAACTCGGTCTCTTCGCCGTCGAGCCCGACCTTGATGGTGATATTGCGGTCGTCGCCGGGGAACTCGTAGGCCACATTCCCCGTCCACTTGTTCCAGACGAGGGTACGCATGTCTTCGTCCAGAAGCACGTAGGCGGTGAAAGCTAAGGCGAAGACGGTGATGATCGTCCCAATCGGCAGGAAGAAGCGAAACGGGATCACGGCGTCCACCTCCTTCCGGCCCTGCGTCAGTCTCGAGGGCCAGGGTACTGAGGGTATCCGGTTACCAGTATATCCTCCCCCAGCCGGCGGACGCTGACGTCGCGCAGGCGGAGGGCGTCGGCCATGCGGTAGGCGCCCCGGCCGGCCACGGCGGCGGGGGCATCGGCCGCGCCGATGATCGCCGGGCCGATGACGGCGTGCACTTTGTCCACCAGCCCCCGGTCGAAGAGGGACCCCAGGAGGACGCCGCCGCCTTCCACCAGCAGCGACACGACGCCCCGCTCGGCCAGGGCGACGAGGAGGGGGTAGGGGTCCACGTGCTCGCCCTCGCGCGGCAGCAGGAGCACCTCCGCCCCCGCCGCCTCGACCGAGGCGCGCCACGCCAACGAAGTGTCGTCCGCCGTAGCGACCAGGGTCGGCGCGGGGCCGGTCAGTATCTGGGCCATGGGCGGAGTGCGGCCGCGCGTGTCCACGACCACCCGCAGGGGCTGGCGCCGCGCCGTGCGGCCTCCCGGCCTCGCCGTCAGGAGCGGGTCGTCGATGACGACGGTGCCGGAGCCGACCATGATGGCGTCGATCCGCGTGCGCAGGCGGTGCGCCCAGGCCCGCGCCTGCGGCCCCGCCACCCAGCGGGAGTCGCCGCTGGCGGCGGCGATGCGGCCGTCCAGGCTGGCCGCGAACTTGGCGATGACGAAGGGCAGGCGGGCGAGGCGGTGCTTCACGTACGCCTCCAGCAGCCGCCGCGCGGCTTCCTCGCCCTCACCCACGGTCACCTTGAGTCCGGCGGCCTCCAGGGCGGCGCGGCCGCCGCCGTTAACGCTGGGGTCGGGGTCGAGCATGGCGATGTGGACCTCGCTGACGCCGGCCTCGAGGATCGCGTCGACGCAGGGAGGGGTGCGGCCCTGGTGGCAGCACGGCTCCAGGCTGACGTAGAGGGCGCCGCCGCGGGCGGCCTCGCCCGCCCGCGACAGGGCGACGACCTCCGCGTGAGGGCCGGGCGGGGGCTGCGTGGCCCCTTCCCCCACGATGCGGCCGTCTCTGACCACGACAGCCCCGACCGCCGGGTTGGGGGACGTCGTCCCCAGGACGCGGCGGGCCAGGCGGAGGGCGCGCGCCATGTACGGGTTCACAGCGTGACTATCATATCGCATCGGCTGAGCGTCCCCCGCACTGGTATGCTAATATCGGCAGGGACTGACACGAAATGAGCGAGCCTCAGGCAGACGCCCGTAGGGTCCGCGAGCTGATGGTGCGGGGGATCGTGGTGGGCATGTTCGCCGAGAACTGCTGGATCATCGGCTCCCGCCGCACCCGCGAAGGCATCGTGATCGATCCGGGCGACCAGGCGCAGGACATCCTGAACCTGGCGAAAGACCTGGGGGTCAACGTCAAGCTGATCGCCAACTCCCACGGCCACCTCGACCACGTCATGGGCGTTCGAGGGGTGCAGGAGGCGACCGGCGCCGAGTTCCTGCTCCACCCCGAGGAGCTGGTCATCGCCCAGGGGTCGGCGCGGGCGGCGGCCATGTGGCTGGGCCGGTCGGTCGAGCCCCCGCCGGACCCCGACCACTTCATCGCCGACGGCGACGAAGTGGAGGTGGACGGGGTGAAGCTGAAGGTGATCCACACGCCCGGCCACACTCCCGGCAGCGTCTCCTTCTACACGGAGGGGATGCTGTTCAGCGGCGACACCCTCTTCCGCGGCTCCATCGGCCGCACGGACCTGCCCGGGGGCAGCTACGAACAGGAGATGGCCAGCATCGTCGACAAGCTGCTCCAACTGCCGGACGACACCATCGTCCTGCCGGGTCACATGCAGGAGACGAAGATCGCCATCGAGCGCCAGACCAACCCCTTCGTGCTCGACGAGATCAGCCGCCGGCGGGGCGAGGGCGGCCGCTGATGGCCGGCGAAAGGGCCCAGCGGGTCATCGAGAGGCTGCGCGCCCACCGCGAGAGGTTCGAGGCGTTCTGCCGCTCGCTCTCGCCCGAGGAGCTGGAGCGGCCGGTGCCCAACAGCAGCTGGACGGTGAAGGACTTCGTGAGCCACCTCGTCTCCATGGACCCCCTCCTGGGCTACTGGTTTCGGGGCGTTGCGTCCGGCCGGCTCGACGAGCCCACCCGAGACGCCGACGGGAGCACCCTGGACGTCGACCGCTGGAACAATGCGGAGGTAGCCCGGCGCCGCGACTGGCCCCTGGAGCGCCTCTTGCAGGAGGGGTCGGGCAACCGCGAGGCCCTCGTCGCCGTGCTGGAAGGCATCAGCGATGAGGACACGAAGAAGACCGTGCGCTTTCCGGGCGACAGCAAGCGGCCGCCGACTGATATGCCCCTGGGGCTGTTCCTCTCCGGCTGGAGCCGTCACGATGCCATGCACGCCGCCGACATGTTGAAGGCCCTGCCGGAGCGGGCGTCCGACCCGGAGCTGGTGGCCTGGCTCGACGACCCCGCCGTCAAGTGGTACCAGGACACGATGGCCGGGCCGCCCCGGCGGTAGAGGGAGCACTGTCATGGAGCCCAGCCTCATCAAATTCGTCTCCGCGCTGCACGTCTTCTGGTACCGCCTGACCGGGGGCCTCATCGGCGGGAGGGCGGCGGGGGGAAACCCCGTCCTTCTGCTCACCACCTCCGGCCGCCGCACCGGCAACGAGCGCACCACGCCGCTCCTGTACCTCCAGGACGGGGAGAACTTCGTGGTGGTGGCCTCGTACGGGGGCTCGGACTATCATCCGGCGTGGTGGCTCAACCTGAAGGCGAACCCTGAGTCGGCCGTCCAGATCAGGGGCGAGCGGCTGCGGGCAAAGGCGGAAGAAGCCGGCCCGGAGGAGAAGGCGCGCCTCTGGCCCCTCCTCACGAAGATGTACCCCGGCTACGACGATTACCAGCGGCGGACGGAGCGCCAGATCCCCGTCGTCATCCTGCGGCCCCAGGGGTAGCGGCTAGGCCGCGGCCGCGTCCGCCTCCGGCCCGGTGTCCAGGGCGAACGGCGGGTACCGCTCGACCAGAGAGGCGTGGTAACCGAGAAGTCGCGCCTCCCAGCGCAGGAACCCTCTCTGGAAGTTGTATATCCCCGCCGGGTAGCTCTCCTGGATCAGCACCAGCACGGCGGCCACCAGCCAGAGGATGGCCGAGACGATCCCGACCAGCGCCAGGACGAGGGCGCTGGGGATGCTGTAGATGAGCCGCAGCAGCGCAGAGCCCACGGTCGGGCTGCCGCCGGGCTGTACCTCGAACCGCACAAACTGCTCGGGTTTCTCCGTGGGGAAGCGGTCGGTGACGATCGCCAGGTAGGCGAGCAAGGCCATCAGCCAGCGCAGCCAGGTGGTCAGCCGCGGCGCGTCTTCCTCCAGGAACCGCTGCGCCCCCTTCTGTGAGACGAAGATCGCCGCCAGCACGGGGAATACGAGGTAGGCCAGGCCGTACAGCAAGCCGAAGATGTTCCCCACGACTGAGAGGATGATCAATGCCAGGATGCGGATGAACATTTGGGTCCGCTCGAACTTCTCGGGAGGGGTCACGTCGAAGATGACGGGATAGTCGGCTGGCATGGCGGCCTCCTTTCGCTAGTCCGAGTCGGCGCTACCGCGGAAGTCCTGGAAGGCGCGCGAGGGCGTCGGCTCGCTCTGGCCCTGGTACTTGCTCCCCAGCGCCGGCGACCCGTATGGCCGCTCCACGGCGGTGGACATGCGCAGGAACGAGATCTGGGCGATCTTCATCGCGTAGTACAGGGCGATGGGCATCTGCGACTGGTTGGACAGCTCCAGCGTCAGCTTACCCGTCCAGCCCGGGTCAACGTAGCCGGCGGTCGCGTGCACCAGGAGCCCCAGCCTCCCCAGCGACGACTTCCCGTCCACCCGGGCGACGATGTCGTCGGGCAGCGTCACGGACTCGATGGTGCCGCCCAGCACGAACGTCCCCGGCTGGACGACGAACGGCTCGTCGTCGGCGATGACGACGCGCTCCGTCAGGTCGTCCATGGGCTGGCGGACATCGACGTAGGGCCGCCGGGTCACCCGGAAGACGCGGAAGATGCGGTCGAGGTGGAGGTCGACGCTGGCGGGCTGGAGGGCGTCTTCGCCGAAGGGATCGATGACGAGGCGGCCGGCTTCGATCTCCTGGCGGATGGACTTGTCGGAGAGGACGGTCAAACGAGGCTGCCCCTTCGTGCCGGGTATGCTGGCGCCATTCTAGCACCCGCTTCTTCAGGGGGACAACCGCGACGAAGGGGGCGCCGGACCCCGGGGCGAGGGGCCCGGCGCCTGCGACCGAATGCTATTAGATGCCGTAAGTGATGACCACGTTGGCGACGAGCTGCACGTCAGGCGACTGGCCCTCCGCGTAGGCGATGCCGCCCAGCGGGTAGGGACCGGTGACGCCGGAGTCGCAGGGGCTGCCGCCGAAGGGGGCGTACGAAGAGTTAGAAGCGCCCACCACGGCGCCCAGCGTCACGCCCAGCACCTGTGCGAACCGGGTGGCCCGCTCGCCGGCGTCCTGGACGGCCGCCTCCATCGCGGCCCGCTCCAGGGCGGCGCAGTCGGCGATGGTGTAGGAGACGTTGGTGCCCTGGAGGCTGATCCCCGTCAGGTTGTTGGCGGCGTCGGTAGCCGCCTTCACAACGGCGTCGAGGTTGCCGAGGTTGCGCACCGTCGCCCGGATGGTGGCGCTGCTGGAGTACGGGTCGTAGTAGGGGCTGATGATTACCTCAACGTCCTCGCGGGCCACACCGCTGGCGACGATGGCGTCCACCACCGGCTGGACGTCGGCCTCCGTGATCTGCTTGACCTGGCCGGCGCTGTCCGCCTCCGGCTCGCTGGGAGCGACCCCGGGCTCCGTCCCGCCGCCCGCGGGCTCGATGCGGGTAGCATTGCTGCCCAAGTAGACCTCCAGGATGGCCCTGTCGGCCTGGACGGTGGCGGAACCGAAGCCCTGGACGGTGATGCCCGTCTGGCTTACCTGAAGCGCGGGGTACGGGAAGAAGTCGGGCGCGATCTCCCTGACTGCCGAATAGAAGCCCGGTGCGGCCGGAGCTCCGGGCGGTAGGGCCACTTGGCCCGCTTGGCCCGCTTGGCCCTCGTCCTTGGCGGCACTGCCTCCCCGGGTGACGTTCTGATCGGCCTCCAACGCGGCGACCGCGAGGCCACGGTTGGTGCGGATGCCCGCCTCCTCGCCTCCGCCGCCGGGGCCACCGCCCCCGCAGGCCACGGCCAGGAGGGCCAGCGCCGCCACCGTGACCGCGGCGAGCGCGAATCCCTTGCCTCTCATCTCTCTGTCTCCTTTCCGCTTCGCGGACGAAGCGCTATCTCAAGCCAGTTCGCCGGACGAGCACGACAGCCCCTGAGCCCAGCGCCAGGGCCCCCAGAGCAGCGGCCAGGGCGATCTCGGCGGCGCGCAGGGGGTCGATGCCGCCCTCGTCTTCCCCGGCGGCGGCGGTCTCGGCACCTTCCTCGGGGCCTGCCTCGGTGCGGTCCTCAGCCCGGGCGGCCGGCAGCGCAGGCGAGGGCGTCGCCTCGTCGCCGGTCGCCTCTTCGCCCGGTTCGGCTGCGCCCCCAGCTTCGTCTGGGGCGCCCAGGGGCGAAGCTTCCGGTTGCGCGGCCGGTGCTGCCGACTTCGGGGTGGGCGTGGGCGCAGGTACTTGCTCCGGCAACGCCTCGTCGGCGGCGAACATCTCGCTGGCTTTAGGAGCAGTTGCCTGTCGTCCCCCGCCCCCACCGGCGAAGTCGCCGACGTCCACCACCAGCACGGCGGCGAGGGCAACGGCGACGGCGGCGCCGCCAAGCCGCACGGACCAGGGGAACGCCCCGGCCAGGGGAGAGGGGCGCGGGTGGGTCACGTCCTCCGGCCGTACGGCGAAGGAGCGGGGGGCCCGTTCCTGGGGAAGGGTACGCAGCGCCTCGACGGTGAGGCGCAGCTCGTCCAGCTCACGACGGCAGGAGTCGCAGGCGGGGAGATGGCCCTCCACCTCCTCACGCTCGGCCTCGGTAAGACGCCCGTCCATATAGGCCGATATGAGGAGCCTTAGCCTCTCGTGACCTCTTCGCCACCACATAAGTCAGCTTCTCCTCAGGACGAATCCCTGACGTCGCTACTTAATTGACGGAACGGGTCCGGCAGAAGTTCCCGCTTCGTTAGCAGGATCAGCCGCAGCCGGCCCCGGCCGCGGCTGATGCGCGACTTGACCGTACCCAGCGCAGCCTTAGTGACCTCGGCGACCTCCTCGTAGCTCATGCCCTGCACGTCGCAGAGGACGACGGCCAGGCGCTGGTCGAAGGGGAGACGGGACAGGGCCTCCTGGAGGTAGGCGGCCAGCTCCAGCCGTTCGACCTGTTGCTCCGGCGAAGGCGCGCCCTCGGCCACCTCTACGGGGCGCTCGGAGGGGGTGGTCGCCTCCAGGGAGAGGCTGGGCCGGGCCTTGCGCCGGCGGAGCTCGTCGTAGCAGGCGTTGGCGGCGATGCGGAAGAGCCAGGCGCGGAAGCTGCCCCCCTTAAAGCGGTCCAGGTGACGGTAGGCGGCCAGGAACGCCTCCTGGGCGGCGTCCTCCGCCGCTTCACGCACGGCGAGGAGGCGGAGGCAGAGACTATAGAGGGGGGTCTGATAGCGGTGGACTAAGGTGTTGAAGGCGTCTAGGTCGCCAGCTTGCGCCCGGTGGAGGAGCTGGCTTTCGTCTGCTTCCATGCAGTGAACTCTGGCAGGCAGGCCCATTCTATCAGAAGAGCGCGAAACCGTCGCCGCTGTTCGAGCGTCTAATATAACGTAGGGAGCGTCTGATATAATCGCATTGCTACGTCCACAGCTATGACTGGTTCCGAGGAAAGGGAAGAGGGGGGGCCGCCCGAGGGGAAGAGGGGGCCGGAAGAGAAGTACGACCCCTTTTCTACCGTCTGGTACGATCCTACCTATCCGCCCCGCTTTCAGTACTTGAACGTTCAGGAGAACCCGCAGGAACCCGAGCCGGCCCGAGAACAGGCGCCGCCGGCCCCGCGCGAGCCGGAGCCGGCCCGCGCCGGTCTATTCTCCCGGCCGGCCGCGCCTGAGCAGACTCCCTGGGAGGAGTACCGCCAGCTGTCGGAGGCGAGCGCGGCCGGGTACCAGGCTGCCCGCAGGAGTCGCTGGGCGGTCACCGTCCGCGAGATCATCGAGACGCTGCTGCTGGCGCTCCTCATCTTCCTGGCGGTGCGCGCCTCCCTCCAGAACTTCCGGGTGGAGGGCGCGAGCATGATGCCGGGCCTCCACACCGGACAGTACCTCATCGTCAACAAGCTGGCGTACGCTACCATCGACCTGGGGATGTTCGACTGGGTGCCCTTGTTTGACCCCGGGGAGGACTCCGTCCACCACCTCTTCTCGTCGCCCGCCCGCGGGGACGTCATCGTCTTCCGCGCCCCCCAGTCGCCGGAGCGTGACTTCATCAAGCGGGTCATCGGCGTTCCCGACGACGTCGTCCATATCGAGCCCGATGAGGGGATCGTTTACGTGAACGATAAGCCGCTGGAAGAGCCGTACGCCCTGGGGGGGACCACCTGTAGCGGCGGCACCGTCTCCTGCGGCCCCTGGACCGTCCCCGACGACTACTACTTCGTCCTGGGCGACAACCGCCAGAACAGCAGCGACTCCCGCGCCTTCGGCTTCGTGCCCGGGGAGAACATAATCGGCAAGGCGCTGATCTCGTACTGGCCTCTGGAGGACGCCGGCCTTGCCCCCAACCACTCCGTCTCCTTCGCCAAGTCCGCCCGTGCCGAGGAGTAGCGACGAGCCTCCCGGCGCAAGGCCGTCCAGAGTCGAGCGCATCCTGCGCGACTGCGGAGCGTACCTCGAAGGGCACTTCCTGCTGACGTCCGGCCGG
Source organism: Chloroflexota bacterium (assembly GCA_016178045.1). Lineage (GTDB taxonomy): Bacteria > Chloroflexota > Dehalococcoidia > SM23-28-2 > JACOUE01 > JACOUE01. Next base: position 16,485 of record JACOUE010000038.1, read on the forward strand.
CACTCGCCGGCGTACGTCGAGAAATTCCGGCTTCTGGAGCAGCCTGCCTACACGCGGCGCCTCTGCCGTCTCATCGCCCGCCGGTTCAAGGACGACAACGTGCAGGTGGTGGCAGCGCCGACCACGGGGGGGATCATCCTCAGCTATGAGGTGGCCCGGCAGCTGGGGGTGCGCGGTATCTTCGCCGAAAAGGGCGAGGACGGTCGCAGGCGGTTCGGACGCGGCTTCCGCATCGAGCCCGGGCAGCGGGTACTGGTGGTGGACGACGTCCTCACTACCGGCGGTAGCGTTACCGAGGTGATCGAGGCGGTGCGGCAGGCGGGGGGAAAGCTGGTCGGCGTGGGCCTGCTGGTCGACCGGACGGGCGGCCGGGCCGATTTCGGCGTCCCCACGTTCGCCTGCCTGACGCTCGAGCTGCCGTCCTACGCGCCCGAGGCCTGCCCACTCTGCGCCCGCAACGTACCGCTGGTCGTCACCTAGCCTCCGAAGCCATGGACCTCTCCCAGCGCCAGGCCGCCTTCGCCGCCCACCAGCGCGTCGCCCGTCTGGCCACCGCCGACGCCCAGGGCCGGCCCCACGCCGTCCCCGTCTGCTTCGTCTATCTGGACGGCCGCTTCTACACGCCGATCGACGAAAAGCCCAAGCGCTCGATGCGCCTCAAGCGCCTGCGCAACATCGAGGTTAACCCGCAGGTAGCGCTCGTATTCGACGAGTACAGCGACGACTGGTCGCGGCTGGGCTGGGTGATGGTGCAGGGCCGCGCGGACGTGCTGGACGGCGGCGAGGAGCACGCTGCCGCAGTGCAGGCGCTGCGTCAGAAGTACGAGCAGTACCGGCCGATGGCGCTGGAAGGACGGCCGCTCATCCGGGTGCGGCCGGAGCGGGTGGCGAGCTGGGGGACGGCGGCGTGACGGACTGCGGCCGGCCCACGCTCAGGATCAGCGGCACCGCCATCGCTGTGCCGGAGGCGAGGATGAGGAAGGCCGGCCGGTAGCCGCCCGTCCAGTCGTATATGCCCCCGGCGATGACCGGGCCGGCCACTCCGCCCACGGTGGCGATGGTGAACACCAGCCCCTGGATCGCCCCGAAGGCGCGCAGCCCGAAGTACTCCGCCTGGAACGCTGGCCGCACCGGTATCGCCCCCCCGAACCCGATGGCGAACAGCGGCAGCACGAAGAATATCTGCCACGGCTCGTAGATGGCGGCGAAGAGGAATATGCCCAGCGCGCTGAGGGCGTAGCTGGCGGCGAGGACGAACCGCTTCTGGGCGAAATCAGCCAGCCAGCCGAAACAGAACCGGCCGATCAGGCTCAGCAGCGACATGGCCGTAAGCGACGCCGCCGCCACGCCGGAGGCGACACCGACGCCGCTGGTGAAGAACGGTATCTGGTGCACGATGATGGCCGTAGAGCCCAAGTTGGAGAGCGCGACCGCCAGCGATAGGCGCCAGAAAAAGCCTGACCGCACGGCCTCTCCCACCGTCAGGCCCTCGAGCGCTGCCGGCGCGGCTCCGCCGCTACCGGCGGTGCCGTCGGCAGCCGTCGGTTCGCCGTCCGCCACCAGTCCCAGGTCCGCGGGCCTGTTGCGCACGCTCAAGGCCAGCGGGATGGCTACCGCCCACTGGACGAGAGCCATGATCAGGAGCGCCGTCCTCCAGCCGAAGCCCGCGATCAGCGCCTCCAGCACCAGCACCATCACGCCGCTGGCCCCCGCTCCCATCGACATCAGAGCCAGGGCGCGGCCCCGCTTGCGCCGGAACCAGAGGGCGATGGCCGCCATGGCCACGGGCCCGCCGGCGGCGCTCATGCCGAAGGCGATTACCATAACGGAGCCGTAGAACGCCCAGAGGGTCTCCATCCGGCTCATGAGCAGGAACCCCAGCCCTACCAAGAACACGCCGGCCGTGAGCAGCCGCCGCGCCCCGATGCGGTCGACCAGGTGGCCCACCAACGGCGCGGCGAGGCCGCCGACCTCCGTGCGTAAGGAGAAGGCGAAGGAGACCGCCGTCCGGCTCCAGCCAAACTCGGCGAGTATGGGGTTGAAGAGGGCGCCGAACCCGTAGAAGAACGTGCCGCCGGTCAGGAAAACGATGGCCGCCGAGGCGAAGACGACCCACCAGCCGTAGAAGAGGCCAGTGCGGTCGGAGACCGCGGCGGCGATGCGCATGCAGGTGGGCTCCTTCGGTCAGGTGGTCGTACCGGCTGCGAGAAGGCGTTCGGAGGGAAGCAGTGTTCAGCCTACAATAACACGCGGCCGCCGTCTCTGTTTGACAGCGGTGACGGTGCCTGCAATATTAGCGATGGGCCCGTAGCTCAGTGGCAGAGCAGGGGACTTTTAATCCCAAGGTCGTGGGTTCGAATCCCACCGGGCCCTCCAGAACGGCAGGTTCAACTAACCTCGGTTGCAGGAGCGGGCAAAGCTGCTCCGAGAGAACAGCGCGCAGCCTTAACGACCGCCGAGCAGGGGCAGGGCGGTGGAAGCGTGTGGTCCGGGGTTAGGCGTCCGGCGACTCGTTCTTCAGCATGAGGTCCCGGAGCTTGCGCAAAGCCCTGTAGATGATCACCCGTACGTTGCCCTCGCTGATGTCGAGGATTCGGGCGATCTGGGCCGTTGAGAGTTCGGCGTCAAACTTCAGGGCGATGATGTCCTGCTCGCGCTGGGACAGGTAGCTCAGCTGCTCCACCAGGGTTGCCAGCTCTTCCTGGTGGACGATCTCGCCCTCCACCGAGGGCCCGCCGTGGGCGACGAACTCCAGCAGAGGCGAAGACGCGGGGGAAATACTGGCGGTACTTCTCAGCGAAGCGGCTCAGTTTCACCGCGTCGGGGGATTGTCTCAGGGGAGGGGAGACGTTACGGAGCTGTGTCATGGTCAACTCGGAGCGCGGCAAGTGCTGATGTTCATAAAAGTTTCCTCTTTGTTTCCGAAAGGCTGGACTTTCCCCCTGATGGTGTACATAATGTCACTTGAATCTTATCTCGATATAGCGTAAAGTAGTTTTCCCATTCGAGTTATTAGGATTTGAATATCGATGTTTAACATTCTAATATAGAATTGTATTTCTACAATCGATGGCACAAATATAAATATGGGGCGAAGGGCTGTCAAGGGTTTGCGTGACAATAACACGGGAAATTTGCCGCGGGGCAACTCGTTGGGCAGGAGCACCTTCCTGACGCACCACGGTCAGGTGCTGCTGCACATCGCCCAGAGCTCCAAGGCGACGCTCCGTGAGATCGCCAACAGCACGGAGCTGACGGAGCGAACGGTCTACAAGATCGTGCACGACCTCGAAGAGGACGAGTACGTGGTCAAGCGGAAAGACGGACGCCGAAACGTGTATCAACTAAACGAGGAGGTCACCCTCGGCCACCGCCTGTACGGCTCCCTGACCCTGGCCCAGCTGATAGAGACGCTGAGCGCCATGGTCAGCGCCATCCAGCGCAAGGGCCGAGCGGCCCCTTTGTAGAAGGCTAGGTGATGCGACATGCCCAAGAAGTGGAACTTCCTCAGCAACTACGGTCTGGTGACCACCCACATTGCCCAGAACCCCCGGGCGACGTTGCGGGAGATCGCCCGGGGGACCGACCTGACTGAGAGGGCGGTGTACCAGATCGTGCGGGACCTCGATCTGGGAGGGTTCATCCGCAAGAAGCGGGTCGGACGCCGGAACATCTATTCCCTCGAAGAGGAGAAGCTCCTCAGCTACCCGGTTTATGGCGAGCTCAACGTGGCCCAGCTCACCACCGCCATCCGCCGCCTGGTCGAGGAGTCCCGCGACCGCAGAGCGGCGGTCACTGCCACATAGAGACGGCTGCTCTTCACGCTCTTGGCGGCCGCAGGCGGCTTAGCCTAAGTAGCTTCGTGCCGCATCGGGCCGTGCGAAGCAGGGTATACTTGGCAGAGAGGCTTTCTTCGTAGCTGGAGGCAGGAAGGATGATCCCAGGCGCCTGGAGCCCCGGCCTTCCCTGGCTGAAGGACCGCATCGCCGTGTTCGAGATCTACGGGGCGATTATGAGCAGCGCCCGAGTGGCCGAACAGGAGCGGATGCTCCACGCCCTGGCCGCTGACCGGCGGGTGAGGGCCGTGGTCATCGACGTCGATTCGCCGGGCGGCTCGGCCGTCCTCTCCCAGCACCTACACGGCGCCATCGTCAAAGTCGGGCAGGAGAAGCCGGTGGTGGCCCACATCCGCAACGTCGGCCTGTCCGGGGGCTACATGGTGGCGTCCGCCGCCCGGAAAATCGTGGCCCTGCCGACGGCGCTGGTCGGCTCTATCGGCGTGATCATCACCCGCCCGGTGGTCCGAGAGCTGATGGAGAAGGTGGGCGTGAGGATGTTCGTGTCGCGGGTGGGGCAGTACAAGGACATGATGCAGCCCTGGCGCGAGCCGACGGCGGAGGAAGAGGAGAAGCTGGCCGAGTTACGCGACGAGTACTACGACCGGTTCATCGAGCTGGTCGCCGGCGCCCGCAGCCTGGACCCGAAGCGGGTGCGGGAGTACGCCACCGGCGAGTTCTTCAGCGGCGCCACAGCCAAGGAGATGGGGCTCATCGATGAGCTGGGGGACATGGACGCGGCTCTGGACATGGCCAGCGAGATGGGGCGGGTGCCGCGCCAGGTGGCGTACATCCGCCCGCGGCGGGCCCTGCTGGAGCGGTTGCTCTCGCCGGTGGGCGGGGCCCTGGCCGAGAGGCTGCTGGCCGAGATCGAGTCTCGCCTCCACGGGAGCGTGCAGTACCGCTGACCGGCTGAACGTCGCTATTCAGCGTGCCGCCTGATAGAGGCGGCACCCGTGTTGTAACACAAGGATTCTTGTGTTAGCCTTTTGGACGAGTCTTTCTTCAGGAGGAGGCATCATGAAGGCGGCTGAGGTCCGGCGCAGGGTGGCCGAGAAGGTGCGGGATGCGGCGGCCGGCGGCGACGAGGAGACGGTGGCCAAGATAATGGACTACTCGCGGGCGGTGCTGCTGGCGCTGGCCGGCGTCCCCGACCACCAGGACGTGGGGCTGGAGGACGTGACCCTGGGGACCGGCACAGCGGCCCGCATCCTGGGCCTGCACGCCGAGTACGTGCGGGAGCTGATCCGCCGCGGCCACCTGCCGGCGCGAAAGGAAAACGGTGAGTTCCGCGTGGTCCTGCCGGACGTGCTGGACTTCATGGTAAAGAGGGTGAGGTCCCCGCAGGGCCCACCCCAGGCGACGTGGAGGGCGCTCTTCGGCCGGTCGTACAGAGGGTTCCCCCTGTGGCGCCGGCCGGCTTAATCGGGCGTACGGCGGGCATGAATAAACGGATGGCTTCCCATCCGTTTATTCATCCGGGCGCCTGGCGCGCTAGTTCGGGAACGTCGTTTCGATCTTGCTGGACAGGTCGAAGAAGTACTGGAACGACTGGTTGAAGCGGTAGAAGAGGTCCCGCTTGTAGCCGTCGCGGGAGCGGGCGAAACCCTGCGGGTCCTCCAGGTCGATGGTGTTGAGAGTGTGGTGGAGGTCCGCCTTTCCGTTGTCCTTGACGTTAGTAATGAGCTCCTTCCACTTCTCGAAAGGGGCCTCCAGCCAGAAGTCCGCGTTGTCGACCTCCTGCTCCGTGCTCTCCTTCACCTCCGAGCACTCGAACGCCTCGAAGGTGAGGAGGTAGTACTTCTGGCGGTCGGGGACCTTGACGCCCACGACGGCGTCACAGGTGCCGATGCGGCGGTACTGCTCGTCGCTGTTGACCAGGCTGCGGACCGCCTCAAACCACTCCGTCGAGGGGAAGCTGGCCCTAGTCTTCACTCCACCTTGCGTCATCTCGGGTCTCCTCCTTCTAGCGCCCTCGTTCGCCGGTCTCAGGCGGCCTGGGCCGCTACCGGCTCCTCCGCGTACTTCTTCAGCGAGTAGTGGAGGCGCTCACGCCGCTCGGGCAGGCCGGCAGACTCGAGCCGGGCCAGGTAGTCGCGGACCCAGCGGCGCTTGAAGTACTCCAGCTTGCGGTAGCCGTCCAGGATCTGCTCCTTGATCAGGCCGCCGCCCAGCAGAATGATCAGCGCCTCGCGGAGGACGTTGTCGTTCTCGTCGTCGTAGACCATGACGGCTTCGGCCTTGTTGAAGTAGGTGTGCACCTCCTCACGGCGGTCGTGCTTGCGGATGAGGAAGTACTTCAGGTGGCCGAGGCCGAAGGCGAGCTGGCGGGCGGTGTCCTGAATGCAGAGGCGGAAGATGTTCGACTCCGCCTCGCTGTGGGCGACGTACTCGCCCAGCTGGTAAAGGCCCATGAGGAAGCTGTTCGAGAGGATGTGCAGGACGGCTGACGTCTCGGTCCAGGCGCGGGCGTCGATGATGGCGCGGTGGAAGTAGCCCGGGCTCTGGATGCCCATGCCGCCGCCGTTGCAGAGGGCGCGCTTGCGGAATACCTCGAAGTGGCGGGCGGCGTCGAACTCGGCGGTGGCGAGGTAGAGCTTGACCTCGTGGTAGCCGTACGACATCTCGGGGAGCCACTTGCCGACGGTGTCGCCGGCGAGGAGCGCCTTCTCGCAGAAGAAGGTGCAGAGCTGGCACATGGCCCGCTCGATCTCATCCGGCAGCGGCTCGATGCTCTCCCAGGGGATGTCGGTGGCCGGACGCCAGCGGCGCTGGATCGCCTCCTCGTAGAGGTCGGCGGCGTTGTCGCTCCAAAGCTCCGCCTTCTCGTAGATGGTGTAGCCCATGGCGGGGACGCCGGGGATGGGGTAGGCGCCGCGGGGCATCTCGGTCTGGTAAGGCCAGTAATCCGGGATGTCGCCGTAGGTGCCGACGTTCAGGGCGCCGACGGTGAGGCCCTTCTTGCCCGGCCGCACCCGGATGCCCCACTCCGTGGGGACCTTCATCCAGCTGAGGTCGAGGGCCTGCTCGCCGGCCTCGGCGCTTCGAGCGGCACCGGGCTGGGCGGCACCGCGCAGGCGCTCCTGCTGAGTGATGAACCGCTCGGCTTGGTCGGGGCGGAGGCCGGCGTCCATCTGGGAGATGAGCATCTCGGCCGTGGCGCCCAGGCGGAGGCCGCGCTTCACCAGCTCGTCCGGCCAGTCGTGCTTCTTCGCCGCCTCGGCCAGGTCGTCGGGGATGACGACTTCGCCGCCGGCGCGCATGGCTTCCTGCTGGGAGATGAACTGCTCGGCGGCCTCGGCAGTAACGCCCGGCATCGCCAGCTGCTGCTTGACGGCCTCGGCCGGGAAGCCGAGGGCGAGGGCGCGGCGGACGAGGTCCAGGGGGATGTTGTTGTCCTGCGCGATCTTGACCAGGTCTTCGGGGATGTCAGGGCCTTGGGTCTGGGGCTCCTGGGCCATGGGTCCTCCTTCTGAAAGGGGCCCTCTTTCGAGGGCTGATTGTCAGGATGCCATAACTACGGTTGGGGGTCAAGAGATTTTAGCGGGCGCTAAGGCGGGAGCGGTGGGCAAAAATCGGGCCGCGGCTCAGCCGCGGCCCTTACCTTTGGTCGTTAACCGGGCGTTAGTTCGCGGGCGGGTCAAGGAACGCCTTGAGGACAACGTTCATGCGGTCCCGGCGCTCCGGGAGGCCTGCGACGTCCAGGCGGTGCATGTACTCGTTTATTTGGCGGCGCCGGACCGCCAACAGCCTCTGCACGCCGACGTCGATGTTCTTGCGGCCGCCGCCGGCCAGGATGATGATCGCCTCGTCGAAGAAGGGGGTGGCAGCGGACGTGCCGAACTGGATGTCGAGGGAGAGGGGCCCTTCCACCTGGTCCAGGTAGTGGTGCAGCTCCTCCCGGCGCCAAGGCTGCGACTCCACGACGTACTTCAGGTGCATCACGCCGAACCCCAGGTGCCGCGACTCGTCCTGCGCGCAGAGGCGGTAGATGGTCTTCTCGGCCTCGTTCTGGCTGATGTACTCGCCGGTGCGGAAGAGGCTCTGGACGAATCCCTCCGCGAACACGTGCATGATGGCCGACATCTCGGTGAAGTCCTTGGCGTCGAGGATGGAGCGGAGGGCGGGCCCGGACTGGCCCTCGCTCAGGAGGCCGCCGCCGTTGGCCAGGGCGCGCTTGCGGAAGACGTCCAGGTGGCGGGCTTCGTCCATGATCTGGGTCAGGAGGAAGAGCTTGGTCTCGTAGTAGTCGGGGTTGATCTTCGGCAGCCACTGGCCGGGCGCATCGCCGGCGATGAACTCGACCTCGGTGAGGAAGGTGCAGAGCTGGCACATCGCCCGCTCGAGGTCGTCCGGCAGGGGCTCGATGGTGTTCCACGGTATGTCGGTGGCGGACGACCACTGGCGCTGGACGGCCTCTTCGTAGAGCAGGCGGGAGTTCTCGGACCAGGTGTCAGACTTGGACGGGTAGTACATGCCGGCCCGCGGGACGTTGTCGCGGCCGCGGGCGTCACGGGGCCTGAGGCTGTAGTTGATGCTGTGCTCCGGCACCTCGCGGCCCGCCTCGACCTCGTCGAGGGTGAGGCCGCGCCGTCCCGGCCGGACGCGCGTCGCCGTTACCTTGTGGCCGTCCTGGGGGTTCAGCCAGGAGAGGTCGAGCTCGGGGAGGTCCTCCTCGGTGGTGAGTTTCTCAAGGACGTCAGGACTAATGGCCATTGCCCGCCTCCATTGATTTAGCGACCGCTCAGTAACAGTGAGGTGAGGCAGCAATAGACTAAACCCGCGGAGCGGGGGCTGTCAAGGCGTGTGATGTGTCGGGAGGCTGCCCGCGGGCTGAAGCCCACGGCTACGTGAGTGAGGTGGGCGCGGGGGCTGTCAGGGAGCGCAGGGACGGCGGCGCTAGTTGGCCGGCGGGTCGAGGTACGGCTTGAGCCAGGGGCTCATGCGGTCGCGGCGGTCGCCAAGACCGGCCACCTCCAGGCGGTGCATGTATTCGTTCACCTGCTTGCGGAGGATCGCCTGGACGACCTCGACGCCTTTGTCGATGTCGCCGCGCCCGGCGAGCAGGGCGATGGCCTGGGTGGTGTACTGGGCGCCGGTGACGCCCTCGGTGCGCAGGATCGACTCGGCCTGGTCGTAGTACCAGTGCAGCTCTTCCCGCCGCCCCGGCTGCTCCTCCACGATGTGCTTGAGGTGCATCACGCCGAAGGCGACGTGGCGCGACTCGTCCTGGGCAGCCAGGCGGTAGATCTTCTTCTCCGCCTCGTTCTGGGCGATGTACTCGCCCATGCGGAACAAAGTCTGCACGAACCCCTCGCCCAGGATGTGGAGGACGGCGGACATCTCCGTGAAGTCCTGGGCCTCGATGATGCGGCGGAGGCCGTTCTCCGCTGTGGCCGACAGGAGGCCGCCGCCGTTGGCCAGGGCCCGCTTGCGGAAGACGTCCAGGTGGCGGGCCTCGTCCATGATCTGCGACAGGAGGAAGAGCTTGACCTCGTGGTAGTCGCTGTTGATCTTCGGCATCCACTGACCCGGTGTGTCGCCGGCGATGAACTCGACCTCGGTGAGGAAGGTGCAGAGCTGGCACATGGCCAGCTCCATGTTGTCGGGCAGGGGCTCGATGGTCTCCCAGGGGACGTCGGTGGCGGAGGACCACTGGCGCTGGACGGCCTCCTCGTAGAGGAGTCGTAAGTTGTCAGCGTAGACATCGGCCCGCTCCTGGTAGGGGAGCTTCACGCGGAGGGCCTCGGGCCGGGCGACGGCGCCGCGGGGCCGGAAGGTGGCGTTATCGCTGCGCTGGGGGACGTCGCCGTAGGGGCCGATCTCCACTTCGTCCAGGGTGAGGCCGCGCTTGCCGGGCTTCGCCCTGATCCCCCAGGCGTTGTCGAGGTTGAGCCAGCTCAGGTCTAGAGGCGCGACTTCGCTGGTTTCCGTACGTAGCTGCTCGAGGACTTCCGGGCTGATAGCCATATGTCCCCTCCCCAAAGGCTGGCTGCGAGGGCACCATAACACCGCGGCAATAGCGCTGTCAATCTTCGAAGGTACGGCGCCGCACGGGGTGGCGGCGGCGGCGGCGGGCGTAGCGGCCCACGCTGGCGACGATGACGAGCCCGGTGAGGAAGCCGCCGACGTGGGCCCAGAAGGCGACGCCCGCGCTGACCCCCACGGCGTCGGCGCCCAGCGAGGCGATGCCGTTCAGGAGCTGCATGAAGAACCAGATGCCGATGAGGAGGACGGCCGGCACGGGGAAGGCGCCGAAGAACCAGAGCCACGGGATGAGGACGGCCACTGTGGCCCGCGGGTAGAGCACGGCGTAGGCGCCGAGCACGCCGGCGATGGCGCCGCTGGCCCCCACCATGGGGATGATCGCGTCCTGGTCGACGAAGACCTGAAGGGCAACAGCGCCGATGCCGCTGAGGAGGTAAAACAGGAGGTAGCGGATGTGGCCGAAGGCGTCCTCCACGTTGTCGCCGAAGACCCACAGGAAAAGCATGTTGCCAATGAGGTGGAACCAGCCGCCGTGGATGAACATGGCGGTGAAGACGCTGGCTGGCTCTTCCAGCCCGGAGGGGTACTGGAGCCAGTCGATGAGGTGGGCGGAGACGATGCCGTTCTCGCGGACGAAGCGGTCCAGATGGAGGGGGTCGAGGGTCAGCTCGTAGACGAAGACGGCGATGCTGGCGATTATCAGGGCGATGTTGACGAAGGGGAAGGTGCGGCTTCTGGGCGCGTCGGAGACGGGGATCATGCGGTGGCGGCCAGGTGGCAGACGTCGTTCAGCCGTAGCAGGAGCGGCACCGGGTTGCCCGCGTCCACGACCGTGAGCGAGCAGTGGTCGATGGTGAAGGGGATGTGGCGGGGGTGGAAGGCCAGCCCCAGGGTGTGGCGGATGAAGGAGCCGATGGCGCCGCCGTGACTCATGATGAGGACGTCGCCCTCCGGATGGGCGGCGATGATATCGTCAGTCGCTGCCACCACACGGCGCCGCAGTTCGGCCTCGGTCTCGCCGCCGGGCGGCCTGAAGGGTTCCCAGTGTTCCGGGTGTTTGGCCCTCATCTCGCCCTCCGGCTGGCCTTCCCACTCCCCGGCGTGCCACTCGCGAAGGCGGGGCTCCACCCGCACCTCAAGGCCCACGTGCCGGGCGACGATCTCGGCCGTCTCCAGCGCCCGTCGCAGGGGGCTGCTGTACAGCGCGACGACGCCCTCTCCGGCCAGGCGGCGGCCCAGGGCCTCGGCCTGGCGGCGGCCGAGCTCGCTGAGGCCGTCATCGGCCGCGCCGATGAGTCCGGTCCACTCGATGGCGCCGTGGCGGGCGAGGAGGAGACGGGTGGGCATACCAGGATAAGGGTAGTGGGTCAGCGCCCGCTGAGGCCAGCCCCTTGCCCCACCCCAGAGCGTTGTTGGGCCCACCCACCCGCCGCTAAGGCTTCGCCTTAGAATCCGGGCTCCGATAACCGGCCTTATCTCAGATACCGAAGCGGCCGGGGTCGGCGCTAGTGCTTGGCCCGCACGCGTTCGCGATACTGCCGCAGGGCTTGCTCGCCCTTGCGCTGGAAGTGGCGACCCAATCGTAGGCCCATGTAGAAAGCTAGCGAGCCGGAGACCACGAGGAAAAGGAGCATGGAGAGCCCTACGACAAAATTTTCACGGATGCCTGTGTAGAATAGCCAACCAAGGAGTGCCAAGCCCGAAAGAAGCACGGAGAGTCGGAGCATGAGAGCGACTTTCAGAGTGATCCGTACGGCGCGGGTGGGTTCGTCTTTCATGGGTCAGTCCTTACGCCAGGGCAGCTCTTTGTGCCGCTCCGCCTTGCTCACGTAGCGGGCCAGGGCGAAGAGGAGGTCGGAGAGGCGGTTGAGGTAGGCGGGAACGTTCGGGTTTACGCCCTCGGTCTCCTTCAGCCGGACCACGGCCCGCTCGGCCCGGCGGCAGACGGTGCGGGCCAGGTGGAGGTGGGCCGCGGCGGGCGGCCCCGACGGCAGGATGAACGTCTTCAGCGGCGGCACCTTCGCGTCGTACTCGTCGATGAGGCGCTCCAGGGCGGCGACACGGTCGGGCTCCAGCCGGAACGCCTGAGCGGCGGTGCCCTTCACCTCCTGCGCGCTCGCCAGCTCGGCGCCGACGTCGAACAGCTCGTTCTGGATCGACTGGATCACGCGGACGAGGCGTCGCTGCCGCAGAAGGGAGGCGGCGACGCCGAGGGTCGAATTCAGCTCGTCGACGCTGCCGTACGCCTCCACCCGCGGGTGGGTCTTCGCCAGCCGCTTCCCGCCGAACAGCGAAGTCTCGCCGCGGTCGCCGGCGCGGGTGTAGAGGGGAGACTTGCGAGGGGGGCGGGCCATAGGCGTCGATCCTTCGACAGGGTCACGATGCATTATAGCGGAGAGGGAACGGCAGTGCCCGCCACGTCCGGCACCACTACCGGCCGCCCCGTCAGCGGGTGGTCGAAGACGACGGCCTCGGCGCCGTAGACTTGGCGCAGGCGCTGGGGCGTCAGAACGTCGTGCGGGGGCCCTTCGGCAACGACGCGGCCCCGGTGCAGCATGACTAGGCGGTGGCAGGACTGGGCGGCCAGCGTCAGGTCGTGGACGGCGGCCAGGGCGCCGCGAGCGCCGTCGCGGCAGAGGGAGAGGATCAGCGCGAGCACCGCCGCCTGGTGGCCGATGTCCATGTGGGCCGTCGGCTCGTCCAGGAGGAGGAGCGGTGCCTCCTGGGCCAGCGCCCGCGCCACCACCACCCGCTGGCGCTCGCCGCCGGAGAGCTCGGCGATGCGGCGGGCGGCGAGGTCCCGGGCATCGGTGGCCTCCAGGGCCCGCCGCGCCGCCTCCAGGTCGGCGCCGCCTTCCGTCGCCAGCAGGCCAAGGTGGGGGGTGCGGCCCATGAGCACGACCTGCAGGGCGGTGAAAGCTTCGGGGAGGAGCGGGTTCTGGGGGACGACGGCGGCGCGCAGGGCGACGTCCCGCTGCCCCAGCGAGGCAAGATCCTCGCCGAGCAGACGCACGGTCCCCCGCTGGAGCCGCACGACTCTCGTCACGGCGCGGATGAGGGTGGACTTGCCGGAGCCATTGGGGCCGACGAGTCCCACGACTTCGCCCCGTGTGACGGAAAGCGACACGCCGTCCAGGGCGACCCGCGGCCCGTAAGCGACGGCCACGTCGCGCACGTCCAGGAGGCTATCCGGCTGCGACATCAGAAGACTCCCCGCTGGGCGCGGCGCAGCAGGTAGAGGAAGAACGGCACGCCGCAGAACGAGGTGATGATCCCCACCGGCACCTCCGAGGGCTGGAGGACCTCTCGCGCCAGGAGGTCGGCCAGGATGAGGAAGGTCGCTCCGACCAGCATCGACATGGGGAGAAGCTGACGGTGGTCGGGCCCCCAGACCAGGCGGACGGCGTGGGGCACGATGAGCCCCACGAAGCCGATGATGCCGCTCACGGAGACGGCGGCCGCCGTGGCCAGGGAGGATGCGCCCAGGAGGAGCAGCTTCGTCCGCTCCACGTTTACGCCCAGCTGCTGGGCCTGCTCATCGTCTAGCTGGAGGACGTTCAGCGTGCGGCCGTACAGCAGGAGGACGGCCGCGGCGGGCACAGCGTAAGGCGCGACCCAAGCCAGGCGGTCCCAGGAGCTGAGGTTGAAGCCCCCGAGCACCCAGGCCAGGAGGTTGAACACGCGGTCGATGTCCAGCAGCATGAGGAACGAGGTCATTGAGGTGGCGATGGACGATATGGCGATACCCGCCAGGATCAGCGTCGTCGTCGGGACGGTGCGGCCGACGCGGGCTAGGAAGTAGGCGAGGGCGACGGCGGTCAGGCCGCCGGCGAAGGCGGCCAGCGGGAGGACGCTGAAGCCGCCGAAGGCGTACGGCACCGGCGACACCAGCACCGCCGTGGCGGCCAGGGCGGCGCCTGGCGCCACCCCAATGAGGTACGGCTCGGCGAGGGGGTTGCGGAAGACGCCCTGGTAGGTGGCCCCCGCCAGGGCCAGGGTCGCCCCTACCAGCCCGGCCAGGAGCACCCGGGGCAGGCGCACCTCCCAGATAATGTCCCGCCACGCCTGCGGCAGCCCGTCCGCCAGATCAACGCCCGGGAGGCGGGAGAGGACGATGCGGACCGTCGCGTCCAGCGGTATGTTCGCCGGGCCCACGGCGGCGGCGAGGACGGCCGCTGCCATCAGCGCTGCCAGCCCCAGGCCGAGGCGCCCCAGCGGCGGCCGCGCCAGCGGCAGCGCGGGCAGGGCCGGCGCCAGCGCCTCGCCGGCGACGGCTGGGTCGAAGGCCTGCGAGCGGCGGAGGATGTTCACGGGAACCTCTCCGGGTAAAGGAGCCGGGCCAGCTCCTCCAGCGCGTCGACGATGCGCGGGCCCGGCCGGCTGATGATATCGCCGTCCACGGCGTAGACGCGGTCGTTCTCGACGGCGGAGATGCTCCCCCAGCCGGCGCGGGCCTTGACCTCGGCCGGGGTGACGGCGGGCTCGTCGGCCAGGATGATCACCTCGGGATCGGCGGTGATGATCGCTTCGTTGTCGAGCTGGGGGAAGGCGCCGGTGGCGATGTTGTCTGCTTTGAGGAGCTTGTAGAGGTCGCCCACGAAGCTCCGCGGGCCCGCCGAGTAGAGGTCGGGACTGACCTCGTGGAAGACCCTCGGTCCCCTTTGGACACCGGCGAGCTTCGCCGTGACGTCGCCGATTCGCTCCCGCATCTGGCCGGTCAGAGCGATGGCCTTGTCGGCGCGGCCGGTGACCTGCCCCAGCAGGTTGATCTGCTCGATCACGCCCTCCAGCGAGTCGGGCGAGGCGAGAAGCAGCACCCTGGCGCCCAGCCGCTTCAGGGCGGCGCGCAGGCCGCCGGGGTCGAAGACGATGAGGACGAGGTCCGGCTCCAGGGCCCCGATCGCCTCCACGTTGGGCTCGAAGCCGCTGACCTTCTGGAGGTCTGCCGCTTCGGGCGGGAAGTCGGTGTTCTCGTCCACCGCCACCAGGGCGTCGCCGGCGCCGATGGCGAACAGGACCTCGACGAAGGACGGCGCCAGGGCGACGATGCGCCGGGGCGCGGAGTCGAAAGTCACCGACCTGCCCGCGCTGTCGGTGACAGTGACCGGGAAGTCGGACGGAGGCTGGGGCGAGGGGGTCAAGGTAGCGCCGGGTTGCTGTACCTGCGCCCCCCCGTTACAGGCGGCGGCGGCCACGAGGAGGGCCAGCAGGGCCGCCATGGGCAGCCAGAGCGGTGCGCGCAAGGGCCTCTTCATAGAAACACCTCCCTGAGTTCTCTTCGGGAGGCAGGGCAAGGCTGCCTACCGGCAGGCAGGCTCGGCGGCATAGAAAAACCCTTGCCCGAGCTTCAGACAAGGGTTGCGTTTCGTTAGCCGCTGCCCATGCCTTTCCGCGAAGGCTGGAACGCCGACAGGGGCAGGCGGCCTGGCTCCCCCGGTACCCCTCGCGGGGCCCGAGGATACAGTTGCGGGACAGCGCCGGCCTTTCACCGGCTTCGCTTTTGACCCCTAGCCGCCCCCGGCGACCAGCCCTACGGCCAGCCACCGACGGCCAACTTCGGGGACTCCTGCCGTTCGCTTATTCGGTTGTGGCAGGACTATAGCAAAGCATTTATCCTGGCGTCAAGCGGCTGGCTGACATGTGTGGTGGTTTGACAGTGGCGGGGGAACCGCTACGATACGGGGGAAACTGACGACAGGAGTGAAGGATGGACCTCGGGCTGCGCGGCAAAGCGGCGATCGTGGGCGGCTCCAGCAAGGGCATCGGCAGGGCCATCGCCATGGCGCTGGCCGGGGAGGGGTGCGACGTCACCATCTGCGCCCGCGGTGAGAAGGCGCTGGTCGCCGCCGCCGAGGAGATCCGCGACGCCGCCGGCGTCCGCGTCCACTCCGTGGTCTGCGACATGGCCCGCTACGACGACATCAAGCGCGTGGTCCGGGAGACAGTCGAGGCGTTAGGGCGGCTGGACATAGTGGTGAACAACGCCGGCGGCCCCCCCACCGGCTCCTTCGACGAGCTGAACGAGGAGGCCTGGCAGCGGGCCCTGGAGCAGAACCTGCTCTCGGCGGTGCGCATGGTCCGCGAGGCGCTGCCCCACCTGCGGCAGGCGGGCGGCGGGCGGATCATCAACGTCACCTCCATCGCCGTCAAGCAGCCGATCGACCGGCTGATGCTCTCCAACTCGGCGCGCCTGGGCGTCGTCGGTATGGCGAAAACGCTGTCGCGGGAGCTTGCGCCGTACGGGATAACGGTGAACAACGTGTGTCCCGGCAACATCGCCACGGAGCGGCTGGTGTCGCTCATGGAGGAAAGGGCGCAGCGGGAGGGCCGCTCGATGGAAGCAGTGGTGGAGGAGGAGGAGAGCCGGGTGCCCGCCGGCCTCCTGGGCGAGCCGGAGGACGTGGCGAACCTGGCCGTCTTCCTGGCCTCCGATAAGGCGCGCTACATCACCGGCACCACCATCCAGGTGGACGGCGGCAGCACCCAGGCCGTCTTCTAGCTGGCACGTTCACGGTAATTGGGGTCGCTGCGGTCGATCCAGGCGTTGGCCAGCCAGAACGAGTTGCCGAAGAAGGGCGTGGGGCGGAAGTTGCGGTAGTAGGGCCAGGCGATCCACAGGATCGTCGGTGTGGCGTAGTCCAGCCGGGCCAGCACCTTGTTCAGCAGGTAGCGCTGGATCTCCCAGCCCAACGCCCGTCGCTGCTCGAAGTCGAACAGGCGGCGCTGGGCGTCCAGCATGCGGTCCAGCTGCGGGTCCTTGAGGTGGAAGGAGTTCTTGGTGCCGCGACTGTGGAAGAACGGATAGACCCAGTCGTCCAGGTCGATCCAGCCGTTGTCGTACTGCCAGGTGACGGGGATGGTCCCCAGCAGGAGCCCTTCCGCGAGTTGGACGTAGTCCCGCCGCCTCGTCTCAACCGTGGCGCCGAGCACCGTCTCCAGGTGCTGGCGGAACTGGGGCTCGAAGGCGGGGATGTAGCTGGGCTGGTCGGCGAAGGTGATGGAGAGGTCAGGGCTGCCGGCGGCGGTGTAGAGGCTTCGCGCCTCCTGGAGGTCCTGCCCGCGCTCGGCGCCCTGGCGGTAGCCGGGCAAGCCCGCCAGCTCCCCCTCGGGCAGGGCCCAGCGGAGAATGGGGCTGACCGGCCCGTGCATCTTCCCCCACCCCTGCCAGATGGTGTCGATGATCTGCTGGCGGTCCGCCGCCAGGTGGAGCGCCTTGCGGACGCGGAAGTCGCTGTACGGTGGCAGGTCGACCCTGAAGCGGGAGTTGAGCCAGGCCGAAAAGTTGGTGTCGACGGCCTGGACATCGGGGTTGTCGTCGCGGATCTTGAGGACCCACTGGGGGTTGGTCACCTGGAGAGCGGAGTCGAGCCTCTTCTCCCGGAAGGTGGCCTCCAGGCTGGCGTCGTCGGCGATGAAGAGGGAGGCATAGCCGTCCACGTAGGGACGCTGTAGGTCCGGGTCGTCCCAGCCGAACCAGGCGGGGTTGCGGACGAAGCGCGACTCGTGCAGGAACTGGAGCCGGTCCCAGATGAAGGGCCCGGAGCCGATCATCGCCTCCTGGCGGTTGATCTCGTCGTTCTCGTCCACCGCTTCGGCCGGGACGATGAAGGCGTTGGTGTCGGCCAGGAAGTGGAGGAAGGGCGCGATCGGCTCCTTGGTGCGGAAGCGGACGGTGTACCGGTCGGGCGTCTGGACCTGGTCGATGGTGGCGTACTGGTAGGCGCGGTAGAAGAAGGGCCAGCGAGGGCTGTCCTCGTTCATCTGGCGCTCGAAGCTGTACTTGACGTCCGCCGACGTCAGCTCGCAGCCGTCGATGGCCTTCTCCTCGCGGGAGGCGGCCCGTCTCAGGACGGTGCTGGGACGCTGGAAGCGTACCCCCGGGCGGATCTTGATGACGTAATCGAGGGGCCGGTCCCCGATGGCTTCCGGCATCCGCAGGGCCAGGTCGGTGCCGATTACCCCCGTTTGGACATCCAGGTAGCGAAGAAGTTTACTGAAGACAGCAGAATGAGAGCTGTAGATCGGCCCAAACTGGGTCTGATGGGGGTCCAGCGTGTCCGCCACGAACGCCTCGAAGCCCGGTAGCCTCAGGACGCCGCCGCGGCTGGAATCGGGAGCCGCTTCGTGGTCCAGCCCCGGCCGGCCCGGCGAGGGCGACCGCCGTGGCGGAGGGGCGCTGCCTCCGCCACACCCCACCATCGCCGCGGCCGTCAGCCCCCCGGCCCCGGCCACCGCCGCCCGCAAGAACCGGCGCCGCGAGACGGCGCGACGGCGCCAGTAGGCGGACTCTGCCATTGGCGTCACCTCCTTTCTGAGCAAGGCTCGCGCTGAGGTGCCTTCGCCAGGCGGAGGAAGGGACCAATTGAGACAGGGCGTCCGCTGTACTGCGGACGCCCTGTTTACCGGACCGGGTCTTCTGGGTCACGGCCTTCCCTGGAAGGTGGGGTCGCTCTTGTCCAGCCACACGTTGGCCAGCCAGTGGTTATTGCCGAACCAGGGCCAGGTGGTCCGGTTCTTGTAGTAGGGCCACGAGAGATCGGCGGTGATCAAGCTGGCATAGTCCACGCGGGCCAGGATCCCCGGCTTGTCGATGAAGTTGCCGAACTTGTCGACGCCGAGGATGTAGCGCTGGATCCGGTAGCCCAGCTGCTGCCGCTTCTCCAGGTTGAACTCGGCCCGCTGGGCGTCGAGGAGATCGTCCAGCTCTGGGTCTTTGACCCGAAACGAGTTCTTGGAGCCGGTGCTGTGGAAGTAGGGGTAGACCCAGTCATCCAGGTCGATCCAGCCGTTATCGAAGCCCCAGGTGAAGAACATCTCCTCGCAGCCCCGGAGCAGGCCCTCGGCGATGCGGGGGTAGGAGACCGCCGTGGCCGGCTTCTGCTCGATCTGGCCACCGAGTATCGAGCGCAAGGTACCGATGAACTGGGGCGCGAAGGCGGGGATGTAGCTGGGCTGGTCGGCGAAGGTGATGGAGAGGTCAGGGCTGCCGGCGGCAGTATAGAGTCTGCGCGCCTCGGTCAGGTCGTCCTCCCGCTTGGCCCCCTGGCGGTAGCCGGGCAGGGTTTGGAGCTCCTCCGGAGGTAGGGCCCACTCCTTGATCACAAAGCCCACCGGGGGCTGCATCTGCGCCTCGCCCTGCCAGATGGTGTCGATGACCTGCTGGCGGTCGGCGGCCAGGTGGACGGCGCGTCTCACCCGAGGGTCGTTGTAGGGCGGGCATTCCACCTTGAAGCGGGAGTTTACCCAGCCGGATACCCCCTGCCGCAGGAGTTCCAGCTCCGGCATCTCGTCCTTGAGGTTGAAGACCCACTGGGGGTTGGAGGCGAACCCGCCCACGTCGATCTTCTTCTCCCGGAACTGGGGTTCCTCCTGCTCGTCGAGCACGGAGAAGATGGCGACGTACTTGTCCACGTAGGGCCGGCCCCCGCCCAGGCCGTCCCTCCAGCCGAACCAGTTGGGGTTGCGGTTGAAGGTGATCTCCTGGAGGGCCTTGAGGTCTTCCCAGATGAAGGGCCCGGTGCCGATCATCTTGTCCTGCGAGTCCATGAGGTCGCGGGGACGGCCGTCTGAACTTGACGGTGAAGTCGTCCACCTTCTCGATGCGGTCGATGGTGGCGTACTGGCTGGCCCGGTAGTAGAGGGAGCGACGTGGGCTGTTCTCGTTGGGCTGGCCGGGCCCCACCATCTGCCGCTCGAAGCTGAACTTGACGTCGTCGGCGGTCAGCTGGCGGCCCGCCAGCTCTGGATACCGGGAGCGGATCTTGGGCGTGTCGTGGAAGAAGACGTCGTCGCGGATCTTTACGATGTAGGTCAGCTGGTCAGGCGTCTCCGGCTGGGCGACGGCCAGGTCGGGGCTGAAGATCTGCCCCTCGTGGCTGTCGTATTTGTAGAGCTTGCTGAAGACGGCGGAGTGGCCGGAGTAGAGGGGGCCGAACTGCGTCTGGTGCGGGTCGAGGGTGTCGAAGACCAGGGCGTCGTAGCCGGAGAAGCGGAAGGTCCCTCCCCGCGAGTTCTCGGGCGCCGGTGTGAACTCGCGCCGGGCATCGGTGGGGGTGTAGTCGGAGGGGTGGGTTCCGCCGCCGGGTGGGGGCGTTTTCTGTCCGGGCCCCGCCTCTTCCTGCTGGCAGCCGACCGCCGCGGCAGCGGCCAGCCCAGCACCCCCGATAGCTGCACCCGCCAGAAGCCGGCGTCTGGTCAGTCTTCTGCGCCAGAACTTGCTCCAGTAGTCGGAGTCCGGCATCTCAATCAGCTCCTTTCGATAGGCGACCGCATCGTTAGCTCACAACCTGAGGCGCGGGTCAAGCACGTCCCGCAGGGCGTCGCCGGCCAGGTTAAAGCCGGTAACCGTAAGGCTGATGGCCGCCGCGGAGACCAGGGCGGTCCAGGGGGAGTCCAGCATGAAGGCGCGGCCGTCGTCCAGCATCAGTCCCCACGACGCCCCCTGCGGCACCCTCTGCGGGGCGATGAAGGCCACCGCCGCTTCGGCCAGGATCACCGCCCCCAGGCCGATGGAGAAGATGACGATGATCGCGCTCATGATGTTGGGCAGGATGTGGAAGACCATAGTACGCATATCCGTCGCGCCGATTACCCGCGCCGCCTCTACGTACGTTTGCTCTCGCGTCGATAACACTACGCTCCGGACAATGCGTTGAACGCTGGTAATACCGACGAAGCCCAGGCCGATAGCCAGGACCTGAAGCTCTGGATCGGTGATGGCCAGGATGAAGAGCAGAATGAGCAACGCCGGGAAGGACTGGACGGCGTCCATGACCCTCTGGATGAGGGTGTCCAGCCAGCCGCGGAAGTAAGCGGAGACTACACCGATCGCCGTCCCTGCCACGGTGGCCAGGGTCAGCGCCCAGAGCCCTACGAAGAGAGAGCGGCGGGCGCCCCATACCACCCGCGACCAGTTGTCGCGGCCGAAGCGGTCGGTGCCGAAGGGGTGCGCCAGGCTGGGCGCGGCGAAACTGGCGATGCGGCCGTCTTCATTCCTGAAGTTCTGCTCCTGGTCATATACGGCGATCCAGGGTGCGCCCAGCTCGAAGCCGAGGGGCTGATGGGGAAGGGCGAGGCCGAACTCGGTCTTACCGTCGCCGTCGCCGTCGCTGAAGGGGGTGCCGAGGGTCATCGCCAGGAGGAAGATGACCAGGAGGAAGCCGAAGGCGCCCAGCGGCTTGCGGCGAATGAACCGTCCTACCCAGACGAGGACGCCGACCTTGGGCGGGAGCACAAACTCCCGCTCAATGGCGATTACGCCGGGCTGCGCCTCCCCCTGTCCGAGCATTTAGTTCCCTTCCCTAGCCGTAGCGGATGCGTGGGTCAAGCCAGGCGTAGGCGATGTCCACCAGCAGGTTCACGAACACCAGGGTCACCGCCACCAGCAGGACCACCCCCTGCACAACCGGGAAGTCTGATTGAGCGATTGCGTTCACGGCGAAGAAGCCGATGCCGGGGACGCGGAAGATTACCTCCAGGATCACGTTCCCGCTCACCACCGTCCCCAGCAGCAGGCCCACGACGGTCAGCACGGGGATGAGGGCGTTCTTCAGGGCGTGCCGGATCACCACGACCCGCTCCTTCAGCCCCTTGGCCCAGGCGGTGCGCACGTAGTCCTGGCGCAGCACCTCCAGCATCTGGGAGCGCAGGAAACGCATGATGATGGCGCCGGTGCCCAGCCCGCCGATGACGGCGGGCCCCAGCACCCGTTTCAGGTTCTCGATGGGGTTATCGAAGAAGTCGACCCAGGTGCTGTGGGGCGTAAGCCAATCGGGAAGGGGGGTACCGCCTAAGAAGCGGGACGTGCCCAGGATGACCAGCACCGCCAGCACGAACACGGGAATCCCCAGGAAGGCGATGGCGAAGAAGCGCAGGAAATAGTCCATCCAGGTGTCCTGCCGGATGGCGGAGATGATGCCGATGGGCGTGGCCACCAGGAGGGCGACGATGATCTGGAGAATCCCTAGCTCGATGGTTGGGCCCACGCGGTCCTTCAGCTCGTGGGAGACGGGCTTCTTGGACTGGAACGAATCCTTCAAGTCGAGCTGGGTAATGAGGCCGCCGAGGTATTCGCCGTACTGCTGGTAGAGCGGCTTGTCCAGGCCCAGGTCCTGCTTGATGACCTTCTTGGCCGCCTCGAAGTCTTCGATCTGGGTCTGCTGGGCCAGGCGGCTGATCACCACGTCCCCGGGGGCGAGGCGCAGGGCCAGGAAAACGCCGCTGATGACGAGGAAGATGACGAACAGGTTGAGAAGGGTGCGGCGCAGAATGTACTGCTGCATTTACGTGGCCCGCCCTTCACACACTACGGGATACAGTGTGCCCGTCTTCCGCTGGAAGCGCCGTTATCACCAGAGGGCCTTCTAAAATACGAATGAGGACAGGGCGTCCGATTTCGCGGATAGAACGTAGCATCGCAATAGGCGGTTGTCAAGACTTGACGTTTTACCCGCTGGGCGGCGTGTGGCGCGGCTCAGAACGAGATGGGTAGCGCCTTCAGGCCGCGGATGATAAACGTGCCGCCCCACTGCACCTCGTCGCCGGCGAGGCGCGGGTCGGGGAACCGCTGGAGCAGGGTGCCGATGGCGGTCTGCGCCTCCGCGCGGGCCAGGGCAGCGCCCAGGCAGAAGTGGATGCCGTCGCCGAAGGCCACGTGAGGGTTGTCCTTCCGGCCTATGTCCAGCTCGTCCGGGTTCTCGAAGCGGGCGGGATCGTGGTCGGCTGCCCCAAGGAGCGTGAAGACCACTTGACCCGCCTCGACGTGCCGGCCGTCGATCTCCAGGTCCTCCCGGGCGACGCGGCCCGTGCCCTGGACCGGTCCATCGTAGCGGAGGAGCTCCTCGACGGCGCTCTGGATCAAAGACGGGTCGTCTCGCAGCCTCTCGAGCTGGTCGGGGTTGCGGAGCAGCGCCAGCATGCCGTTACCGATGAGGTTGGTGGTGGTCTCGTTGCCGGCGACGAGCAGCAGCATGGCGGTGGCCAGCATCTCGTCCTCGCTAAGGACCTGGCCCTGCTCCTCGGCGGCGATGAGGCCGCTCACCAGGTCGTCCTTCGGCTCCCGCCGCCGCTCGGCGATGACGCCCTGGAAGTAGCCGGCCAGCTCGAGCACGCTCTGGCGGCCGCGCTCCAGGACCTCGGGCGGGGCGAAGGCGCCGCCCAGGGTCGCCACGATTTCGTTGGACCACTGCTTGAACCGGGCCCGCTCCTCCGGAGGGACGCCCAGCATCTCCGCGATGACGATTACCGGCAGGGGGTAGGCGAGGTCCTGGATGACGTCGAACCGGCCGTCCCCCCGGAGGGCGTCCAGGAGCTCGTCCACGATCTTCTGGATGCGGGGACGCAGGTTCTCCACCGTGCGGGCGGTGAAGGCCTTGCTCACCAGCTTGCGCAGGCGGGTGTGCTCGGGCGGGTCGGACGTCAGCATAGTCTGGGTGCGACCGAAGGGGCCGAACTCCTCCTCTATCCGCATCGCTTCCTGGGCGAAGCGGTTGCGGGCCTCGCGGCGGTTGGCGGAGAAGCGGGAGTCGGTCAGGACGGAGACGACGTCGTCGTAGCGGGTGAGGATCCACGCCTCCATGAGGTCGCTCCAGTGCACGGGGTCCTCTTCCCGCATACGGCGGAACATCGGGTAGGGGTTGGCGTGGACCTTGGGATCGAGGGGGTTGTAGAAGAGGGTAGATGTTACAGGCTCGCCGGTGGCCTCGCTCATCCTTCTTTCACCTCCGCCGGTTTGTCCCCGTCCTTCCGCTGGTCTGATTCTATAAGACCGTAGTTAAGGCTGACTACCCGGTCCGCTTCTCCGGCGATGGCAGGATTGTGGGTTACGACGACGACACAGATGCCCATCTGCCGGGCCATGCCGTGGATGAGGCCTATCACCTGCCGGGACGTCTCCGAGTCGAGGTTGCCGGTGGGCTCGTCGGCCAGGAGGATGGGCGGCTCGTTGGCCAGAGCGCGGGCCAGGGCCACCCGCTGCTGCTCGCCTCCGCTCAGGCGGGTCGGCCGGTGGTGGTACCGGTCCTCGCCGATGCCCACCGCCGACAGCAGCTTGCGCGCGCGCTCTCGCCGGTCCCGCCGTGGCACCCCGGCCAGCTCCATGGGGAGGAGCACATTCTCGAGCGCGGTCAGGTGGGGCAGGAGGTTGTACGACTGGAAGACGAAGCCGACCTCCTGGCGCCGGTACTCGCTGAGGTCGGGGAAGCGCCGCTCCAGCGGCGTCCCCTCGACCAGGATCTCGCCCGCGGTTGGGCGCTCCAGGCCACCCATCATGCTGAGCAGGGTGGTCTTTCCGCTCCCCGACGGCCCCATTATCGCCGTCATCTCGGCGGGGAAAATGTCCAGGGTGATGTCCTCGATGGCGGTGACCTCGCCCGCCGCCGTGCGGTAGATCTTGCTAAGGGAACGACAGCTCAATACTTCCTTCGCCACTTCACCCCTCCAGACGCAAAACTTCGGCCGGCCTCAGACGGAGCACGGCCACGATGGGGACGAGGGCGCCCAGCAGCCCCAGGCCGACGGCGATGACCGCGGCCAGGGCGATGAGGTCCGAGCTGACGGAAGCGTTGACGTCTTTGAGGGCCGCTTCCACCTCTTCCGTGCGGACCGGGTCGTCGATGACGGGGGCGTCCGTCAGAGCCCGGGCCCCCGCTCCCAGGTTGGGCCCCTGCTGGTTATTGCTTTGCTGGCGCTCGTTCACCTCGGTGCTGCCGCGGAAGGCATCGGCGATCAGGCTGTTGGAGCCCAGGCTGATGGGCACGGCCACGAGCACCGCCACCACCGCCAGGCCGGTGGTCTCCAGGGCGAACTGGAGGATGACGTGACGGTTGCGGGCGCCCACCGCCTTGAGGATGCCGATCTCCCGCAGGCGTCCCCGAACGACCAGCGCCATCAGCATCATCATGATCAGGCCCACCACGGTGAGGCCCGCCACCGTGCCGATGAAGCTGGTGTTGCGCATCCTGTCTACGGGGTTGGCGATATCCTGGAAGCGGTCCTCGGTGGTGGTGAGGACGAACAGGTCGGAGTCCAGCATGTTCAGGATGTCGCCCCGGAGGCGGTTGACGTTGTCCACGTTGTCGTAGGTAATGGCGATGGCGCTAAGGCTGTCGCGGTTTGCCGGCTGCTGGAGCTTTCGCACCGTGTCGATAGGCGCGTACCAGGCCTCGATGCGGGCGGGGCTGAAGCCGCCCAGGCTCGCCGTCTCCAGGTCGGCGTAGGTGCCGATGATCTCGGCCGTGGCCTTGCGGTACTGGGGCTTGGGCGGCGGCGCTTCACCCTCCGGCGGGATAATCAGCCCCTTCAGGACGAGCTTGTCGCCCACGGCGATGTTCTCGAAGGCGGCGGTCTCCTGGTCGATGACGATGACGTTCTTGCCCTTGTCCTCGGTCGTGAAGAGGCGGCCATCTTTCAGCTGCTTTACGCCGGTCTGGAAGTCGGCCAGGAAGGCCGCGTCCTGCGTCCCCGTGACCACGGCGTCTGGCAGGGCGATGTTTAACGTGCCGAGCACCAGGTCATTCTCCCGCCCGGCCTTGCGGTTCAGGAGGTCGTACTCGACGGCGGCGATGGTGAAGGCCTGCACCTGCTTGACGTAGGGAAGGTCGGCGATCTGTTCGGCCTGTTTGCTGTTCAGGGGGGTGATGTGCTGGCCGACACGGGTGCTGTCGAACGGCTCGCCGGAGGCGGCGGAGCGCTGGAACTCGAGCTGGATCGCCTCCGCGAACTGGTCGGGGCTGAGGGATACGCCCGCCTGGACGCCGGTGGTCTGCTTGATCTTCTGGAGCTCGTCGTCGGCGGCGAAGGAGAGGGCGAGGGAGGTGAGGGCGAAGCTAAGGCCGGCGGCCAGGAGGAGCACGACCAGCAGGGTGCGAGCGGGACTGCGTACGGTACCTCTAAACGCTCGCACCAGAGTATCGATCATTGGGCTGCCTCCCCGTTCTGTTTCTGGAGACGGATTATAACATACTGACTATTTAGTCACAGATCCTGCCGCTACGGTCTGTTTGCCTCAGCTCACTTGCCGGAGGCCGCGCTCCTCCCTGACGGCTGCTTCCGCTTCAGGAAGATGGAGCCGTTGTCCACCCGCACGGAGTAAATGGCAACCGGTCGGGCGGCGGGCGCCCGCAGCGGTTTGCCGGTGGCCAGGTCGAACTGCGAGTCGTGCCAGGGGCAGGTGACGGCGGTCCCCTCCACGCTGCCTTCCGAGAGCGGCCCGTTAGCGTGCGAGCAACGGTCCCCCAGGGCGTAGACGCGACCGCCGACGTTGAACAGCGCCACCTGGTCCCCCGCGAAGTAGACAACGGTACTCTCGCCTTCGGGGACATCGGCGAGCCTGGCGACGGGCACCCACGGCCCCGCGCGCTCGCCCTCGGCGGCCGCGGCGGTTTCGTCGCCGGGGGCGCCCAGGCTGTCCAGCGTCTCCGCAAGCCCCATCGCCGTGCAGGTGAAGATGGGAGTGTCCCGCAGCGTGTACTGGCTGGACTCCGCCTCCCGCAGCTCCATCACTAGGTCCAGGAAGTCCGACGGCTCGTCGGTCTCAAAGGCGACGACGAACTCCTGGTCGTCGAGGCCGAAGGAGTAGGTCGTGTTCAGCTTGACCGAAGGGTACTTCCGCCCGACCGCGATATGCTCGTCCATAATGCGCTGGCGCTCCTCCAGGGGCAGCTTGTACCACGCTCGCGTCTTCACGAAGGGGTAGACGAACAGGTACTTCGATTCGGTTGGCCGGATGACGGTGCGGTCCTCCGGGGCCTCGGGCTGGTCCTTGGCGGCGTAGACGGAGCGGCGGGTCATCGCTAGGTAGGAGTAGGGAACGGTCAGGTAGGGGCCCGTCGCCGTGCTGAAGAGGGCGGTGGTCAGCTGCTGCACGTCCTCCAGGCGCTCGCCGATCTGCCAGAGGAGGAAGTCGGCGTCGCCGCGGGCCCCCATCAGGCTGTAGCTTCGAACCAGGAGGCGATCGCCGAACGACTCGACCGTCCGGCAGAACTGCCGCTTCGACTCCTCCCGCTCGGCGGCGGACAGCCGGCGCCAGGCGGGGTCGACCTTGAAGAAGGTGAACTTGACGATCTGGCGGCGGCTGCGCTGGCTCTCCTGGGACATGGGACCGGCTCAGGCCTGGGTGGATGCGGCCTCGGCCTCCGGGTAGAAGTCGTGCTCGTACAGGTCGGCGATGCGGGTCAGTTCGTCGGCGGTCAGGGGGGGCGTGTCGCTGGCGGCGGCGAACTCGCGCAGCTGCTCGGCGTCGTAGATGTTGGGGAGGACGGAGGCGACACCGGGCTCGGCCAGGACGTACTGGATGGCGGCCTGGCCGATGGTGCGGCGGCCGTCCTCCGTGAGGAAGTCGAGCTTCTTCAGCTTCTTCAGCCCCTCCGTCAGCCACTCCCGGGGGCGGTGGCTACGGTGGTCGGTCGTGGCGAAGGTGGTCGACTCGTCGTACTTGCCCTCCAGCAGGCCGGACGAGTGGGGCACCCGCACCAGCACCCCCACGCCCTGCTCGCGGGCCACCGGGAAGAAGTCCCGCCCCGGGTTCTGCTCGAGCAGGTTGTAGATGGTCTGGAGGCCGCCGATGCTCCGGCGGCGCATCGCCGCCAGCCCCTCGTCCCGCCAGCCGATGGCGGGGCCGAGAGCGACGCCGTAGTGGCGGATCTTGCCCTCGCGCTTCAGCTCCTCCAGGGTCGCGAAGAGGTCATCGCTCTCGATGGCGGTCAGGCGGGGGTTGTGGAGCTGGTACAGGTCGATGTAGTCGGTCTGGAGCCGCTTCAGGCTCTCCTCCAGGGCGAACCGTATGAAGGCGGGCGAGAAGTCCTGCGGCAGCTCCCGCTGGCCGCGCCCTTCGCCGGCGTGGTGGTAGAAGTCGTACCCGAACTTGGTGGCGATGACGACGCGGTCCCGGACGTCGCCGAGGGCTTTGGCGAGCATCGTCTCGCCTTTGCCGTTGCCGTAGGTGTCGGCGGTGTCGAAGAAGGTGACGCCCAGGTCGTAGGCCCGGCGGAGCAGGCCGAGGCCGTACTCTTCATCGGTGATGCCCCACCAGGTGGTGCTCACTGTCCAGACGCCGAAGCCGACCGCCGAGGCGGTGAGGTCGCTATTGCCGAGCTTTCGGTACTGCATTGCCGTCCTTCACGAGTATAGTGACGGGCACCGGCCAGTTCAACGATTGCTCTTTAGTCGGTCAGCCCCCGCAGCATCTCCAGATAGCGGAGGAAGTCGGCGGTACTCTTGACGTCGGGCATGAAGTTCGTCTCCAGGGCCAGCTCGGTGATTCCCGCCTCTTCTGCCTTCTTCGCATCCTCCTTCATCTGCTCCAGCGAGCCCTGGAACGGCATGCGTCCGTCCTTGATCGGCCCGTCCGTCACCTGGAATATGTTGACGCGGGCCGGGAAGATCAGCGAGTTAGGGTCCCTGCCCGTCTCCTTGGCTGCCGACTTGACGGTCTGCACCCCCTGGGCCAGCGTCTCGAACGGCAGAAAGGCTATGGGGTGCCAGCCGTCGCAGAGACGGCCGGCCCGCATTATGCCGGCCGGGACGAAGGAGGCGAGGACTATGGGCGGGTGCGGGCGCTGCAACGGCTTGGGCCCCACTTCCGACTTCGGCATTGTGTAGAACCGGCCCTTGAACTCAACAGGGTCGTCTCCCCACAGGGCCGTCACCGCGCGGATGAACTCCTCCTGTCGGGCGCCCCGGTTCCGGTAGGGCGCCCCGCTGGCGTCGAACTCGTCTTTGTTCCAGCCCAGGCCGAGGCCGAACACGACCCGGCCGCCGGACAGCACGTCCAGCGTCGCCACGCGCTTGGCCACATCGGCGGGACTGTGGTAGGCGTAAACGATGATGCTGGTGCCAAGTCTAATACGGTTGGTTACGGCGGCAGCGTAGGTGAGGGTCTGGAAAGGGTCCAGCACCCAGCGGTACTGGAGCGGCAAGGAACCGTCCGGGCTTCCCGGATAGGGTATCTGCGGTTGCAGCGGCCGGAGCAGGCGCTGCTGCACCCACAGGCTGTCGTATCCCAGCTCCTCGGCGCGCCTGGCGACCTCGCGAATGGCTTCCGGGGTAGCAGCGCGCCCCATCTGGGGCAGGCAGAATCCGAGCTTCACCTGGGCACCTCCTTCGGGGACGTTGGGACGGGCTTGCCTTTCATCGTAACGAGCGGGCGGAGTCGCTGGCAAGCCTGCCTGCTGTGCGTGGGCAACGGGTAGAATAAGATAGGGAGGCACGTATCCGGGAGGAGCCATGGCGGCTACGCCTACCTTCGTTATCGTCGGGGCCAACCTTGCCGGCGGGCGGGCCGCCGAGGCGCTGCGCAAGGAAGGCTTCGGCGGCCGCGTCGTCCTTATCGGCGCGGAGCCAGACCCGCCTTACGAGCGCCCGCCCCTCTCCAAGGAGTACCTGCGCGGCGAGGAGGAGCGGGACAAGCTCTTCATCCTGCCTCAGCAGTTCTACCCTGAAAACGACGTTGACCTGCGTCTGGGCACGGCGGCCACGGCCCTGGACGTCAGGGAGCGCACCGTCGAATTGGACAAGGGGGTGCCCGTCAAGTACGACAAGCTACTCATCGCCACAGGGGGTAGAGTGCGCCGGCTCGCCGTCCCCGGCTCCGACCTGGAGGGGGTCTACTACCTGCGGACGGTGGCAGACTCCGAACGCATCGCGGCGGAGATGGCGCCGGGCCGGCGGTTGGTAGTCGCCGGGGCCGGGTTCATCGGCGCGGAGGTGGCGGCCTCGGCGCGGGTGAAGGGTCTGGAGGTAGCGGTGGTGGAGATGGAGACCGTCCCCCTCAAGCACGCCCTGGGCGAGGAGGTGGGCCGCGTTTACGCCGACATTCACCGCGACCAGGGCGTCGACCTCAGGCTGGGCGAGCCCGTCGCCCGCTTCGAGGGGTCGAGGCGCGTGGAGCGGGTCGTCTGCGCCTCCGGGGACGCCATTGACTGCGACTTCGTGGTCGTCGGCGTGGGCATCGAGCCGGAGACGTCGCTGGCCGAGGCCGCGGGCATCGAGGTCGGTAACGGCATCGTGGTCAACGAGTACTGCGAGACCAGCGTGCCGGACGTCTACGCGGCCGGGGACGTGGCCAACCACTACAACGCGCTCCTGGGGGAGCGCCTGCGGGTGGAGCACTGGCAGAACGCTCAGAACCAGGGCGCGGCCGCCGCCGTCAGCATGCTGCGGCGGGAGACGTTCGCCGAGGTCCCCTGGTTCTGGTCCGACCAGTACGACCTGAACATGCAGTACGCCGGCTACGCCAGCACCTGGGACGAAGTCGTCTTCCGGGGGAGCGTTGAAGAACGCCGCTTCACCGCCTTCTACCTCAGGGACGGCCGCATCCGGGCGGCGATGGCCATCGGTCGCGCCCGCGACATAAGGCCGGCGCGGGAGCTAATCGGCAGGGGCGTGGGGGTGGGCGCCGCCGCGCTGCGGGACGAAGAAGTCGACCTGCGGAGCCTCGTCCCTGACTAGCGGCGGGCTGATCCGCCTCACACACCGACGAAAACAGCGGCGCAGGCCCGATAAGCTGTAACAATGTCGCCTCTGAACGGGTCTTTCATTCTGGGTGACAGTTACAGGAGCGTGGTGATGAAAGTACTCATTGTCGACGACGAACCGGACGTCATCGAGGTCGTAAACCTCTGTTTCAGCCTGCGCTGGCCCGAGGCGGAACTGATCGCCGCTAAGGACGGCCAGGAAGCCCTCAAGTTGATCGAGGAGCACCGCCCCGACCTCGTCCTCCTGGACCTCATGCTGCCCGACCTGGACGGCTTCCAGGTCTGCCAGGAGGTCCGCCGCTTTTCCGACGTGCCCATCGTCATGCTCACCGCCCGCGACACCGAAGTCGACAAGGTCCGCGGCCTGGAGATGGGCGCGGACGACTACGTAACCAAGCCGTTCAGCCACCTGGAGCTGCTGGCCCGCGTGCGCGCTGTCATGCGCCGCTACGAGAGCCAACTGCCCGCCGTGGGCGAGGTGTTCGAGTCCGGCGACCTGCGCATCGACTACTCCAGCCGCACCGTCACCATCAAGGGGCAGCCGGTGAAGCTGACCCCCACGGAGTACACCCTCCTCTTCCACCTGACCCGCAACGCCGGGCGGGTCCTGCCCCACGACATGCTCCTGGGTAAGGTGTGGGGCCGCGAATACCAGGAAGAGATCGACTACCTGAAGGTGTACGTGCGCCGCCTGCGCCAGAAGCTCGAGGGCGACGCCGAGACCATCGGCGAAATCGTCAGCGAGCGCGGCGTCGGCTACAAGTTCGTGCAGGCTGTGGTCGCCCAGACCGCCTAGCGGGTCGATAAGCGACGTCTCGTCACGCAGGCACCTGTTATCCTTTTCGCCGGTCGCGGCCCTGAGCCTAATCCTCCGCACTTTCCCCGACAAAGTCTCCCCGAGCCGGCATTAACCCAACGTTAACCTTCGTACGGTTGCGGTTAACCGTTGTGTTCACCTTCGTCCCTGACAATGAGGCTCAGTATGAGTGAGCCGCGCAGTGACGAGCCCAGCGTCAACGGCTTCAGCCATCAAGGTGGCGGGGGCGTCCCCTGTCGCGCAGGCGGGGTCCGGGGAGACGCCTCCCCGGTCCGGCAGGCAGTGGGGTTGAGGGGCCGCCCTCGCTCGGAGGGTTTCGCCGCCAGGGGCAGGCTCAAAACTGACCTTGTGTAATAGAACATAAGGTCAGTTGTTTAAGGGAGTAGAAGCCAACCGGTGGGTGAGGCCGCCGGCGGGCTCTACTGTGAGGCCAACCGAATAGGGAGGGACCAAGCAATGAAGCCCAATCGGGACGGGTCTGGCTTCCGTCGCCAGCCCAACAGTCGCTTTGAGCGGCGCCGCCGCTACTGGCTGCGCGTGAGCTCGGCGAAGAGGAGCCTTCCTCGCTGGTCGACCGTTATCGCGGCGGCGTTTGTCTTTGCCCTCGTCGCTCTTGTCTGGGCCACCTTTGGCCGGGGGGAGGGCGGCGAACCTGCTTACGCCCTCAGCGATGGGGCGTGTCAAGGGACCTTCCACGGGAATCCGCCGGGGTCTCTGGCCAAGGAGACGATCCCCCCCAGCGGTACTCCAGTGGCCCCTGGAACCGAAGTGCAGGTCACCATTACCTGGGACCCAGCAGACTGGCTCAGCGTTTCTCGGCTACTCGATTGTGTTGAGGTGGGCGACGCTCTTCGGGAAGACCTGAGCTACGAAGAGAAGCCCCCCGTTAACGATGGTATCGCTACCCACAGTTATACGATCCCCGCTGATACGCCTCCCGGAACCACCGTCTGCGACAGGGCCGACCTGGCTGGAGATCCGTCTGGTAGAGCTCCCACGCAGAAGAGCAACGTCGTGTGCTTCGTAGTCACGGGTCCTCCCCCAACACCTACGGCTACAGCGACCGCTACGGTCACGCCTACGGCGACCGCGACGGCGACGGTGACGCCGACCGCGACGGCGACGGTGACGCCGACCGCGACGGCTACAGCTACCGCTACGGTCACGCCTACGGCGACCGCGACGGCGACGGTGACGCCGACCGCGACGGCTACAGCTACCGCTACGGTCACGCCTACGGCGACTGCGACGGCGACGGTGAC
>JACOUE010000023.1 GCA_016178045.1 Chloroflexota bacterium
GGCAAGACGGCGATCGCGGAAGGGCTGGCCCAGAAGATCGTCGCCGGCGACGTCCCCAGAAATCTGCAAAACAAGCGGGTGCTGGCCCTGGACATGGGGGCCATGGTGGCGGGATCGAAGTTCCGGGGCGAGTTCGAGGAGCGCCTCAAGGCCGTCATGGACGAGATCAAGCGGGCCCGGGGCGAGGTCATCGTCTTCATCGACGAGATCCATCAGGTGGTGGGCGCCGGCGCCGCCGAGGGCGCCATCGACGCCTCGACCATGATGAAGCCCGCCCTCGCCCGCGGCGAGCTCCAGTGCGTGGGCGCCTGCACCCTCGACGACTACCGCCAGCACATCGAAAAGGACGCGGCGCTGGAGCGACGCTTCGCCCCCGTCTACATCGACGAGCCCAGCGTCGAGGACACCATCGAGATGCTGAAGGGGCTGCGCCCCCGCTACGAGGCCCACCATAAGGTCAAGATCAGCGACGAGGCGATCGAGGCGGCCGCCCGCCTCTCCCAGCGCTACATCACCGACCGCTTCTTGCCCGACAAGGCCATCGACCTGATCGACGAGGCGGCCTCCAAGCACGTCATCGAGGCGCAGAGCATGACACCGGAGCTGCGGGAGCTCCAGCAGCGGCTGGACAAGCTGGCGCGGGAGGCGGAGGCCGCGGCCCAGCGCCAGGACTACGAGGCCGCCGCCCGCATCAAGACGGACGTGGCCAAGCTCCAGGAGGACTACGACGCCCTCCGCAAGGGGTGGGAGGCCGAGGAGAAGATCGACATGACGGTGGACGAGGAGGACATCGCCGCCCTGGTGGCGAGCACGACCGGCATCCCCGTCTCCCGCATGCTCGAGGGCGAGTCGGAGAAGCTGCTCCAGATGGAGGAGCGCCTGCACGACCGCATCATCGGCCAGGACGAGGCAGTCCGCGCCGTCTCCGACGCCATCCGCCGCGCCCGCGCCGGCCTCAAGGACCCGCAACGGCCTATCGGCGGCTTCATCTTCCTCGGCCCCACCGGCGTGGGCAAGACGGAGCTGGCCCGGGCCCTGGCCGAGTTCCTCTTCGACGACGAGGACGCGATGATCCGCATCGACATGTCGGAGTACCAGGAGCGGCACACGGTGTCGCGGCTCATCGGCGCCCCGCCGGGCTACGTCGGCTACGAGGAGGGCGGCCAGCTCACGGAGGCCGTCCGCCGCCGGCCCTACCGCGTCGTCCTCTTCGACGAGGTGGAAAAGGCGCACCCGGACGCCTTCAACCTCCTGCTCCAGATCCTGGAGGACGGCCGCCTGACCGACGGCCACGGCCGCACCGTGGACTTCCGCAACACGGTGGTCATCATGACGTCCAACCTGGGCACGGAGGAGTTCCAGCGCACCGGCCTGGGCTTCACCACCGCCGCCAAGCCCACCCGCACCGAGAAGGAGCGGCTGAAGTCCGCCGTGGAGAAGGCGCTGCGCCAGACCTTCCGGCCGGAGCTGCTCAACCGCATCGACGAGATCATCGTCTTCGACCCGCTGACGGAGGAAGACCTGAAGCGGATCGTGGAGCTGCTGCTGAAGGACGTGCGCGAGCGGCTATCGGAGCGGAAGGTGGACCTGGAGCTGACGGAGGCGGCCAAGGCGGCGCTGGTGCAGGAGGGGTTCGACCCGGTGTACGGCGCCCGTCCGCTGCGCCGCACCATCGAGCGGAGGGTGGCGAGCCCGCTGTCGCGCCGCATCCTGGCCGGCGAGTTCAGCGAGGGCGAGGTCGTCCTGGTGGACCACCGTGAGGGGGAGTACGTGTTCGAGAAGAAAGAAGCGAAGGTCAAGGCGAAGACGGCCAGCTAAAGGCCTCTACATCAGCAGGCCCGGCACGGGGATGAGGCGCTTCGATACCGGATCAGGGGCGAGTCGGAATTCTTCCAGGGTCACCGCCCCCAGGAGTGGTTGGGCTCCGTCCTCCCCAAACACCACCAGAGTGAACTCCTGCTGGCTGTCCAGACGTACCCAGGCACGGCCTAGCTCCAGTTCCACTTGGCGCCCGTCGGCCAAGAGGAAGACCGCCCGCGTGTGAGGTCTCACCTTCAGCGCTTCCAGCAACGGCCGTGGCAAGACGGTGTAGCTAGAGCCTGTATCGACTAGCGCCTGCACCGTCTCCCAGCGTTGCCCCTGGGGATCCCCTATCTCAATAGCCACGCGGAAGGTGCCCATAGTTATATGCTATTCCGGTAATTGGGTAGGCGTCAACGATGTGGCCGATCGATCCAGGCATGCGATAATAGATTGCGGGGCGGGCGGTCTTGGGCCGGGGGCCGGTTCGCCGCACACAAAGGGAGGCGAACATGGCTTTCGAGTACAAGGTCGCTTACATCGACTTCCGGGGACGCATATCCTCGGAGGGTTCGGAGTTCATCCGCCAGAGCGGGGAGCACCGCACCGCCTTCGTCCGGCGCTATCTGGACGTGCTGGGCGACGAGGACTGGGAACTCGCGGGGGTCCACCCGCTCCTGCGGAGCGAGACGAGCTACCTCCTTCTGAAGCGGCCCAAAGCCGCGAAGAAGTGAGGGTTAGCCGCAACACGGTTTTGAGGTAACTGGCTGGAGACGCGGCTGACGGCTCCCGGGCCCAACCGCCCGCCGCCTTGCTTCCCCCGAATGGCGCTTGCGTTTCCCGCTCAACTATAATTGATTTCGAACAATGCGAATCGCAGTAGGCAGCGACGAACGTAATAATCTGACGGACTTCGTCGTCGATGAGCTCCGGCGACGGGGGCTCAAGGTGGAGCTTTTCGGGCCGCTCAAGGGAGAGAGGGCGCAGTGGGCGGACGTGGCCCGGGACGTGGGCCAGCGCGTGGCCGGCGGTGCCGCCGACCAGGGGGTGCTCGTCTGCTGGACCGGCACCGGCGTCTCCATGGCGGCCAACAAGGTCCCGGGTGTCCGCGCCGCCCTCTGCAGCGACGCCGAGACGGCCCGCGGCGCCCGCGCCTGGAACCAGGCCAACGTCCTGTGCCTGAGCCTGCGGGCCACGTCGGAGGTCGTCGCCAGGGAGATACTGGACGCCTGGTTCTCGGCGGAGTCCGACCCTTCTGAAGAAGAGAACGTGGCGAAAGTCAAAGCCCTGGACGACGTCTATCGTACGGGTGCGGCATCCCCGCTGACGGGGGAATGAGAGGCAACTGTAGGTGGCGAAGGAGAGAAAACGAGGACGGCGAAGCCGTCGCAAGGACAAGATTCAGTATCTGCCCGGCCAGCCTTTACCGAGAAAGCGCGTCCGTCGGCGGGCATCCGAAGAGGAAGCCGGGCCGCCGGCTCCCGCCCAGGCAACCGATTCCCTGGGCCTGATCTCGCCTGTCCGTCGCGGCGGAGCCGAGGGGGAAGGGCGCCGGCGGGAGAAGGCGCAGACCGGGAGCCGGGCGGCCGGTGTTTCGCCGCTGGGGTTCTGGCGGCGGGGCCGGGCCCGTACGGTACGCGAACGGCCTCTTCCCAAGCCCACCATGAGTCGGCTCTGGCGGCGCTTCACCGGCTTCTACTTCCCGCCCTGGGTGCCGGTGGTGGCCGTGATGCTGGCGGTCATGGGCATCCTCGGTGCCCTCTTCGTCGCGCGGGGGGCTACCGGCAGTCCGCGCATCGGCGACCACTGGCACACCGCTTATCAGGTGGTCATCTGGGGCGAGGCGCAACCTCCCATACCGGAACTCCACAACCCGGAAGGCGTACACACGCACGGCGACGGGATCATCCACATGCACCCGTTCATACCCTCCGCCGAGGGCGGCGGCGCCAGCGTGAGCAAGTTCGTCGAATACATGGGCGGCGTCCTGAGCGACGACGAGGTGCGCCTGCCCACACAACGGGAGAGGTATCGCACCGGTGATCTGGGGCCCAACGGCGAGCCGGGAGAGCTACGGATCCTGAGGGCGGACAGCGGGTTTCATCCAGTGGCAAATTTCAACGAGACGATCTCAATTTGCAATGCCAAGCGGGAATCCGAGTTTGAAGAGGTGAGCTCCCGCTACGTACCCCACGACGGAGACTGCATCCGCATAGTCTTCGGCCCCGAGAAACCGGAAGCCGTGGTTAAGCAAGACCGGACCATTATCCCCGAGGGAGAGGCTACCCGCACCGTAAACATCAAGCTGACGGTGAAGAAGGGCGAGGTCGTATTTTCGCCGAATTCCGTAGAGCTTGGGGCCGGGGAGACCGTCAAGATAGTGGTCGAGAACCGCACCAACGCACTCCAGGGCATCCGCGCTAGCGGTGGAGACGGCAAGTACAATAGCAGCGACGACTATGTGACGGAGCCCCCGGCGATCGAGCCAGGGCTTAGGGGAACGATGGTGGTCAGATTCGATGAGCCCGGACGCTACAAATTCCGTGATGAGAGCGACAGGGGCGTCACCGGCACCATTATCGTGTCTGCGGCTGACGTCGAAAGCTAAACCTAGTCCCAGCGAACCAACCTCCACCACCGGTCGGAGGTGGCCAGCTACGCGCTGCGCAACGGCCTTCTCACCGCTTACGGTTAGCGCGTGTCGGGCAGAGCCCCACATCGTAATCCATGTTCTACCTGACTGACGGCCCCCCGGCGCACCGCGTACTTTAGATGTATGCGGGGGACGACTCTCGACAATCCCTCACGGCGACGGGGTTCCTCGACGCTTTCTACCCCTGCATGTACATGTCAGCCGCCAGCCAAGCCCGCATCGGGATGACCGCGCGAAAGGAGATCAAGAAGCAGCGGAGGGCCCAACGGCAAGCCGCCCAGCGAGCCGGGCAAAGGGCCCAGGCCCGGATCCGACGTGTTGTTTATGGACTAGCGGCCGCCGCCGTTATCGGCATCGTTGTTGCCGGGGCGGTGATCGTTGGGACGCGGGTGAGATCCAGCAGCGGGGAAGACGCCAACGTGCCCACCGTATTGCTGGCCATGGGCGACAACTTCTTCCAGCCGCGATCGGTGACGGTCAAAATGCGGCAGACTTACCGCATTCGCCTGTGGAACCAGGGACAGGCCGTGCATAACTTTGTGATGGCCGGGCCCGACCAGCGCCTGGGCAGCGGCGACGACGTCGTCAGCGATGACGTCCAGGGCGGCGAGTTCGGCTCGGTGAAGGTGAGGGTCGACGAGCCCGGCAAATACGGCTTCGTCTGCACGTACCACGGGGGAATGGGCGGCACCGTGGTTGTGGAGCCGCCCTAGCTCCGGGTGGGGACCCCCCCCCCGTGGATTAGGGCGGGCCTTCGCTACACGACCTGGCGGCCCGAGAGCAGCTCCTCGATGTCCAGGGTGTAGGCGCCCCACAGATACCGCGGCAGCAGCCGCCCGACGCCCTCTCGTCGGGACATGGGCGACCCCCGACTATTGTAGCGCGTCCGGAGGCGGCAGGTTGCGATGAGAGCCTGTGCTATACTGAGTGAGCCTTAACAGATGGCCCGGTCTGTCGTCTATATGAGCGGATAACTATGCCGGTCATCACCATGTCGGGGACGCTGGGCAGCGGCGCCCGCGAAGTCGGGCAGGCCGCCGCCAAGCGTTTGAAGATCGACTACGTGGACCAGCAGTTGCTGGTGGACGCCGCCCGCCGCTTGGGCGTCACCGTGAGCGCCCTGGCGGAGCGGGACGAGCGCTGCCTCACCTTCGGCGAGCGTCTGGCGGCGATGCTCCGCAACTTCCTCGAGCGCTCGGCGGCCGCCGGCGGCGACCCCCTCACCGGCAGCGGCGGCCTGGAGGTACTGCTCTCCCGCACCTACGCCGCAAGTTCTGGAAGGTGGAAGTGAACGACCCCTCGCTGTACGAGCTGGTTATCGATACCGCAAAGCTTGCGGAAGAGGTGGCCGCCGAGCTGGTGGCCACGGCCGCCAGGGCGAAAGAGGCGGCAGCCGCGAAAACGTAGAGGAGGGCTTCAGCCCTCCAGCGATGGCCTGCCGGGCAGGGCTAAAGCCCTGCAGCTACGTCTCCGCCTTCTGCTCTACCTTACTCAGCAACTCGCGCAGGTACTGTTCCGCGCGCTCCAGGCGGGCGAGCATGCCCCAGGGGTGCTCCGGCGCCAGGGGAAGGCCCCAGCCCCGCGCCTCCGCGCCTTCGCCCACGATCTCCAGGAACCCCTGCTCCTCCGCCGACCCCTCGCCGAAGAGGGTGACGAGGGTGTGGTGGGTGGTGTCTACCCACTGGCCGTAGTCGTAGGAGACGGGGCCGGTGCCGCGAAGGAAGGGGACGCGGTCCAAGTGACGGCGCAGCTTTTCGAGGGCGGAGGCCATGGCCACCGTCACCCTAGCGCAGGGGCGAGGCGAAACGCAAGGGAGGGCGGCCGGTCATCACAGGTGCAACTCGTAGTCGCCGCAGCGCTCCCGGTGCTCCTCCTTGAGCTGCTCAAAGCGCCGGTGGTACGCAGCGGAGGACAGGTTCTCGGTAGTCAGGACGTAGGCGTCCTCGTGGTTATCGGTGTAGTAGCGGGGCCGCAGGCCCACCTGCTGGAAGCCGTACTTCTCGTAGAGGCTCAGGGCCACGGCGTTGGAGACGCGGCACTCCAGAGTCACCAGCGGCTGGTCGTTGGCCATCGCCAGCTCCAGGGCGGAGATCAGCATGAGCTCGCCGATGCCGCGGCCGCGGTGGCTCTCCCTCACCGCGATGGTCACGACGTGGGCCTCCTCCACCATCAGCCACACGCCGACGAACCCGACGACCAGCTCCGCCCGCTGGTCCTCCGGCGGGAGGGGCGCCGCCTCTTCGCCGCCCAGCATCTGCCGCAACTCGTCCAGGAAGCGGGTCAGGCCGCCGCCGCCGCCGCCTCGCTGCTGGGCGGCCAGCCGCTGGAGGAGCAGCTTCTCCTGGTCGACCTCCTCCCCGCTGTCCCCTTTGCCGTCGCCCCGAAGCTCTAAGGCCACCAGGTAGCGGGCGAGGCGGTTCTGCTGGAGCTCGCGCTTGAAGGCGGTGGGGGGCCACATGGTGGGGAAAGACTCCTCCTCGATCTCCATGACCTGGGGGATGTCGCCCAGGTTCATGGGCCGGACCTTGTGGCGCACCGCCGCTGTCTGCATCGCGATGCCGACATTTTAGCACCAGATGGGGAGCAGGAAAACGCGGCCAGCCCATGCGCCTTTACGTTAGCGTCAGATTCGGCTAGAATGGGCCTGACCCGGCCCCGGGCGTTTCGCTGATGTACCTGATACGTGTCCTGAGCTTCCTCCGGCCCTACAAAGGGCGAACTGCTATCGCCCTTCTGTCCGTCTTTGCCTCCAGCGGCTTCATACTGGTGATGCCCCAGCTCATCCGCTGGGGGATCGACTTCGGTATCGGCGTCGAAAGACAGGGCGACCGCTTCGTCGTCGACGGTAGCACGCCGGCGCTGGTGATTGTGGCGCTGGCGGTCGTCGGGGCGGCGGCCTTCCGCGGCCTCTTCTCGTTCATGCACCAGTACCTGGGCGAGTGGCTGTCGCAGCGGGTCGCCTACGACCTGCGCAACGGCATCTACGACCGCCTCCAGCGCCTCTCCTACGCCTACCACGACCGCGCGCAGACGGGACAGCTGATGTCGCGGGCCACCCAGGACGTCGAAGCCCTCCGCTGGTACGTCCAGCTGGGCGTCCTGCGCCTGGCCTACGTCGTCATCCTGCTGGGCGTGGTGCTGGGACTGATGCTGTGGACCAACTGGAAGCTGGCCCTCGTGGCCTGGGCGTTCGTGCCGGTGATCGCCTGGCGCTCCTCGGTGATGGCGCTTTCGATGCGGCCGTTGTGGGCGAAGGTGCAGGACGGCCTGGGCCGGATGACCACCGTGCTCCAGGAGGCGCTGACCGGTGCCCGCGTGGTCAAGGCGTTCGCGCGGGAGGAGTACGAGAGCGAGAAGTTCGCCGTAGAGGCGCGGCAGGTCTTCGCCCACTCGTACCAGTCGAGCCGGATTCAGGCTGTCAACGGCCCGCTGATGAGCGGGATGTGGATGGCGGCGATAGCCGCCGTGCTCTGGCTAGGCGGCCGCGAGGTCATCGCCGGCTCCCTGCGGCTGGGCGAGCTGAGCGCCTTCCTCCTCTATCTGACCCTGCTCCAGATGCCGGTACGCAGCCTGGGGTGGATCGTCATGATCTCCGCGCGGGCCGGGTCCGCCGCCCAGCGCATCTACGAGATCCTGGACGCGGAGTCGGCGGTGAAGGAGAAGCCGTCCGCCCCGGAGCTGAGGGACGTGAAGGGGCACCTGCGGTTCGAGGACGTCTCCTTCGGCTACGACTCTATCTCGCCGGTGCTCAAGAGCATCGACATCGAGGCGAAGCCGGGGCAGGTGATCGCCCTGATGGGGCCAGCCGGCAGCGGCAAGACGACAATCGTCAACCTGATGCCGCGCTTCTACGACCCCACGCGCGGCCGCATCACTATCGATGGTATGGACATCCGCGACGTAACCCTGCAGTCGCTGCGGCGGGCCATCGGCACGGTGCAGCAGGACGTGTTCCTCTTCTCGGCCACCGTCGGCGACAACATCGCTTACGGGGCGGTGGACGCCAGCCAGGAAGAAATCGAGGAGGCGGCCCGGGCCGCCCACATCCACGACTTCATTATGAGCCTGCCCGAAGGCTACGACACCTGGGTGGGCGAACGGGGCATCACTCTGTCCGGCGGCCAGAAGCAGCGCATCGCCATCGCGCGGACGCTCCTGCGGGACCCGAAGATCCTGATCCTGGACGACTCAACGTCCAGCGTCGACACGGAGACGGAGTACCTGATCCAGCAGACGCTGGCCAGGCTGATGGAGGAGCGCACCACCTTCGTCATCGCCCAGCGGCTGCGGACGCTGAAGATGGCGGACCAGATCCTGGTGCTGCGGGACGGCGAGGCCGTGGAGCGGGGCCGCCACGACCAGCTCCTGCGGAAGGGCGGGCTCTACCGCCAGATCTACGACCTGGAGCTGCGGGACCAGGAGGAGGCGCTAGGCGTGGCCCCGACGGCCGGGCAGGAAGTGCCCGCGACGGCGGCGGGGAGCTAGCGATGGCGTTCTGGGGCGGTTCGGCAGCAGGGGGCTGGAGCCACGGTCACTATCAGATGGGCGGACGGCCCTCGTCGAACCTGAAGCGCAGCGTCGACGGCTGGGACGACGAGGAGTTGGGGCGCGTCTACGACCACTCGGTCGTGCGCCGGTTGCTCCCCTACCTCAAGCCGTACAAGCGGCACGTAGTCGTGACGCTGGCGTCGATGCTCCTATTCGCCGGGGCTTCCTACACCCAACCCTTCCTCGTCGGCCTGGCCATCGAGCGGTTCATCGGGAGCGGGAACCTGATGGGCGTGACGCTGATCGGCGTCGCGCTGCTGGGGCTGGCGCTGGTGGGCTGGGCGTCGCAGTACGTGCAGCAGGCCTCGACCGCCTACATGGGGCACAACGTCCTCCTCAGCCTGCGTACCCAGATGTTCGACCACATCCAGAAACTGTCGCTCGGCTTCATCGACCGCAACGAGGTCGGCCGGATCATGTCCCGCGTTCAGAACGACGTGACGGTGCTCCAGGAGCTGCTGACCACGGGCGCCCTCACCATCCTCGCCGACTTCGTGGGTCTGGCGCTGGTTATCTTCTTCTTGCTTTACCAGGACGTGGAGCTGGGCCTGATCACCTTCACCGTCGTGCCCTTCCTGGTCATCGCCCTGGCGATATGGCAGGCGCGGGCGCGGCAGGCGTTCGTACGCGTCCGCCAGGCGATCGCCATCGTCAACGCCAACCTCCAGGAGAACGTGTCCGGCGTCCGCGTGATCCAGAGCCTGTCGCGAGAGGACGAGAACATCCGCCGCTTCGACCGGCTGAACGCGGACAACTGGAGCGCCAACGTGGAGGCGGGCCGGCTGTCGGCGGCCGTCCTGCCGACGGTGGAGCTGCTGGTAGCGGTGGCCACCGCCCTGGTCATCGTCGTGGGCGGCATCCGGGTGCTGAACGGCGACGTGGAGGTCGCCGCCGGCGTGGGCACCATCGTCGCCTTCGCCCTCTACGTCCAGCGCTTCTTCGACCCGGTGCGCGACCTGGTCCTCCAGTACACTCAGCTCCAGCGGGCGATGGCCGGCGGTCAGCGCATCTTCGAGGTGCTGGACACGAAGCCCGAGATCGTCGACGCACCGGACGCCGTCGAGCTCCCCGACATCCGCGGCGAGGTGAGGTTCGACCACGTCCACTTCGAGTACGTGCCGGACGTCGAGGTCCTCCACGACATCGATCTGAGGGTGAGCCCGGGCGACACCATCGCCCTGGTCGGCCCGACCGGCGCGGGCAAGTCTACCCTCACGTCGCTGGTCGCCCGCTTCTACGACGTGACCGGTGGCCGCCTGCTCGTCGACGGGACGGACATCCGCCAGATCGAGCGTCGCTCGCTGGCCCGCCGGCTGGGGATCGTTCTCCAGGACCCGTTCCTCTTCTCGGGCACCGTGCGGGACAACGTCCGCTACGGGCGGCTGGAGGCGACCGACGAGGAGGTCGAGGCGGCGGCGCGGGCCGTGGGCGCCCACGACTTCATCAAGCGCCTCCCCGAGCGCTACGAGACCGTCCTGCACGAGCGGGGGCTGAACCTCTCGGTGGGCCAGCGCCAGCTCATCAGCTTCGCCCGGGCGATCCTGGCCGACCCCCGCATCCTCATCCTGGACGAAGCGACGGCTAACGTCGACACGGTCACCGAGGCGACGATCCAGAAGGCGCTCAAGCGGCTCCTGAAGGGCCGCACCTCCTTCGTCATCGCCCACCGCCTGTCGACAATCCGCGGCGCCGACCGGGTGATGGTGCTGGACCAGGGGCGCATCGTGGAGACGGGCACGCACGCGCAGCTCCTGGCCCGCGACGGCTTGTACGCCCGCCTCTACCGGATGACGTACGAGGAGGGACAGGCCGTGACCCCCGGCGGCGACGGTCACGGTCCCGCGGGGGAGCCTTCCCCCCAGCCCGCCACATAGGCGCGCGACGGCACGGGAACACGGATAGCGGCATTTATTCAGTCCCCAGTTGCAAAATAGCCTTGTAATGCTAAACTTATTTCACGCGAGGCGCCCCAGTCCCCACAACCAACGCTATATAGCCATCGGAATGAGCCCCAATGCCCTGCGATAA
The DNA here is from genome assembly GCA_016178045.1 of Chloroflexota bacterium. Classification (GTDB taxonomy): domain Bacteria; phylum Chloroflexota; class Dehalococcoidia; order SM23-28-2; family JACOUE01; genus JACOUE01. The sequence goes on from JACOUE010000023.1 coordinate 11,030, forward strand.
CCATCGAAGGCTGGAGATACCCGTCCAGGCGGTCCGCAAGCAGGACCCGAATCTCCGCGTCCAGAACTGGGACGAGGTGTTCCTGGGCTACGACCTGCAGACGGCCAAGATCGAGGCCGAGCGTTGCATCCACTGCCCTGACGCCCCCTGCCAGCAGGCCTGCCCGGTGGGCAACGACATCCCCGGCGCCCTGCTCCTCCTGGAGGAGGGCGATCCCGTCGCCGCCGCCGACAGGTTCCGCGAGACCAGCAACCTGCCGGAGATGTGCGGCCGCCTCTGCCCTCAGGAGTCGCTGTGCGAAGGAGCCTGCGTGGTCGGCTTCGCCATCAGGCCGGACTATGTAGGGCGCCAGCCGCCGGTCGCCATCGGCAAGCTGGAGGCGTTCGTCGCCGACTACCAGCGCCGGACCACCGGCTATCCCATGCCCGATCTGCCGCCGCCGACGGGGAAGAGCGCGGCGATCGTCGGCTCCGGTCCAGCCGGGCTGGGCGCCGCCGAGGAGCTGGTCAAAAGGGGGCATACCGCCACCGTCTACGACGCCTGGCCGGAGCCCGGCGGCATCCTCCGCTACGGCATCCCCAACTTCAAGATGCGCAAGGAGGTGCTGGAAGACTACCTGGAGTACGCCCGGCGCCTGGGGATCAGCTTCGTCTGCAACACCCTCATCGGCCGGGACGTGACCATCGACGAGCTGTTCGAGTCGGGCTACGACGCGGTGTTCCTGGGGAGCGGCGCCGGCGTAGGAGGACGGCTGGACGTACCGGGCGAGGAGCTGAACGGCATCTACATGGCCACGGAGTTCCTGGTGCGCGGCAACCTCAAGCCGGAGGACCTCCCGGAAGACCTGCGCCAGCCGCTGGACATCGCCCGGCGGCACGTTGTGGTCATCGGCGGGGGAGACACGTCGATGGACTGCGTGCGCACGGCGGTCCGCCTGGGGGCGCAGACGGTGACCTGCATCTACCGTCGAACGGAGTCGGAGCAGAAGGGCCGCGAGGAGGAACGGCGCCACGCCCGGGAGGAGGGGGTCGAGTTCATGTACCTGACAATTCCCCTCCGCTTCAGCGGCGAGCACGGGCGGCTGACGGCGGTAGAGTGCCAGCGCATGAAGCTGGGCGAGCCAGACGAGAGCGGGCGCCGGCGGCCCGTGCCGATCCCCGGCACGGAGTTCGTCCTGCCGGCGGACACCGTCGCCATCGCCATCGGCTACGAGGGGGACGACCAGCTCGAGCGGAGCACGCCCGGCCTGCGCACCAGCCGCCGGAAGCTGATCAGGGTCGACCCCGCCACGTTCCAGACGAGCCGGCCGGGCGTCTTCGCCGGCGGGGACAACGTCAACGGCGCCGACCTCGTCGTCACCGCCCTGGCCGACGGTCGCCGCGCCGCCGAGGCGATCGACAGGTACCTGCGGAGCCTGCCGTAGGCTACAGCTCGAGGCTGTAGCCGGAGTGGCTGCGCTTCCAGCCCAGCCGGCTGTAGAAGCGGTGGGCGCCGGAACGCGCCAGGTTTGAGGTCAACGCCAGCTTGTAGCACCGCTGCTTCCGCGCCATCTCGGCCACCCCCCGCATCAGCGCCGCCCCCACGCCCTTCCCCCGGTACGCCTCGTCCACGACGACGCCTTCGACGACGCCCGACCGCTTAAGCGCATTGTCGAAGTGCTGGAGGACCATGAGGTGGGCGCTGCCGACGATGCGCCCGCCGTCCTCGGCCACCAGGAGCCGCTGCCAGGGGTCAACCAGGATGCGGCGGAAGACGTCCGCTCGCTGCTCGCCGCCCGGATCGCCGGACGGCGCGTACATGCTCTCGTCCAGGTGCTCGAGGAGGCGGAGGAGGGCGTCGAAGTCCTCCTCCCTCGCTTCGCGGACGATGATGCGGGCCGCCGCCACAGGCGTGCCGCCGATTAGCCGGCGGGAATCTGGAGCTGCTGCGCCGGCCGCACCACCACCTCGTTGACGTGCACCGTCTCCGGCTGGGTGACGGCGTAGAGGACCGCCCGGGCGATGTCGTCCGGGCGGAGGAGCGTGCGCTCGGTGACGCCGGCCACGCGGTCGAGGATGTCGGCGGGGATGTGCTGGCCGGCCTGGACGCGCGCTTGCTCGGGGTCGATGCCGAACATACGGCCGACGGCGTCCAGCCGCTCCTGGGGCAGGTAGCGGGCGAGGTTGGTGAGCACGCCTCCCGGCATGATGGTGGTGATGCGGATGTTCTGGCCCTGGAGGGCCAGGCGCAGGCTCTCGACGGCGGCGTTGACCGCGTGCTTGGAGGCGCAGTAGATGGGGTTGTCGGCCTCGTAGCCGAGGGCGGCCACGCTGGAGATGTTGACGATGTGCCCGCCGCCCTGCTGGCGCATCACCCGCGCCGCCTCGCGGAAGCCGATGAGCAGGCCGATGACGTTGACGTCGAGCACCTCCCGCCAGTTGCCCACGTCGCCGTCAATCACGTTGTCGAAGTGGTTGACACCGGCGTTGTTCACCATTACGTCCAGGTGGCCGAACGTTTTCACCGCCTCGTCAACCAGGCGCCGCACCTGCTTCTCGTCACGGACGTCGACGGCGCGGGCGAAGGCCCGGCCGCCGCTGTCTTCGATGACCGCGGCCGCCGCCTCCATCGGCTTCAGGGTGCGGCCGCAGAGGGCGACGCCCGCCCCCTCCCGGCCGAGGGTCTTCGCGATGGCGAGACCGATCCCTGAGCTGGCTCCGGTTATCAAGGCATACTCTTTCATCCTATTCCTCCTCCTTTAATATTTTTATTATCTAATAATTGTCTACCGTGCAGGTCGTTCATCCGCTTGCCCTCCCGAATTCTACACCCTTTATACCACGGCCTCGGCCTCAATCTCGACCAGCATGTCGGGGCCGGCCAGGCGGCTGACCTCGACCATGGTGGCGGCGGGACGGATGTCGCGGAAGGCTTCGGCGTGGGCGCGGGCGGCCTCCTCCCAGCGGGAGACGTCCGTGAGGTATATGTGGGTGCGCACGACGTCCTGAAGGGAGGCGCCCGCCTTCTCCAGCGCCGCCCCGATGTTGCGGAGGGCCTGCCGGGCCTGCGCGTACACGTCGCCGGCGCCGACGAGCTCCCCGTCCTCGCCCCAGGCGACGGTGCCGGAGACGTAGACGGTGTTCCCCACGCGGACGGCGCGGGAGAAGCCGATGATCTCCTCATAGGGGCTGTTGGACGATACGCGCTGGCGCTCGGTCATGCCTCCTCCAGGTCGATACGGACGACGGTGCCCTCCCGCACCCAGCGCCGGTGCACCTCGTCGATCTTGCGCCGGGTCGGGAAGCCCCAATAGAGGCTGGCGTAGTCGAAGTAGTCGAAAGGGGTGACCACGCTCAGGTAGACGCTGGCCGCCGCCTCCCGCTCGGACGGGTCGGTCACCTCGCGGGCCACGCCCTCGTAGGAGCGCCGGCCCATCTTCACCCGCACTCTCGGGTTAGCGCGGACGTTCCGCAGCCAGTCGGCCGGCCGTTTCGCTAACATGATCCGGGTGATGTACACGCTCTTGTCCCGCCGCACCGCGCGCACCGGCTGGCTGCGGGGCTTGCCGGAGCGCCGGCCGACGGTCGTCAGCAGGGTGAAGCCGTCGGGCACGGGAAAAAGGCGAAACATCGGCCGCATGATGACGTTCCCCATGCGGGCATAGTTCCGCGAGTGGGCAAACGGGTTCAAGACGTGCTCCCGCTGCTGAACGTATACGGAGGGTTTCCCGGCGCAGCGGAAGGGAGTTTACGCTATCCGGAGGACAGCGGCAAGGCCTATCCGAAGCCGGGGATGATGTTGTTGTAGAAGTCGGTGATCACCAGGCCCAGAGCGGTCAGGGCGGCGACACAGGCGACCAGGATGAAGGCGAGGACCAGGCTGTACTCGCCGAGGGTGGCGCCGTCTTCTCGCTGGAGGGCACGGATGAGGCGGCCGAAGAAAGCAGTCATAACATTGGACCTTTCGTAAAGGAGAGACGGCCCGCCGCGCGGAGACGTTACAGCGCGAGGGAGCCTACTCCCACAAGCCCTTCTGGGCGGAGCCGGCCTTCTCCGGCGGCTCCAGCCCCAGGTGCACGTAGGCGTGGGGCGTGGCCATCCGCCCCCGCGGCGTGCGCTGGATGAACCCCACCTGCATCAGGTAGGGCTCGTAGACGTCCATGATGGTGTCCGCCTCCTCCGAGATGGAGGCGGCGATGGTCTCGATGCCGACGGGGCCGCCGCCGTACTTGTCGATGATCGCGTGCAGGACCTTGTGGTCCACCTCGTCCAGGCCCAGCTCGTCCACCTCCAAGCGGGCGAGGGCCTCGCCGGCGACCGCGGCGGTGACGGAGCCGTCGCCCATCACCTGGGCGAAGTCGCGGACGCGGCGCAGCAGCCGGTTGGCCACGCGCGGCGTCCCCCGCGAGCGGCGGCCGATCTCCCGCGCCCCCTCCTCGTCGATAGGGACGTCCAAGATGCCGGCGTTGCGGCGGATGATGGTGGTGATGGACTCCTCGTCATAGAAGTCGAGGCGGTAGACGGCCCCGAAGCGGTCGCGCAGGGGCGAGCTGAGCATGGCGTAGCGGGTGGTCGCGCCGATGAGGGTGAAGCGGGGCACGGAGAGGCGCACGCTGCGCGCGCCCGGCCCCCGCCCCAGAACGATGTCAAGGGCGAACTCCTCCATGGCCGGGTAGAGGATCTCCTCGGCCGCCCGCGGCAGGCGGTGGACCTCGTCGATGAATAGGACGTCCTGCTCCTGGAGGTTGGTGAGGATGGCCGCCAGGTCGCCGGGGCGCTCGACGGCCGGGCCGGAAGTGATGCGGATGGAGACGGTCATCTCGTGGGCGATGATGTGGGCGAGGGTGGTCTTGCCCAGGCCGGGCGGCCCGTACAGCAGGTGGTGGTCGAGGGGGTCGCCGCGCTGCCTGGCGGCGGCGACGGCGATGCTCAGGTTTTCCTTGATCCGCTCCTGGCCTACGAAGTCGGCGAGGCGCTTGGGACGGAGGGTGGTGTCGAGGGTGAGGTCGTCTTCCTGGAGTTTCGCGGAAACGACGCGGTCGCCCAATCGCCTGTCCTGCCTACCGTTCGAATAAGTGTGCTACTTGCGGCCATTATAAGAGGCCGCCAGGGGGCTGTCCAGCCTGCGCGGACCCTATGGGCAGTCAGTGAAAGATTGCACTTCAGGAAATTTACGGCGTTGCCGGACGTCGATGTACGTTCAGCACGCGGTCGGCAGAACATGTCATTGGACATTTGACATACAAAGTTGCGTGACGTGTAATATATATTGTAGATGGGCCATTGCATGGGACATTATGGTAGACATTAACGAGTACACCATCATGGACATCGACGAAGGAGGGCGTTGAACACGTGCCGCAGTGGGATATCGATTTCAATTGTCGGTTGAACGAGCAAGACCCTGAAATGGTGTCCAGTGTGGCGAAGGTGGATGCTCTAGCCAAGGTGATCCATGGCATACCCCTACCGCCGGCGGTACAGCGTCATATCGACAGTCTCAATATCATGCGGGCGGTTCGCGGTACGACCGGGATAGAGGGGACTGAGGTGAGCGAATCAGAGGTAGAGCAAATCATATCCGCAGCACCTACCGAGCGAGTTCTTCCGGAGTCCCGCAAGCGGGCCGAGCAAGAGGTTCGGAACGCAGATCATGTGATGCGGTTCGTTGCCGGGCTAGTACGTCAAGAGCCTAATCATCCGGTGACCGAGGACCTAGTCCGCATGATTCATCGCCTAACTACTCAGAACATTGACTACCCGCAGAACGAGCCGGGCGTCTATAGGAGCCATGCTGTTCACGTGGGCAATTATGTTCCGCCGCGATCGGGGGAAGACATCTCTCGGCTAATGGCCGAATTCATAGAATGGTTTAACACAGGCCCAAGTAGAGGCTGGGCGCCCGCTATCCGTGCAATCGTCGCTCACTTCTACGTAATCAGCATTCACCCTTTCGGTGATGGTAACGGGCGGACGGCTCGTGGGGTGGAGAGTTTCGTGTTATACCAAGGCGGCATCAATGCCCGTGGCTTCTATTCGCTCGCTAACTATTACTATCAGCATCGACCCGAGTACGTGGCAATGCTGGACCATGTGCGATTCAACACGAAGGGAGATATAACACCGTTCGTCAAATTTGCATTACACGGCTTAGTCAGCGAGCAGGAAGCCGTGCACCAAGAGATTCTTTCCGAGGTTACCGTCATTGCGTTTCGAGACTTCGCAAGAGAACGATTGGCGGATGACGGCAGACTTGGCACCAAGCCTGGCGAGAGGATGTTTCACTTTCTCTTGGGCTTGCCCGATGAACCAGTGTTGGTTAGCCAGCTGCGAAAGGGTGGACACTCGCTATCACAACTCTATCACGGTGTCACCGCAAAGACGTTGAGCCGTGATCTGAACTATTTGGAGAGTCGGGGTTTAATTCGAGTCGAAGGTGGGAGAATCACGGCTAACATCGACGTGATGAAGGACTTCATGCCAAGCCGACCGCTTCCACCTCAAGGTGACTAGAAGATGCCTGACGTGTACGCGATCGTCCGCAAGGCGGTGACACACAGGAAGCAGATCACCGCCACGTATAAGGGTTACTATCGGGAAATGTGCCCACACGTTATCGGCACGAAACGGGCCGACAGCAAGCGCTGTTTTATCAGTTCGCGGGCGAGAGCCGCACGGGGCTGGAGCCGGACGGGTCGCCAAACAACTGGCGGTGCATTTTCCTGGACGAACTGGAAAACGTATCGAGTCGGGACGGCGACTGGCATACTGCGCCCAACCACTCACGCCCGCAGACGTGCGTTGATAATATCGATGTTGAGGTACGGTTCTAACGCTGCCCGTTCTTGAACGGTGCGTATTCGTTGGCGCGTTCCTTAGCCTTCGGGCCTGAGAATATCGCCACGGAGACCTCACCCTCACTCTCGTAGTCGATTCGCTCTACGCGCCACTCGTCCATTGCGCCTTGCGACTGCGCGACCTGATATTGAATTTTGGTCTTGGTCTTTGTCGCCGGCATGAGCGCACCTTCCTTTCCGACTTGGCAGATTCTAGCCGAAGTGCCCTGAAGAGAGCAACTACCGCGACCGCTAAAGCGTTACAGAAATCCTTTCAGCGTCGCGTTGCCCTGCCGGCTGTTCAAGTGACCCACTCCGCTGCCTCACTCCTCCCAGAGCACAGCCATCACGGCCGCGCCCGACCGCACCACCTTCTGCGACCGCAGGTCCTCGTCCACCGGGGCGTCCGTCACGAGAGGAGCGGGGGCGCCCACAGGGGCCTGGGGCGGCTTCTCGGGCGGCTGTCGCTTTCCCTGCACCATGACGCCTCCTACGTGTACACGGCGATGACGACGGCGTCCTTGGGGTTCGCCTCGTCGAAGAAGGCGACGGCGCACCTGCGGCCGGCCACGATCTCCGCCGCAGCGATGTTGCGGGCCACCGCCAGCCCCTCCAGCCACACGGCCAGCGAGCCGCTGAGCTGGACCGTCGCCTTGTAGGTGCCGGAGTCGAACGCCTTCACCACGCCTCTCACCAGCGTCATCACACACCCCCAAGGGTCAGCCGGTGCTGGTACAAGGGCCGGCGACGAGTGTCGTAGTGGAGGGCGATGCCCAGCACCCGCCGCGCCGCCGCCGACAGGCCCGCGCCGGCGTCCGTCACCGTTATCACGTCGTAAAGCTCCTGGCCGCAGTTGACCGGCGCCACGATCTCCCCGGCGCTGGCGGCAACGGCCTCGCGGCGGAGCTCAGCGTCCCCCCTGTCGTCGGCGTCGGTCACGGTCGTCAGGTTCAGGTCGCGCACCTGGCGGAGGCGATCGTAAACGCTGGCGATGCCGGGCCAGTCGAAGCGCTCCTGGAACACGCCGTCGCCGAAGAGCTGGACCCGGTTCGCCCGTGGGAGGACGCTGCGATATCGGCCGTCCAGCAGGGCGTGGTCCATGCCGTAGGCGTAGACCGGAGACTCCGCGGCCAGCGGCTCCTTGAGGAAAGCGAAGGCGTTCTGGAAGAAGACCGCGTCGGGGACCATGGCCAGGAGCCGCTCGACGGCGGTGCGGCCGGACTCGCCCGGGTGGATGGTGAAGGCGGGATAGAAGTCGCTGGAGGCGTCGCTGCTGCCGGAGCCGGCGAAGGGCAGGCCGGCGCGGGCGAAGACGAAGAGGAGGAGGTTGAAGACGTTCTTCTCCCCGGCGGACCAGGCGTACTGGCGGCGGGCCCGCCACGCCTCCAGCAGGCTCCAGCCGTCGCGCGCCTCGATGACGAGGGTGGCGCTGCCGCCGCCGGAGGCGTGCTCGATGGCCTCCACCCAGTAGGCGGGGCCGTCGGAGGCCTGGGCGCCGGCGCCCGTGACGTAGCCGGGGCTCAGGCGCACTTCCGCCCCGAGCTTGACGGCCGACGGCAGGGCGGAGTAGCGGCCGTCGTCGTTGCGGAGGAAGAGGCGGAGGCGGCCGTCAGACGGGCGGTCCTCCGTGCTCGCCTCCAGGACGTCGGCGGTGACGTCCAGGGAGGGTACGTTGAAATCGGCGCGCCAGACCCCGGAAGGAGTCGCCAGCCAGACGGCGGAGCCGCTGAAGGCGACGGCCAGGCCGAAGTCGCCGGTGAGGTCGAAGGGGACGGGTTCGCGCCAGAGGTTGGAGCTGAAGTCGACGGTGGGCGGCGAGTAGCTAAGATAGGGGCGGCTGTACGACTGGGTCCCGCTGTACTTCTCGACGAAGGTGAGGCGGTAGACATCGGGCTGGGACAGGAAGGGCGCCCGGAAGCTGACGCCCGAGCCGGAGCTGCCCAGCGCGACCTCGCGCAGGACCGACCAGATGCCGACGGGCTCGGAGAAGCCGTCGCCGAAGACCGCCGTCCACACCTTCGCGTTGGCGGCGCTGTCCGTCCCCGCCACCACGACGTTGAAGTCGTCCTGGTAGTAGCAGGCGAGGCCGGTCACCGAGGCGATGCTGTTGGTCCAGGCCGAGGGGCTGCCCCAGGCGCCGCCCGTGCGCTTCAGCGTGTACACCGCGGCGCCGACGGAGTAGACGAGGACGGCATCGCCGCTGGCCTTGACGTCGGCGGCGAGCCAGCCCACGGACGTGGGGGCGGTGGCGATGGCCACAGCGGCGCCGAAGCCTGCGCCGCTGTCGGTGCTCTCCCGCACGTTGAGGGTGGTGCCGTTGGTGCCGACGTAGAAGAGGAGGACGCGCGAGCCGTCGCTGCACAGGGCCACGCCGGCGTCGGCGGCCGCGTTCAGCACCGTCCAGGAGCCGAAGTTGCTGCCCGGCGCTGGAGCCGCGACCCGCTGGTAGTAGAGCTGGCCGCCCTGGATGCGGCACCGGCAGAGGGAGCCGTCGCCGGGCATGGCGGCGGCGTGGTAGTTGTCGGGCTCGCTGCCGCTGTAGAGGCGGGACCAGGCCAGCCGCCTGACGCCGCCGATACGGTCGGAGATGACCACCTTGAGGTAGGGGACGGCGGAGGCGCTCTTCTGGGCCGCCAGCAGCTCCGCGGTAAGGGTGCGCATGGCGAACGCATAATAGGATATGCGGGCGCCAGAGCTAAGGGGCTTGCGTCACCGGCTACGGGGGCCGATTACGCCGACGCGGTTGCGGGTGGCGTCCGAGAAGTAGAGGTCACCGTTGGGCGCGACGGCAAGCGCCCGCACGTGAGTAGCAAGTTCCCCTACCGTGGGGCAGGGCTCCCCGAGCGAGCACCCTAGCGGCTCGATGGAGGTTACGTACCGCGGCAGCTCGTAAGTGGTCGCGGCCCCAGTGGAGGGGTCCAGCCGAGACAGGGTTCTCGAGCCGTCCGTCGTCATCCACACGACGCCTGTCACCCCGTCAACAGCCAGATAATCCGCCAGCCCGGGCCGAGACGATGCGCCGGCGGAAAGCGAAGGCACCGTTGCCACAGGGGACAGTCCCGTGTCACCGACAGTCACGAGTCCGAGTGGCTCCCAGCCTATCGCGTAGGCCGGGCCGCCGGGGGCGCTGGCCAGGGCCGTGGTCTTACCCGGGACGGCCTGGAAGCGGCCGCTGGAGACGCCCACGTAGCCCGTCCGGGCGGGACCGCGCCCCTCTTGGTCCCAGCGGCTGGTCATCCAGAGAGTGTTCCCGGCCAGGGCGATGTCATAGGCGGGCCCGAAGGACGGGAGGAACGGGAGATCTCGAGTCTCGCCCGTGTTGAGGTCCAGCTCGGCAATAGCGGCTACGTTCATGCGGCTGATGTAGACCCGGCCTTCGCCGTCGAGGGTCATGTCCGTTATGAATGTCCCTTCGTGACCGGACAGGGAGGCGGCGCCGGCCGGCGACTCCGGGAGCGTAAACTCCTTAAAGGTATCGGAGCTCGGGTCAAAGTCGAGGACCAGGTATCCCTCCGCCGAGATCACGTGGCCCCGCCCGTCCACAGCGATGGCAGAGAAAAGCTCGCTGCCGACGCTGGCGGGGATGTCAAAGGATTCGAGGGCGTCCGCAGCAGGGTCGTAGTGGTACAGCTTATTGGTGGGCCCGCCGTAAGCGAACTGCACGAACCACAGGTGCCCGCTGGCATCGACGGTGAGGTGCGACGCGGGGTTGGGGAGGTCCTCCAGGGCCGCCGGGAAATGAACAGCGGGATCGCCGGCCTGCTCGGATCCAAGCAATTTGCCGTCCGGCCCGTACACCTCCTCGGCCTCGGCGCGCGCCCCAAGGGGCGAGTCCCCGCCATCGCCGGAGTTGCGGGCGGCAAGGACCCCCGCCGTCGCGCCTACCGCGGCAGCGAGGAGCACCGCCGCAAGCAAAAACGAACGCCTGGGGCTCAAAAGTCTTACCATTGGCCCGTGGTCTTAAACGATGGGATCGCAGAAACGATTTGTCAAGGTCGTCCAGGACCAGACGCCTATGGCCCTGTCACCGTGGACTGGTCGACGGGCGGGGTGGCCGGGCGGTAGAGGCGGCGGATGCGGACGGCGTTGCGGCGGCCGTGCCGGGCCAGCCCCCGGGCGAACTCCGCCAGCCGCTCCTGGCCCCAGGTCAGATAGCGTCTCCACACGTCCTCGCCGCCGACGTTCACGCGGTTCGTCGCGAAGCTGGCCCACTCCAGCGCGGCGTAGGCGCCGGCGCCCGTGGCCACCAGATCCTCGTAGCGCGACGGTATAGTCGACGTCGTGGCGTCGAGCGTGTGCAGCTTCGTGTAGAAGACGTTGACGCCCTCGGCGCTGGTGGGGGCGCTGTCGATGAGCAGGGTGAGGGTGGCCGACCACACGGAGTAAGAGACGTAGCTCGGGGGGTAGTCGCCGGTGGGGTACTCCACCGCCTCCACGGCCACGAGGCCGCTGAGGGCGGCCAGCGAGAGGTCGCGGCTGCCGGGGGTGGTGATGAGGGCCGCCGTGGCCTCCAAGGGGACGGCCAGGCCGAACTCTCGTACCGCCCGGTCGATGTGGCGGTCCAGCTCCGCGTCGGTCCAGCGCTGGTTGGTGGCGTCCTCGTCGTGGAGGTCGCGGCGGACGCGGGTGCGCATCTCCGTCAGGTTCATATCGTCTCCTCCCTGGCCGGGCAGGCCGGGATCACAGGGAATCGAGCAGGCGCCGGCGCTCGGCTTCAATGACGGCGGCCAGCTCCTCCTGCTTTTGCTTCTCGAGAGCGTCGGCGGCCAGGGCCAGGTCCTGGCCGATGGCCAGCTCCTTGAGGTGAAGGAGTATCCAGTCCTTCACCGCCAGCTGCTGGCCGCTGTTGGCGTTGTAGGCGGCGACCAGGGCCTGGAGCCTGGCCAGGGCCCGGTCGCTGAGGGTGATGGTGAACTGCGGCATATGAGAGCAGAACCTGGAAGCTAGAACCTAGCTGGGGTTCTGGGTTCTTCGGCTCCAGGTTCTTTCCCCCTCTCTAGGTGGTGACAACGATGGCGACCCACTGCGAAGCGTTGCTGTCGTAGACGAGGATCGCCGCTCCCCGGCCGGTGGTGGTGATGTCGGCCGCGGCCATGGTGCGTATCTGGTTGGCGGCCGAGGAGCCGGCGTTGAGATGGGCGATGGTCATGTCCTGCCCCGCGTCGTTGTAAAGGATCAGGATTCGGCCGTCGACGCCGCCGACGATACCCGTGACGATGAACGCGGCGGTGGGGCCGGTAACGCGGACGAAGCCGGCGCTGCCGACGGCGATGTTGTGGTTGTTGCCGTTGACGGCGGTGAAGTCGCTGCGGCGGAGGGCGAGGCCGCCGGCGACATCCAGCTTGACGTTGGCGGCGGGCGGGCTGCTGGCGCCGATTGTGATGGGGGGTTCGTGGATGCTGGGAGCAGTACCCAGCGCTCGAATGCTGTAGTTCGTGCTGCTACCCAGGCCCGACTGGTCGGCGATGTCCAGGGCGATGCGGTTCGTTACGGAAGCGCCGGGGAACACACTGGGGCGGGTGATGGCGAGGCCAATCCAGTCTGTGACGGTGAGGCCGCTGGTGCCGGGGGCGCCGACGGTGGGGCCGAGCACGGCGAGCCCGCGCAAAGTCGTCATCGCTAGGGCCTCCCCGGCGGTGCCCCCGCGAACGTTGCCGGCTGCCCGGACGGCGTCGAAGGTGGTGACTGCTGAGCCAAGGCCGCCCGAGGCGGCAACCGTTGGGCCGAAGAAGAGACCGAGGACGGTGGTTATGTTGAACCCGGCCATGTTCAGGAGGCCCGACATCACGAGGGGGCGGTAGGTGCTGAGCGTTTTTCCCAGGGTGGCAGCCAGGGAGGCGTTGATGATGTCATATATGCCCCCGGTGGGGCTGATGGTGCCGCTCGCCTCCGAGAGGGAGAGGCGGGCAGCATCGCCGGGGGCTACGTTGATGCCCGCGCGGTCTCCAGCCCTTATGTCGCCGCTGAGAGTGACATGCGGGCTGGCGGCGGAAAGCCGCAGCCGCTCGTTGTCGGCCGCGTCCTCTATCACCAGCCCGGCCAGCTTGAGCGTATCGGGGACGATGACCTTGCCGCGAGTGGCGTGGGCGGTGGACTGGAGGCTGAGGCCCTCGCCGGGGCCGCTGCCGCCGCTGAGGGTCTGGCCGCCGGCGCGGCCAGAGAGCAGGGCGTAGGGAGGGTGGTCGTCGTCGGTCAGGCCGTCGAGGAGGCCGTGATCGGTCACGCCCTCGGGTTCGCCGGTCAGCTTGAGCCGTCCCATCGTCGGTCCTCTAGCTCAGGGCGGCGTAGACGTTCAGGTTGAGGCTGGTCGCCGTGGCGGCGACCACCTTCAGGAAGACGGTGGCGCCGCGCACCTCAGCCTCGAGGCTGGGGATGGGATTGGCGGCGAGGTCGGCGGCGGTGAACTGGCGCTGGGCCCCCCGGAAGTAGCGGCCGGCGGCGCCGTTCCACACCAGCAGCTGGACGGTGAGGGCGCTCAGCCCCGTCGAGGCGGTGGTGTCGATGTCGAAGCGGACGAAGCGGTAGCCGTCGGTGCTGAGGCCAGCGCCGGCGGTGGTGGGGTCGGCGGCGTCCGGGGAGGTGACGCCGCCGCGGTGAAGGAGGGGCGGCGTCACCTCGTACACGGGCGCCTTGGGCACGCCCTGGGCATCGATCCTGACGTTGGCCATGGGAGCCTCTAGTCGGAACAGGGGACACGAGACATGAGACACGTGTGACGTGTCCCGTGTCGCGTGTCTCGCTCTGTTACGGCCTCACTCCGGTGAGCTTGGCCAGCTTGACGGTGTTGAAGAGGGCGCTGGAGGCGTACCACTTGATGCGGATGCGGCTGGCGTCCTTGCTCTCCAGGCTGCCGACGCGCTCCACCTGGAGGCCGCCGGGGGCGGTGAGGCCGGCGATGCCGCCCTCGCCGAACTGGAGGCCGTAGATGGTGGAGCAGTCGGTGCTGGTGCCGACGGTCTGGGTGTCGGAGATGTAGTCGGAGACGCCGACGGGGATGCCGTCGTAGAACTGGACCATCTGGCCGAAGTCGTTGCGGTCGGCTTCGAGGAAGGTGCCGGAGGTGCGGGCGAGCTTGTTGATGATGCGGCGGGAGCGGCGGCTCAGGAGGAGGAGGTCGGGCTTGCCGCCCTTGATGAGGTCGACGAGCTCGTCGAGCTTGTCCAGGGTGAGGGAGCCGCCGTTGGCACCCATGGAGAGGGTCTGGCCGGAGGTGGTGAGCTTGTCGAGGCCGTCGAAGGCTTTGGCGTTGGCGACGGCGTCGCCGTTGACGAAGGTGTCTTCGAAGAGCTGGCGGACGGCTTTGGCTTTGAGCTGGACGACGGCGGACTCCAGGTCCTGGAGGTTGGAGCGGGTGGCGATGAGGAAGTTGTCGACGTCGGCGTCGCCGCCCATGATCTTGAGGTTGGCGGTCTTCTGGGTGAAGGTGGGGGTGGACTCGGTCCAGGTGTCGCCGACGTCGAAGAAGGCGGCGGCGGGGGCGGTGGCTTCCTGGTTGTAGGTGAGGCCGTTGCCGACGATCTCGATGAAGGGGAGCTGCTGGAGGACGGGGGACTCCTTGAGGATGGTCTCGATGACGCCGACGAGGAGCAGGTCGTTGGAGAGTTTGGCGGCCTCGGCGAGGGTAAGGGCCATGGGGGGTTACCTCCTTTGGTTTGCCGGGACACGAGATCCGCGACAGGAAACAGGTCGTCGTGTCCCGCGTCTCACGTTTCGTGTCTCGATGCTCAGGGTAGGACGTATGTTCTGCAGGTGGAAGGGGGAGGTGGCAACGTGCGGATGGATGGATGGGCGGTAGCGAAGGCCCGGCTACCGACCGGCATCCTAACTTGTAGAGCTAGCGGTGCTTAAGAGGATTCTCGCTCTGGTATTTGTGGGCCCGCAGCTTTCCTGACGGGGGCTGCGAAATCCGTTTTGGTGAACTTCGGGCGGGTATCCGGCTGGCCCCCCGAGACATCAGGGGTTATGACGACCTCCCAGGTAACTTCTTTGATGCCGCCCGTTGCGCGGACATTCTTCACCGCCTCACCCATCTTGTCCACTCCCTTCGTCAGGAACGTGCATCAGATCGAGAGTCACTTCCTTCTTTGGCTCTCCGCTAATGAGGATCGTAAAGCTGTAGCTGCCGGGATAGGGGAACTGAAACATCTTCAGGTTTAGGATGTGATCCAGCGTTACACGACGGCCACCTTCCTGAGGTGGTATTTCGAGATCGGCGTCCAGGGATCCCAGGTGTTTCCCATCAGCATCCATAATGCGAATCTCAATGTGTTTTGTTTGCCCGTATTCCGCTGGGCTTGCTTCTAGCCGGACAACAAGGGCCATGGACGGATGGACGGTGGGAAACTTGACGGCGGAAATTTGATTGAATATCCCGAGGGCATTAATCTTGCCCTCTTGGGAGTAATTGGCCGAGTCAGCCACAAAGGCGAAAGGCACTTCCATGAGGGCTTACATTATCCCTATAAGACATGTTTGCCGTCTAGTCAATGCGTTCAATGGACTCGAGATACACCTTCTCGTCGTCAAATCGGAACCAGACTGGCAACCTAGGTAATCCGCCGATTGGATTTAGCTTCCAGCAATACAAAGTTGTTCCTTGCACTGGGTCCAGGAGATCAGGTTGACGGGCTAGGGCGAAGTAAAGGCCCTGTAATGCTTCGTCCAGTCTTTTGGCGTCTCGCTCAATTTCCTGCTTTTGGGCCTGGAATAAGTCTGACTCTCTAACATCGCGGAGCTTAAATGGCCTCTGGGTGCTCACGGGCGAATTCTTGGCCCCTCTTGATGTCATCCTCAGTCAAGGGCTCGTCGGACAAGAATGCGGTCTGGTATGGTATCACTTCCCCCTCAAGCGCTACTCGCCAGCCCATTTCTTCATGTGATCGAGCGCTCATTTGGGTGGCGTTTAGGCCAGCAAAATCGCTGAGGAGAGCATCGATCACATTACGCTCGCCAGATGAGAACACTGTCGTGTCTGGACCAATTTGCGGCAGAACTCGCTGCTGAGAATAGCCATGATAGTCCATCCACTGTACAGTCGCATCGCGGTGCAGAACTAACTCATTGATTATCGATGTGACATGCCGTGGGACAGGGCCGAATTGTCTTTTCTCATACACCGTCCCAGTGATCGACTGCCCAAACAAGGCGAAGGCTCGAAAGTCGCAATAGTAGAGGAGCTTGTTTAGTTTGACTGCTCCGAAAGCTAGGTCACCGAGTGACCTAGACGCGAGGTACAACACCAACTGCTTGAACTTCTGTCGATTCATGACAAGCCCATTAGGCAGTATAACATTACCTAATCAGGGGAAATAATGGTATCAGCCCCAGCTTGGTCCGCCTAAGGCGGATTAGAGCGGCGCAGCGCATCGCGGAAAATTACGTTTATGCCAGCCCTACGCTGGCCGATTCTGCAGCCCCAGCTTGATCTTCTCCTGGGGTGAGAGGGCGCTGAGGTCGGCGGCCCTACGGGCGGGGGAGCCGAGGGGCAGCCGGGCGGCCTGCGACTGCTGCTCGAGGCGGCTGCGGAGGTCGTCGACGAGGCGGAGGGCAGCGTCGAACTGGCGGTCGATCTCGGCGAGGGTCTCGGCGCCGGGAGGGGCGTCGGTCGGGACGGGGACGAGGTCGGGGGGGACGTCGGGGGCGGCGGCGAGGCGGGCGTCGCGGTAGCGGAGGGCGGCGTCGGCTAACTGGCCTCGCGCTTCCGCCATTTCGGCGGACAGGTCGACAAGCTCAGTGCGGGCGGTGTCGGCTTCGGCCTGCGCGGCGCCGGCGAGGGCGCGGGCTTCCGCCAGTTCGGCGGAGGCTTCGACAAGGTCAGCCTGAGCGGTGCGGGCTTCGACAAGCTCAGCCTGAGCGGAGGCGAGTTCGGTCCGGGCGGTCTCCGCCTGGGCCCGCGCTTCGGCGGCCTCAGCCCGGGCGGTCTCGAGCTCGGCGCGGGCGGCGGCAAGCTCGCCCTGGGCTTCGACAGGCTCAGGCTGAGCGGGGGGTTCGGGGTCGCTGGGGGCGTCTGCGGTCCTGGGCATGGCGGGCCTCCTTGTCCGGTCTAAGGGGCACGGTAGTGCAGAGGGGGGGCGAGGGCCAAGGCGGAACTGGCACGGGGGAGGGAACAAGGAGCACGGAACAGGGAACAAGACGAGGCGGCACCCGGACGGGCCGCTACCGGCAGGCGGCTGGACGGGGCGCGGGCGGCTACATTATGCTCTAGGGCAACGAATCGCCCTTGCTGCAACAGGAGGCGCCCCATGGAGTTCGGAGTCCACCTGCCCCACGTCGGCCCGCTGGGCAATCGCGAGACGCTCACCGCCTTTGCCCGCAAGGCGGAGGAGCTGGGGTTCCACTCGCTGTGGGTGAGCGACCACGTGGTGATCCCGCGGCAGATCTCGGGGGAGTACCCGGGCGGGCGCTTCCCGGTGCCGCCGGAGATGCCGTTCCTGGAGCCGATATCGACGCTGCTGTTCGTGTCGGCGGTGACGGAGCGGATCCGGCTGGGGACTTCGATCCTGGTGCTGCCGATGCGCCACCCGGTGATCACGGCGAAGGAGCTGGCGACGCTGGACGTGCTCTCGGGCGGGCGGCTGATCTTCGGGGCGGGGACGGGCTGGATGTCGGAGGAGTTCGAGGCGCTGAACGTGCCGTTCCGCAACCACGGCCCGCGGATGGACGACTACCTGGAGGTGGTGCGCCGCTGCTGGACGGAGGAGCACCCGGCGTTCGAGGGGCGGTTCTACAAGCTGCCGGACGTGGGGTTCGCGCCGAAACCGTCGCAGAAGCCGCACCCGCCGATCTGGGTGGGCGGGAGCGCGGAGGGGGCGCTGCGCCGGGCGGGCCGCTTCGCCGATGCCTGGCACGCGACGGGGATGCAGACGCCGGAGGTGATCGCGGAGCGGTTCGCGAAGGTGAAGTCGTACGCGAAGGAGTACGGGCGGGACGCGGAGAAGCTGTCGCTATCGGTGCGAGTGGACGGGCTGGCGAGGGGCGAGGCGGGGGAGGTGGTGGAGCGGCTGCGGCCGTACGGCGAGGCGGGGGTATCGCACATGCTGGTGGCGTTCTTCGCGGCGACGCTGGAGGGGATGGTGGGGGAGATGGAGGGGTTCGCGTCGGGGGTTATGGGGAGGGTGTGAGGGGTGCTAGGTGTAGGGGGTTGAGGTATGGACTCGCTCGTGTACCTGTTTGCAGGCTGATGTCGGTGGAATGTCAACAACGTACGCCGCAACCTCCTTCCCCCACAAACCTCCTTGCAAACTGCAAATCGAGGACGTACGATCAAACTGCATAAGCGGCCTACTAGAAACCGCATGAGAAGTTCGAGAGACTGGCCAAGAAGGAGAGTAACGGCTCCGAAACAGTCCGAACGTAAGCGGCGATCATAGAAGGAGTTTCCCTTCCATGGCTGAAGAAGGACACCCGTTCGAGCGTGGCCCATATCTAGCCGCAGCCGTTTTTTGCGAGCGCGTGTTGACGGAACAGGATGGTGTCAATTCGCTAGTTCGGATAGTTGACCGGATAACGCATACGGCAACAGGGCCAGAGGCACCTATCGAACTTCACCCGTTTCCCTACCCACTTTGGTTGTATTTGTCCTTCAAGTCTGGCACCGCTCGCGGCGTGAAGGATTTGACTTTACGCATCCAGAAACCTTCGGGGGAAAGCCCGCCAGCACAGACACTCCCATTGAACTTTGAAGGTGAGGATGACCGCGGAGCCAACCTCATCATCCAGCTACAATTGGAAATCGACGTGGTAGGCGTCTGGTGGTTCGATATCAGTCTAGACGGCGTCCACGTAACAAGGCTGCCACTACGGATAATCTACATGCGGCAGGCGATGCTCAGGCGACCCGAACAAGGCGGTCGATTTGGTTAGGGTCGCGACGATAGGTTTCGGACCCGCTTTCTGTTGTGATGGAGGTTGTCGAGGCTGCCACAACGAGAGTTGTGAGGGGCCTTAGGCTCAGCGCTGCTGCCCGCTCAACGAATTCCTCATCAGTGACAAACCCATCGTTGAGCTTGAGGAACAGCACGTCTAGCGCATTCGCAATCTCGACCGCCCCCTGATCATTTGAGTCTAGAATGGCCTGTAGATGCGTGACAAGCCAATCCTCAAGCGCCCTACGGTCAAGAGTGCCATCCAGAAATTGTCTTAGGGTGTCCCTCAGTTGCTGAAGCATGCTTCCCCCTAATAACCCGTTAATTATCCGGGTGTCCGATGTCAGGATAAGAGAGATATTCAACAACAGTCAACATGCTGCCTCCATAGAAAATAGGGAATATATTGAGTTAATTCTGTCTGACGACCCCGTACCGGCGGCAACCGCTCGTAGGCGGAGATGGCCTCGCGGCGTCCGTAGCCAATACGTTCGCTATTACAATTCACGTCGCGAATGGATGTGCGATGTACACCGGTATCGGAAGCGGGACGGCACACTTGCGGCTAGTGGCAAGCCAGATCCGAAGCGCGTCAATATGGGCGACGGAGGAATCTACGTGTTCGATCCCGACGTGCCAAGCTGATTGGAGTATATCGTTGCCCGTGTTCCCCTCCTTTTCCTTCCGCGTCTTCCCTCCGCGTCGTCCTGGGGCCGGCCCGCCCCTGCCTGCCCGCTGGCAGACCTGAGGTTATCACCTCAGGCTGCGGCCGGCCCCGCCCTACCGGCATCGCCCCCATGTTCCTGGTCTTAGTTCACGGTTCTAGGTTCTGCGCCTCCTCCTGCCACCTCGCCCACTCGGCGTCGGGGTCGGCGACGCCGAGCTCGGCGGCGGCGGTGCGGCGGGAGTGGATGCCGGCCGCCACCAGCCGCGCCTCGTCCTCCACCAGCCGCGAGCGGTCCTGGGGCAGGAGCGGGCCCCAGACCACCCGCGTCCGGTACGGTGCGAGGGCCTCGCCGGTGTACTGCTCCAGGATGCGCAGGACCATCTCGTTGCGGCGCCTGAAGGCGGCGGCGCGGATGAGGCGCTTGCGCTGCACCTTCTTGAGCAGGGGGTCCATCTCCATCTGGAGGGCGACGCCGGACAGCCCCTGGCGGTTCTCGCCGAAGGCGGTGCGCGGCGCCTCGCCCAGGTCGTGGAGGGTGCGCAGGACGAGGTTGATGTAGTCGACGTGGAGGCCGACGCCGCCGCCCTGGAGGAGGTCGAGCAGGTAGGCCTTGGCCTTCTCGGGCACCTCCCAGACGGCGCCGGGCTGGACGGCGATGTCCTGGGCCTCGGTCACGTTCTCCAGCACGGCGATGGGGTTGCCGGACAGCTCCAGGATCATGGAGAGCTGGGACATGGCGCGGTTGAGCTCGCGGACGGACTCGCGGAGGGCGGGGATGTCGGAGGTGCCCCAGAACTGCTTGGGCTCGCGGAGGTTGGGGTAGATGACGAAGGGGATGAAGCCGTAGGGGTTGGGGCGCTCGTCGATGAGGTCGCTGTCGACCCAGAGCTGGAAGTCGGCGTCGGTCCAGAGCTCGACGACGGTGCGCTCGCGGAGGGCGGCGGGTAGGCCCCGGCGGAGGCTAGAGGGCGCGGGGGCGAGGCCGTACAGCATCTCGACTTCCTCGGCGGTGAGGACGTAGCGGGAGGCGACGCGCCAGACGCGGGAGGGGTCGTCGCCAAGCCACCAGACGAAGAGGCCCTGGACGTCGGGGGCGGAGACGCGGACGCGCTTCTCCAGGGGGTCCCAGATGACCTTGCAGGCGGCGTCGCCCAGGATGGAGGCGTCGATCTCGTTGTCGAGGTCGAGCTGGTCGACGTTGTTGGTGTCGTAGACGTCGCGGAGGGCGGCCTCGGCGCGGCGGGCGCGCTCCGCTTCTTCGGGCGACGCGTCCAGGGGGTCGACGACGAAGCTGACACCGCCCATCACGTAGGCCGCCGTCTTTTCGATGATGGTCTTGGCGTAGTTGAAGGTGAGGCGGCGCTCGCGGCGGCGCGGCGGCTCCGCCCACTGGAAGCCGCGGTAGAACTCGAGGTTCTCGCGGTAGGCCTTGAGGCGGGCGAGGTCGAGGCGGGCGAGCTGCTGGGTTGAGGAGGGCGCGGACGCCGCCGGGCTCATCGTAGCGGCAGCGGGGGAGGGGGCAGGTAAGGCAGTGAGGGTGGACGTCGCAGCCGTCGTCACGGTAGCGGGTGTGCTCGGGGAGGGCGTCCTCGCGCACCCGGCGGAGGGGAAGAAGGGCAACGGCAGTCGACATGCTACCACTCCTCGCGTAGGCGGCCGCGGGCGGTGCGGGGCCGCGGGTCGAAGCCGCTGGCCGCTTCCACCACCAGGGCCAGGCTGACCAGGAAGTCGTCGTGGCCCTGGGAGGGGTCGACGAAGAAGTTGAGGGTGCGGTTGGGGCGGTAGACGGCGCGGGCCAGCTCCGCCTCCCGCCAGAACTCCGCGTACTCGGGCGAGCCGTCCGGGGCGTACATCTTGAGGCGGCCGCCGTTGACGGCGGCGAGGAGGGCGTAGCCCAGGCGGGACTTGCTCTCGGCGGTGAAGCGGACGGGCTGCACGACAGCCTCGCCGAGGGCGCGGGCCAGCAGCCTGGCCAGCGTCTCGCCGAGGCCAGTGGCGTCCACGGCCAGCCGGCGCACGCGCCAGACGCCGCCGAGGACGTCGGCGAGGCGGGCGAAGAGGGCGTCGTGGGGCTCGCCGACGAGGGCGAGGTGCTCGACGACCTCGAGGCGCGGCTCCTGCACGATGGCTTCGGACGGCGGCCAGACGACGCGGGCGATGGTGAGGACGGTGGCGTCCCTCGCCCCCCGCCCCGCGACCCCAGGGGCGAGGGCCGAGGGTCGGGGGTCGAGCTCCTGGCCACCGAGGTCCAGGCCGGCGACGCAGACGTCGCCGGGGCCGGGGGTGGCGCGGCGGGGGTGCGTGCCCTGGAGCTGGGCGAGCTGGCCGGGCGAGAAGAGGCGGCCGCGGCCGGAGACGGTCTTGAGGGCGTACTGGGTGAGGAACAGCGGGTGGTCCTCGCCCAGCCGGAGGCGCTCCGCCTCCACATAGCGGGCGTAGGCGGGGTTGAAGGGGGCGACGGCGGTCCAGTCGTACTGGAAGTGGCGGCGGACGCCGTCGCGGCGCTCCCGCTCCAGGTGCTCCTGCTTCGCCTGCTCCAGGAGGGTCGATTCGTCCCAGGGGGTGCCGTAGTAGACGGTGGTGGCGCCAGCGGCGGCGGCCATAGGACGGAACTCGCGGTCGAACTTCTCGAGGTCGACGTCCTGGGCCTCGTCGACCTCGAGGATCAGGCCGGCGGTGTGGCCGACGACGTTGCTGTTGGCCTCGGCGGAGAGGAAGACGAGGCGGGCGCGGCCCAGGCGGACGGCGTGGCCGTCCTCGAGGGCGCTGATGTCGTCGAGGCCGGCCTCAAGGATGCGCGACCAGAGGCGGCGGACGCTGATGCGGGCCTGGGGCTGGAAGGTGGGGGCGCACTTGACGCCGTCGATATAGCGGTGAAGGTGCTTGGCCAGGAGGAAGAGCTCCACCTGGGCGGAGAGCTCGTTCTTGCCGGCCTGTCGGGCCATCATCACCGAGAAGCTGAGCCCTTTGCCCCCCAGCACGCTATCGACGATGGCGCGGCCCGCCTCCGCCTGGTAGGGGCGGAGGCGGTGGCGGAGGGGACCGGCGAGCGGGGGCGCTTCCTGGCAGAGCATGGCTGGTGGAAGGATAGAACATATGTTCTTTTCCCGTCAAGGGAGGGATGGCGCCGCGGCCGGTTTTCGGCCTGGCGGCAAAATCCGAAAATTTGTTCGCCTACCCCCTTGACAAGTGGTGGAACGTCTGTTCTATAATTAGCACGTAAGTTCTAAGGCAGCGGAAGGAGCCACCACATGACGAAGACAATGACCGCCACGGCAACGGCCACCCAGCTGCGGATGAGCCTGTTCCCCACCCCCCGCTGCCCGGACTGCGGCGGCCCCCTGGTCCACGGCGAGGGGTGCGTCGCCTGTCCGGTGTGCGGCTTCAGCCGCTGCTACACGTAACGTAGGCTACCTCCAACTACCCTTCCCTCCCCCTACCAGGGACCTAGAACTCGCGAGGGTTCTAGGTCCCTGGTTTTTCACCCTCACCCAAGCCCTCTCCCTCGAGGGAGAGGGGTTCCGCCGGCCGACGCGACCGCCGTAAGGGGAAGCCCCACAGCAGGTAGTGCTCTGCCCGACAGACTTTCCCGGCCACAACTGCTAGGATGCGTGAGCCGGAAGAGCCGGCCGGGGAGGATGAAATGAGTGCCCGTCGCGGGAAGGCGGCAGGGGTTGAGAAGCCGTGGCCGTATTGTGCCGACATCGAGGGGACGTGCCTGGCCTACGACATGGGCCGCCAGTTGGGAGCAAGCATCGAATCAACTCTCTTCAGTTTTATCTTCAGCGCGGAAGAGGGGGCGCGCCTGATCCTCCAGCGAAACCGAGAGGGCTTCACCATCCAGGTAACGGGGGCGGTGCAGAGGACCGAGGGCGAGACGTTCGGGCGGGCGGAAGCGCGGGCCCTGCGGCGGCGGCTCGACCTTGACGAGGGGAGGTCGAAAGCGGTAGACTCCACTTGACAATAATCTAATACTGGCTCCTAGATCCGAAATAAGGCGGGAGCAACGTTGGCCAGAAGGGCCGAGGTTGCTCCCGTTTTGTTTTGCCCTGCGCCGCTCTTTGCTGGCCGGAGGACGGGAAGGGATCTCGCACTGGCGCTGGAGGTTATCGGACCTCAGAGGTATGCGATCCGATAAAGGTCGGGGCACTTCGAGCCGGGGTTCGCGCTACACAGGAGGGGTACGAAAATGAAGAAGGCAGTTATTTTGGTGTGCGTCATTTCGATCATAGCGATTGCACCATTCGCAATGTCCGCGGCCAACACAGGAGGTTCGAATGGCTTGGTTTCCTATTGGAAGTTTGACGAGGGTAGCGGGACAACCGTGAATGATTCGTTCGGAACCAACCACGGTGCACTTGAGGGCGCAACGTGGACAAGCGGCTTGATCCTGGGGGCGCTGCGTTTTGATGGTATTGATGATGGCGTGAGGATTCCAGATGACACCTCTTTGAGACCTTCACACATCACCTACTTGGCCTGGATCAAACCTCATAGTTTCGCGAATGCGCACAACGAGGTCATGGGGTTTATGCGCGACCCATCTGGCTTCCGGGGGAGCGTTGTCCTGTTTGTGGATCCGTCCGGCAGGCCGGCGCTTCAGATGCAGAATGGCAGTGCTGCCGTTGTGGACATTGCGTCAAACGAAAGCCTTGTTCCCGACAATTGGGCCTTTCTCGCCGCCACGTATGATGGCAGTATTGTCAGACTGTATGTCAACGGTATCGAAAGGGCGACGGCCGAATACACCGGAGGCATCGACTACGGTGCAGGCCCCCGAGAGCTGGACATAGGAGGCGATCTCCTTGGGTATCCTGGCTGGTTTGATGGCATCATCGACGAGGTGGCAATCTACGACCGGGCCTTAACCCCAGAGGTAATCCAACACCATTATGAAAACGGCTTGAACGGTTTCGGTTATGACGCGCCCGCCTACGATTGGGCAGGCTTCTTCAGCCCGTTGGACAACGGGGCCGTGCTCAACTCCGTCAAGGCCGGGGCCGCCGTGCCCGTCAAGTTCAGCCTGGGCGGCGACTACGGCCTCGACATCCTCGCCAGCGCCTATCCGAAGTGGCGAGAGATCGACTGCGACACGTCAGCGCCCGTTGACGGCATCGAGGAGACCGTCAGCGCCGGCGCC
>JACOUE010000024.1 GCA_016178045.1 Chloroflexota bacterium
ACCGCTTCGGCGCGCTCCGAGCGCGGCCGGACGCGAAACAGCCCGGCGCAACCCTGTTCGCCGCGGCGCCCGCGCCCGCGACGACCCCGGGCCTCTTCTCCCGCGTCGTCGCGTCGCCGCTGACGCGCGCCGCCGTGTTCGCCACCGTCGTCGCGTCCATGGTGGGGCTCGCGCCCAGGCAGGCGGCCGCGCAGTACGGCTTCACCGGCGCCTTCGGCTTTGCCGTCGCTCTCGGCTTTGCCTCCGCCTTCTTCGCCCGCGACGGCCGCCTGGGGGCGGCGGGCGCTTCCTCTACCGCCACCGCCTCGGCGGCCGCGGCGGCACGACGCCGCTTCGGCGGGGCCGGCGCTTCGGCCGGCGGCGCCGCGGCGGCGGTGCCCCAGAGGGCCTCGGCCCGGCGGACCGCCGCCTCCGTCATCACCACATCGCGGTGGCTGAGCATGTCGACGATGTTCAGGTAAGCGGCCGGCAGCACCTTCCGCTTGGTGAGGTTGCGGGCCGCCATCAGTACCTTCCGGTCCGGGTCGCCGGTGACGATGAGGGCGGAGCGCTCCACTCCCAGCTTCAGCAGGATCCGCTCCATCTCCTTGGTCCGCGGCTTCTGGAAAGATAGCCTGTCCACCACCACCAGCTGCCCGTCGGCCACCTTACCCGAAAGGGCCGAGCGGATGGCCAGCCGCCTCATCTTCTTGGGCATCCGCTGGCCGAAGTCCCTGGGCCTGGGCCCGAAGACGACGCCTCCGCCGCGGCGGTGGGGCGCGCGGGCGCTGCCCTGACGGGAACGGCCGGTGGACTTCTGGACCCGTACCTTACGGGTGCTGCCCACCACCTCGCCGCGGGTCTTGGTCCTGGCCGTGCCTTGCCGCTGGTTGTTCCGCTGGGCCACGTAGGCCTGGTGGAGGACGGCCATGTTGGGCCTGATGCCGAAGACGCGGTCGTCCACCTCGATGGTGCGGACCTGCCTGCCTTTTGCGTTCTTAACCGGCAGCTGCACGGCTCACCGCCCTCTTCTTCGAACGCTCGCTGGCAGAGACGGCCCTGCGGATTTTGACCAGGCTGCCCGTGTTGCCGGGGACGGAACCCTGGACCATGAGCACACCCTTGGCCGGGTCCGTGGACACGACCGGCAGGTTCTTGACCGTCACCTGCTCGGCGCCCATGTGGCCGGCCATCTTGCGGCCCTTGATCACCCGCCCAGGGTCGGTGCCGGCGCCGATGGAGCCGGGCGCCCGCGCCCGGTCCGACTGCCCGTGGGTCGCCGGGCCGCCGCGGAAGCCGTGGCGCTTCATCACCCCGGCGAACCCCTTGCCCTTGGAGATGGCGGTGACGTCCACCAATTCCCCGGGCTGGAACACCTCGCAGCCCATCTTCTTGCCGACTTCCCACTCCTCGACGTTGTCGACGCGGAACTCCCGCAGGTAGCGGAACTGGCCCAGCCCCTTGAGGTGGCCCTTCGTCGGCTCGTTCACACGCTTGCGCTGGCCGAAGCCCAGTTGCACCGCCTCGTAGCCGTCCTTCTCCTTCGTCTTAACCTGCACGACGGTACAGGGCCCGGCCTCGATTAGGGTGACGGGTAGAGCGGCGCCGTCCCGCGCGAAGACCTGCGTCATCCCCAGCTTGCGACCGAGGATCCCTTCGATGCTCATAGCTTGATCTCGATGTCCACGCCCGACGGAAGCTGGAGGCGCATCAGCGCGTCCACCGTCTTGGACGTCGGCTCCAGGATGTCGATCAGCCGCTTGTGGGTCCGGATCTCGAACTGTTCCCGCGAGTCCTTGTCGATGTGGGGTGAGCGGATCACGCAGAACTTCTTAATCTCGGTCGGCAGGGGGATGGGCCCCGCCACCGCCGCCCCGCTCCGCTCCGCCGCGTCCACTATCAACGCTGCTGACTGGTCGAGGATCCGGTGGTCGTAGGCTTTAAGGCGGATGCGGATCTTCTGCCGGGCCATAGCCTATCTCCGTACTACTCCCCTCACCCGCCCGACGATGGTCTCGGCGACGGACTGAGGAACCTCCTGGTAGTGGTCGAACTCCATGGTATGGGTGGCCCGGCCCTGGGTCAGGGAGCGCACGTCCGTGGCGTAGCCGAACGTCTCCGCCAGGGGGATGAGAGCGCTGATCACCCGCAGGTGGCCGCGGTGGTCCACCTCGGCCACGTGCCCGCGGCGGGCGGTGATGTCGCCCAGGACCTCGCCGAAGAACTGCTCCGGCGTCGCCACCTCCACCTTCATGATCGGCTCCAGGAGGACGGGAGCCGCCTGTTTCAGCGCCTCCTGCACCCCCAGGGAGCCGGCCATCTCGAAGGCGAACGCGGAGGAGTCGACGGCGTGGTACTGGCCATCGACCAGCGCCACGTGCACGTCGATGACGGGGTAGTTGGCCAGCACCCCGGTCTCCAGGGCCTGGCGTACACCCTTCTCCACGGACGGGATGAACTCCTTGGGGATGGTGCCGCCCACGGTATTGTCCCCGAACTTGAAGCCGGTGCCCCGCGGCTGCGGCTCCACCTCCAGCCACGCCACTCCGAACTGACCGCGGCCGCCTGTCTGGCGGACGAACCGGCCCTCGGCTTTGGCGGGACGGTTGATGGTCTCCTTGTAGGCGACCTCCGGCCGCCCGACGTGGGCCTCCACGTTGAACTCCCTCAGCATGCGGTCGACAATGATCTCCAGGTGGAGCTGGCCCATGCCGGAGATGATCGTCTCGCCAGTCTCCTGGTCGTAGCGGACCTTGAAGGTGGGGTCCTCCTCGGAGAGGCGGCCCAGCGTCTCGGCCATGCGCTCCTGGTCGTCCTTCGTCTTAGGCTCGATGGAAACGGAGATGACGGGCTCGGGGAACTTGATCGCCTCCAGCAGTACCGGTTGCGACGCGTCGCAGAGGGTATCGCCGGTGAACGTGTGCTTCAGGCCGACGGTGGCGACGATGCTCCCCGCCGACACCTCGGCGATCTCCTCGCGGCGGTTGGCGTGCATCCGCATCAGTCGGCCGACGCGCTCGCGCTGGCCGCGGGCGCTGTTGTACACCGTCTCGCCCTGCTTGACCTTGCCCGAGTAGGCGCGGAAATAAACGAGCCGACCCACGAACGGGTCGGCCACCACCTTGAACGCCAGCGCGGCAAAGGGACCGTCGTCGTTGGGGAGTCGCTCCAGCGTCTCGCCGGTGGTAGGGTGGGCGCCCTTGACCGCCGGGACCTCCCCGGGCGACGGCAGGTAATCGACGACGGCGTCGATGAGCGGCTGCACGCCCTTGTTGTGGAGGGCGCTGCCGCAGAGGACGGGGGTGATGACGCTGGCCACGGTGGCGCGGCGGATGGCCTTGCGCAGCTCCGCCGCCGTGACCTCGTGGCCCTCGACGTAGCTGATGAGGAGCTGGTCGTCCACCTCCGCCATCGCCTCGACGAGCTGGTCACGGCGGCGGGCCGCCTCCTCGGCGAGCTCCCCCGGTATATCGATCTGCTCCAGGTTGTCGTCGCGGTCCTCCAGGAAGACCCACCCCGTCATCTCCAGCAGGTCGATAACGCCGCGATGGCCGTCCTCTACGCCCATGGGCATCTGGATGGCCACCGGTCTTGCGTCCAGCCGCTCGCGGATCATATCTACTGTCCCCCAGAAGTCGGCGCCGACGCGATCCATCTTGTTGATGAAGCAGATACGCGGGATGTGGTAGCGGTCGGCCTGCCGCCAGACCGTCTCCGACTGGCTCTGGACGCCGGCCACCGCGTCAAAGACGACGATGCCTCCGTCGAGTACGCGGAGGCTTCGTTCCACTTCCACCGTGAAGTCCACGTGGCCCGGCGTGTCCACGATGTTGATGAGGTGCTCCCGCCAGTCCGTGGTAGTGGCCGCCGCGGTGATAGTGATCCCCCGCTCCCGCTCCTGGGCCATCCAGTCCATCACCGCCGTGCCTTCGTCCACCTCACCGATCTTGTAGGTGCGGCCGGTGTAAAAGAGGATCCGCTCGGTGACGGTAGTCTTACCGGCATCGATATGGGCGATGATTCCAATATTCCGCACTTTGTCGATAGGCATAAGTTTAGTCATGACAATCGCTTCCGATTTCAGGAAGGAGCGAGCTTAAGCGCCCATGGCTAACCGCTTGGGGCTACCACCGGTAGTGCACAAAGGCCTTGTTGGCCTCCGCCATGCGGTGCGTGTCGTCCCGGCGCTTGATGGCCGTACCCTGCTCCCGGTAGGCGTCCAGCAGCTCTACGGCCAGACGTTCCGCCATGGGCCGGCCCTGACGGGCCCTGGCCGCCGTCAGGAGCCAGCGCATGGCCAGCGAGACCTGGCGCGAGGGGCGGACCTCCAGCGGGATCTGGTAGGTGGCGCCGCCGACGCGGCGGGGACGGACCTCAAGAATCGGCATTACGTTGCGGATCGCCTGCTCCACTACCTGGAGCGGATCCTCTTTGCTCCTCTCCGCCAGCATCTCCATGGCCTCGTAAACGATCCGTTCGGCCACGCTCTTCTTCCCTCTCTTCATTACCTTATTGATGAGCGTCTGCACCCGGATGCTACCGTACTTGGCGTCCGGGATTGCCGGCCTGGGTGCGATCTTCGCACGACGCGGCATCGTCTTTGCGCCTCCCTAGCGGGGGCCCTCCGTCTTCCGCGTCCCGTACTTGCTGCGCTGCTGCTGCCGGCCGGCGACGCCGCCGGCGTCCAGCGCCCCCCGGACGATGTGGTAGCGCACGCCCGGCAGGTCCCTCACCCTGCCGCCGCGGATCAGCACCACCGAGTGCTCCTGGAGCGTGTGCCCCTCGCCGGGGATATACGCCGTCACCTCCATGCCGTTGGTGAGACGCACCCGCGCCACCTTCCGCAGCGCCGAGTTCGGCTTCTTGGGCGTCATGGTACGGACGGTAGTGCACACGCCGCGCTTCATGGGCGCGGGCAGGCTCGACGTCCGGTTCGTCAGGGCGTTGTAATGGATACGCAGGGCCGGCGCCTTGGTCTTCTTGGCCAAGGGCTTCCGTCCCTTACGCACCAGTTGACTGATCGTCGGCACGGGATTCTACCTTCTTCCACAACAAAAGGCCGAAAGCCTATCTCATTGGGCGAAGGCCGTCTGACGAGGGCCGTCCGCCGGCAGGTCTTTCGACCGCTAGTACGTCCAGCTATAGGTTACAGGAACCAGACGCCAGCGGTTAGGATAGCAGGCGGCAGGAAGAGTGTCAAGGAAGTGTACCTGAACCCCTCTGTAGGGTCGCAGGAAGAGTGTCCTAGTTACGTCGCAGCAAGAATGTCCTGTTGTGGCATGGTCTCTCTGAGAGGAGGTGACCATGCAGAGAGGATGGCTGCGAGTGACAGTTCGCTACCCGCTGGTGGTTCT
>JACOUE010000025.1 GCA_016178045.1 Chloroflexota bacterium
CGACACGGCGCAGCGGTGGGCCGAAGCCGTCCAGGGACGGGAACCGGAGGCCGTGTATCCCCTGGTGCTCTGGAACTGCCTCTGGCGGGCGGGCTCCTCCCTCCCCCACGGCCACGCCCAGGTGCTCGTGGCGAAGGGGAGGGCGTTCGCCGGGCATGAGTCCCTCCGCCGCGCCGCGGAGGCGTACACGCGCCAGCACGACGCCGCCTACTTCGACGACCTGTACCGCGCTCACGCCGCCCTGGGCTGCGCCTTCGAGCGGGAGGGCGTGCGCGTCCTCGCCTACCTGGCCCCGCTGAAGGAACGGGAGGCCCTGATCCTGGCGCCGGCCCTGAGCGCCGCGCTCAAGGACGCCCTCTACGACGTGCTGGCCTGCTACCGCGACCGCCTCGGCGTGCAGTCGTTCAACCTGGTGCTCTACCAGCCGCCACTGGCGCCGACCGCCGAGAGCTGGGACGGCTTCCCCCGCGTCGTGCGGGTGGTCGACCGCGGCCCGCTGTCCGAGCGGACGTGCGACATCGGGGCGATGGAGCTGTACGGTGCCAGCGTCGTCGCGTCCGACCCGTTCGAGCTGGCGGGCGCGCTGGCCCAGGCGCTGGACGCTCGCCTATAATTTGCACTCGATGACTGCCGTCGACGTGGTGATCCCCGTCTACAACGAGGAGGCGGACCTGCCCCGGAAAATCCCCGTCCTGCGCGACTTCCTGGCTTCCGGCTCCTTCCCTTACGATTGGCGCATCGTCATCGCCGACAACGCCTCCACTGACGGCACGCCCGAGGTGTCGCGGAAGCTGGTGGAGAAGATGGACGTGGCGTACGTGCGGATACCGCAGAAGGGGAGGGGCCGCGCCCTGAAGGCGACATGGCTGGACTCACAGGCTGACATCGTCAGCTACATGGACGTCGACCTCTCGACCGACCTGGCCGCTTTCCCCGTCCTCGTCCGCGCCATCGCCGAGGACGGGGCCGACGTGGCGGTGGGGAGGCGTCTGGGCCCGGGGGCGCAGGTGATCGGCCGGACGCTGAAGCGGGAGGTGCTATCGCGAGGGTACAACTTGCTGATCAGGGCGCTGTTCTGGACTCGCTTCCGGGACGCGCAGTGCGGCTTCAAGGCGGCAAGCCGGGCCGCGGTGCAGAAGGTGGTGCCCCTTATCGAGAACGACAACTGGTTCTTCGACAGCGAGCTGCTTATACTGGCAGAGAAGATGGGGCTGCGCATCGCCGAGGTGCCCGTGCGCTGGTGCGACGACCCCGACTCGCGGGTCAAGGTCGCCGGGACCGTCTGGGAAGACCTGCGGGGGCTGGCCCGGCTGTACCGCAAGCGGCCCTGGCGGCAAGCAGCGTAAGCAAGGAGGGAGGGTCTCGACATGAAAGCGGATAGCAAGACGGAAGCCGAAGTAATGGCCGTCCTCAACAAGATGAGCGAGGCCTACGCCTCCCGAGACGGCGAGGGCGTATTGTCAGTATTCGCGCCGGACTCCGATGTCGTCATGTACGGCACGGGGGCGGACGAGAAGCGCATCGGGCGAGAGGAGATACGAGGGCAGGTCCAGCGCGACTGGGCCCAGAGCGAGGCGGCCACCCTGGAGTGGGGATGGCACTCGGTCTCGGCAGCGGGTCCGGTGGCCTGGGCGGCCGCGGACGCCACCTTCAACGTGAAGGCCGGCGGACAGGCGATGACGTTGCCGGGCCGGATGACCGCCGTACTGGAGAAGCGGGGCGACAGGTGGCTCATCCTGCAGGGGCACGTCTCGTTGCCGGCGGCGGAGCAGGCCGAGGGTGAGTCGTTCCCAGCGTAGTCGCCGCGAACCTTGACACTGGTGGGAGCGCGTGCTAGAGTGCGCTTGCTAAGAACTTCACAATCCCCTTTGGAGTAGGCGACCATCGTGGCAGGGCGGGCCATAGTCAGCCAAGGAAGCGCAAATGGTACCCCTTCTTGACATCATCCTGCGAGGGGTCCCCGAAGGGTTCGAGTTCCTGGCGGTGCTCCTCACTATCGTGGGCTCGCTCACCATCATGGTCCTTCTAGGCAAGTGGTGGGATCGCTAGCGGCAGCAGGAGGGGCTCATGGCGGTCACGGAAGAGCCGGGTAAACCCAGAAACTGGCAAGAGCGACTCCAGATCCTCCAGGACCGCCTCTACGACAGGCTGTTCCACAACTTCGTCTGGCGCTCCATCTTCCGCTCCGGCTACCCCAACACTCCCCGTAGCCAGATGCTGGTCGTCGCTACCAACGTCTTCCTCCACCTCCACCCCACCCGCATCCACCGCACCCACGTCAAGATAACGCACACCTACTGCCTGGGCGGCCTCACCTTCTTCATGTTCATCGTGCTGACGGTGACGGGCGTGCTGCTGATGTTCTACTACGTCCCCTCCACAGAGACGGCATACCAGGACATCGCCGCCCTCCATACGAACGTGAAGTTCGGCCTGCTGATGCGAAACCTTCATCGCTGGACCGCTCACGCCATGGTGATCCTGGTGTTCTTGCACATGATGCGGGTCTTCTACACCGGCGCCTACAAGCCGCCCCGCGAGTTCAACTGGGTGGTGGGGGTGACGCTGCTGTTCCTGACCCTGTTCCTCAGCTTCACCGGCTACCTGCTGCCGTGGGACCAGCTGGCCATCTGGGCCATCACCGTCGGGCACGGCATCGCCGGCTCGGCGCCCTACTTGGGCGATGAGGGGCAGTTCGTCCTCTTCGGTGGCTTCGAGATCGGGCAGCCCGCCCTCATCCGCTTCTACACCCTCCACGTCCTGGCGCTGCCCCTGCTGGCGGCGATCATGATGGCGGTGCACTTCTGGCGCATCCGCCGCGACGGCGGGATGGCGCGGCCGCTGTAGGACTCGAGCATGGCGGTCGAAACCGAACGTCCTGCGGCGCCGCCGGAGCGGCCCGTCGCGGCTGCCCGGCCCCGCCCCAAGCGAGAGCGGGAGGAAGAGCTTCTCGTCTGGCCGGACCTGGTCTTCGTGGAGTTCATCTCGGCCGTCCTCTTCACCCTCACCTTCATGCTCCTGTCCGTCTTCATCAACGCGCCGCTGCTCAACCGGGCGAACACGGACATCACGCCGAACCCGTCGAAGGCGCCGTGGTACTTCCTGAACCTTCAGGAGCTGCTCCTGCACATGGACAAGGCTTGGGCTGGCGTGATCCTGCCTATCATGTTCCTGGGCTTTCTCGCTGTCATCCCCTACCTCGACCGCTCTAGCGAGAAGCAGGGTGTCTGGTTCGGGACGAAGTACTCGGCGCGGATCGCCCTCGTCGCCGCGCTCTACGCGATCGTCGTCACCTGGGGCCTCGTCCTGTTCGACGACGGCGAGCGGAGCAAGTTCGAGTACGCCACCCGCTGGATCCCCAGCTGCGACATGAATGCCGAGTCGGGCCAGCCGGAGGCGCACCAGTTCCCGCCCTGCTTGGTCGATACGGCGGCCGGCCATCAGGGGATAGTGCGGGCCAGCGTGGACTTACAGGGCCCGCCGCAGGGCCGCTTCATGTTCAGCGTCGGGAGCCTGGACTGGCCGGCGGACGTGGACCACATCCCCTGGCCCTTCAACGACAACAAGGTCGGCTGCTGGTCCTTCAAGAATATCCACGGCTGGTGCGGCGAGCACTTCAACCTGGCCGGGACGTTCGCGCAGCAGATATTCCCGTTATCGACCATCGCCTTCTTGACTGTGCTCATCATCTATATCCTCTTCCGTATCGGCTGGGTCCGCACGACGCGGGACGTGATGATCGTGATGTTCACAGGGGCGTTGTCCGCCTACCTCACGCTCACCATCGTCATGAGCTTCTTCCGCGGGCCGGGCCAGGACCTGATCCTGCCGACCGATATCAAGGTGGACTGTGGCACTCTGCCGTCGCCGCCTGGCTGTCCGTAGCGGGGTGAACTAGGCTGGAGAAAGAAGCGAGCGACAAGGAGAACGGAGCAAAGGCGACGCCGTCGCCGGCCCAGCCGGTGGAGTCGAGGGGCGTGTGGCGGGTGGCGCGGGAGGCCACCATGACCCTGGCCAACCTGCGCCGTCAGCAGGCCGTGCCCCTCGAGGAGCGGGTGGGCACGCCCGTCGCTTCGCCGGTGCCGCGGCCGCGCGGGCTGGTGTCGCGCCGGGTGCTGATCCTGGGTGGGTTCTGGTCGGGGCTGATGCTGGCCCTCATCGGCGTCCTGGGGCCGTCGTTCGACTTCCTCTACCCGCGCCGGGTGCGCGGCTTCGGCGGGCCGATACCCGTCGCCCGCACCCAGATCCCGCCGCCGGGCGGGGACCCGCTGCGCAACTTCGAGGGCCGTTTCTGGCTGGTGCACCTGGAGCCCGGGACGACGCCCCACGGCGAGAAGACGCGGGGCGGTGTCCTGGCGCTTTGGACCAAGTGCCCCCACCTGGGCTGCACCGTCCCCTGGCGGCCCGAGTTCAACTTCCTGGGCCGCCGGGGCTGGTTCCGCTGCCCCTGCCACGGCTCCACCTACACCAAGGACGGCGGGATCCGCGTGTACGGGCCGGCGCCCCGCTCGATGGACACCTTCCCCGTCGAGGTCAAGGAAGACGGCAGCATCGTTGTGGAGACGGGCCCGGCCAATGCCGAGAAGGGCAGCCCCGACAACCCCAGCCGGGCGGTCAAGATCCCCGGGTTCACTGTGTGAGGATGCCGACCGCAAGACGCTGGCCTGAGGAAGAGGACGTGACGTCCTCTCCAGCGGTGGGGGCATGAACACCAGCAAACAGGTCAACGTCATGGTCGGGCTCCTCTTCCTGCTGGTGATCGCCTTCGGCATCTACTTCGTGTGGGACCAGAACGTGCGCTCCGAGGTGGCCGGCCGGGAGCAGGTGGAGGACAACGCCCGGCGCGGCGGCAAGCTCTTCGCCACCAACTGCCGCGTCTGCCACGGCGTGCAGGGCCTGGGCAGCCTGGAGAACACCAGCCTCCCGGGCCTCCCCCTGGATGTGGAGGCGAACAGGCCGGCGGAGGAGAACGAGCTCAAGCCCCTCCGCCAGCGCTTCTTCGACACCATCAGTTGCGGGAGGGTGGGCACGCTGATGCCCCCCTGGTCACAAGCGCAGGGTGGCCCTCTCAACGACACGCAGATCGACCAACTGGTGACGCTCATCACTGGCAGCTCGCAGGACGGGCCCAGCCACAACCCAAACGAGGTGAGCCAACTCGGCTGGGAGGAGGCCGTCGAGACGGCGCACGAGCAGGACGCCCTGCTGACGCCAGGGAGCGAACTGCTGAGCCTCGCCGCTGACCTCAGCAAGAGCGATACGACGATCAGCCTGAACGACGCCCACGTCGGCCTGGCCGCCGACCAGTTCCTGCGTGTCGAGAACGAGGTGGTCCAGGTGAAGACATTCCCGGCCAGCAGCAAGCTGAGCCGCGCCGTCTCCGCCGACGACACCGTCCTGCCGCTGGAGGCCAGCATCGACTTCAAGAAGGGCGTTATCGTCCAGGGGGGGCAGGAGAAGATGCGGGTGACCGCCGTCGACGCCGAGGCGAAGACCATCACGGTGGAGCGCGGCGTGGAGGGGACCGCGGCGGCTCCCCATTCGAGGGAGGAGCTGGTGCAGGACCCGGGGAACGAGATAACCGTCGAGCGCGGCGCCTTCTCGACCGATGCCGCAGAGCATGCGGAGGGGGCGCAGGTGTTCAACGGGCCGCTGCCCCCGCCCGAAGGCCCCCTCACCGGCGAGAACCCGCCCGTCCCCTGCGGCCAGCGGGCTGCCTCTGCCGTGACGCCCTGCCCTGCCCAGGGGGAGCCCG
Source organism: Chloroflexota bacterium (assembly GCA_016178045.1). GTDB lineage: Bacteria > Chloroflexota > Dehalococcoidia > SM23-28-2 > JACOUE01 > JACOUE01. The sequence goes on from JACOUE010000025.1 coordinate 5,756, forward strand.
CCCCCTCACCCAGCCCCGGCCAGCCGGACCGCCCCGCCACGGCGCAAAAGGTCCTCGGCGAGCCCGAGCCGCCCACCGACGGTGTGCTCGAGACCGCAACCAGGGACAACTGCTTCACCCGGAACAACTTCAAGGTTGCCGCTGGCCAGCAAGTCACTATCAAGGTCACTAATGAGGGGCAGAACCAGCACGACCTGCGCATCGCCGGGCTGGACGGCGAGTGGAACACGGACGACGACTTCGTGGCGCCCCCGGAGGGCTTCCTGGCCAGCGGGGAGAGCGGTGAGGTCGAATTCTCTCTGGACGAGGCGGCGACCCTGGTCTTCCGCTGCGACGTCCACCCCACCCAGATGTGGGGGCAGGTCAGCGTCAAGTAGCGGCTGTCCCCCGCTGTCATGCGGTAATCCGTTCCGCCAGAGATGGGCCCGTTCATCGTAGCGCAGTAGCACCCGACCGTCGATTGTGACGGCGGGGACTATTGACGCGCTCGCCGAAGCTGCGCTATATTCGCGGACGGAATCCCCACCGGCAGTGGCTGGGAGGGGGCAGGTGAAAGAAAGTGGCCAACCAGGTCGGAAAGCGCTACCAGTGCACCAAGTGCGGCACGGAGATGATCGTCACCAAGGGCGGTGACGGGGAGCTTTCCTGCTGCGGCCAGCCCATGCAGCTGAAAAGCTAACGGCGGAGGTACGAGACTATGGCCAACCAGCTCGGCAAGCGGTTCCAGTGTGAGAGCTGCGGCACGGAGATCCTCTGCATCAAGGCGGGGGACGGCGGCGTGGAGTGCTGCGGCAAGCCCATGGAGCTGATGCAGCCGAAGGTCCTCCCCTCCGCGGATTAGAGCGATACCGTCGCAATGAAAAAGGCCGCCGGAACGGCGGCCTTCGACGTTTGCCGCTAGGGCCTACCCCTTCACCTGGGGACCGCGCTTGGACTTGGGGAGGCGCTCCGCCTCCTTGTCGGCGGGGAAGAGGCTCTCGCCCAGGGGCACCACCTCGCCCAGGGTGCTTTCGCCGACGTCGCCCGTCTCCTGGTAGTTGCGAAGATACTCTTCGCTCACGAAGAACATTCAGATGCAGAACCCGTCGCGGGCGATGTCCTCGTGGTGCCGCTCGCAGGGGCAGATCTTCTTGCGATCCTCATCAGGATCGCCGGAGAGGGTCATTCAAGGGCAGTACAGGTGGCCGTGCTCTACCAGGTTCTTGGCCAGCCCTCGCTGCACCTCGTCGACGATCTCCGGGAGGGGGAAGAACTCGTAGGGGCCGCGCTCCACGTACTTCTCGGACATGCGCCTGGCCCGGACGAGCGCTTCCTCGAAGGTTGTCTCCTTGGGCATAACGCCTCGCTTCCCAGACGACTGGTTGCGACTACAGTTTAGCCGAAGGAGGGCCGATTTCAAAACCCGCGGCGGCCCGGCCACGGCCGGGCCAGGCCTTAAGGCCTGGCCTGCGGCTCCGGGCCCGCCCTCGGCGTCGGTGCCTTGACAGCAAGCTCAGCCAGCGCTTAAAATGCGCGGGAGTGCCTTCCCAGGGCAGTTGCGGTTAACCTTTTACGTTACCGCGTGTTTAGTAAATCGCGAGGAGGGAGAATTTGTGGCTGAAGTAACGGTTGGCGCGCACGAGAGCTTCGAACAGGCTCTGAGGCGCTTCAATAAACTCGTACAGCAGACAGGGATCCTGGCCGAAGCCCGGCGCCGCGAGCGTTACGAGCCGCCCAGCGTAAGGCGAAAGAAGAAGGCGGCCGCCAAGCTCCGAAAGAGCCTCAAGAACAGCTCACGCTCCTAGTCCCGATTCTCGTCCCTTCCTCGTTGAATACGTCGGGACTTATTTCATGTCCTTAAAGGACCAGCTCGCTACCGACCTCAAGGAGGCCATCCGCAGCCGCGACGAGGCGCGCAAGACGGCCATCCGCATGGTTACGTGGGCGGTGAAGAACGCCGAGGTGGCCCAGGGCAAGCCCCTGGACGATGCCGCCGTCATCGGCATCATCTCCAAGGAGGCGCGCCGCGCCCGCGAGAGCATCGAGGAGTTCAAGAAGGGCAACCGCAGCGACCTGGTGGCGAAGGAACGGGCCGAGCTCTCCGTCCTGGAGGGGTACCTCCCCCAGCAGATGGGCCGGGAGGAGGTCGCGGAGGCCGCCCGCAAGGTCATCGCCGAGGTGGGCGCCGGCGGCCCGGCCGACAAGGGCAAGGTGATGCCGGTGCTCATCGCGCGGCTGGCGGGGCGGGCGGAGGGCCGTGTCATCAACGAGGTCGTCACCGAGCTCCTGGCCGGCGACTCCTAGCCGACAGCGAGGGTTTACGCATTTTCGTTTTCCCTTAAGAAAAGCCTTTGCTATCATGAGCCTTGCTTCTGAATGGCTACTGCGACGGCGTCCAGGCAGACGAAGCGGCCGATCTCGCCGCTACGGGCTTATGGGTTCGCCTTAGCCCTTAGCGTTGCCCTGATCTTCGTCCTCTTCCCCGTATTCCCCGGCACCGCGCCCCTCGAGGCCGGCGACGTCGCCTTCAAGACGTTCAAGCACAGGGGCGTCACCATCGTCGACGAGGGCAAGGTCGTCGACGACTTCGACCTCAGCCGGATCCGCCAGGCCGGGCTTCTGGACAACGAGCTGGCCGCGGACGACGTGGCGGCCGCCGTCTTGGTGAGCCTGATCGCCGCCGCCGGGCTGGCGCTCTACCTGTACGTCTTCCAGCCCAAAGAAGTGTCCAACCTGTGGCGCCTGACGATGGTGGGGCTGCTGGTGGTGCTGTGGGTGGCCGCGGCCAAGGTCTTCCTCTCCGTCACCCTGCCGGACAGCGACCGGCTGTTTTTGGGGTACATCCTGCCCGTGGCGGCGGCGCCAATGCTCATCGCCACGCTGCTGGACGGTGGCCTGGCGGTGGTGGTAGCCGCTATCATCGCCCTGCTGTCCACCTTTGCCGGTTTCTACATGCCGGACGCGCGGGCAGCGGTGGTCGCTAACCCCATCGAAGGGTTTCAGATGGCGGCGGTCTTCCTCCTGGGCGGGCTCCTGGGCCTGCTCGCCGTCTACCGGGCGGAGCGCATGAACCGCTACCTGGCGGCGGGGTGGGTCGTCGCGTTTGTATCCTTCGTGGCGCTGCTCGCCTTCTGGCTCCTGGACCCCGACCGCAAGGCCGTGGACCTGTCGTGGATAATCTTGGCCTCGGCGCTGAACGGCGGGACATCGGCGGTGATAACGGTAGGGGCGCTGGTGGTGCTGGGGTACCTCTTCGGCATCACCACCCGCGTGCAGCTGATGGAGCTGGCCCAGCTCAGCCACCCGCTGTTGCGGGAGCTCCAGGAGAAGGCGCCCGGCACGTTCCACCACAGCGTAATCGTGGGGAACCTGGCGGAGCGGGCCGCCGACCTGGTGGGGGCCGACCCCCTGCTGGTACGCGTCGGCTGCTACTTCCACGACATCGGCAAGCTGGCCCAGCCCAGCTTCTACATCGAGAACCAGCTGGAGGGCGACAACCCCCACGAGCGGCTGGACGCCGGCTCCAGCGCCAAGCTCATCTCGCAGCACGTCTCTCACGGCCTGGAGCTGGCCCGCCGCTACCACGTACCCGCTCGCGTCCGCGCCTTCATACCCGAGCACCACGGCACGCGGCTGGTCACCTACTTCTACCGCAAGGCCAGCGCCCGCGACCCCAACGTCGACCCGGACGTTTTCCGCTACCCCGGTCCCCGGCCTCAGTCCAAGGAGACCGCCATCGTCATGCTGGCCGACTCCGTGGAGGCGGTGGTGCGCTCGAGCCGCGACCGCTCGCCCGACAAGATCGACGCGCTGGTGGACGGTGTGATCAACGAGCGGGTCACCGAGGGTCAGCTGGACGACTGCGACCTCACTTTGCGCGACCTCAAGGTCATCGCCGAGTCGTTCAAGGGGACGCTGCGCGGGGTCTACCACCCGCGCATCGAGTACCCCGCCCCAACCAGGGCCGAGGCCCGGGCGACGGCCGGCGCAGGCGTGATCCAGACGCCGCCGGGCCCCGTCGACGGGATCACTCCGCCCCTCGAGGTCGAGCGGCCCCCCTCCTAGCCTCAAGGAGGACGAGATGCTCAGCGAAGTCTGCGTGCGCCTTGCCGACATCGCCTTTGTTGCCCACGGTCTGTTCGTGGTGCTGGTCGGCCCCTCTGGTGGTGCTGGCCCTGGCCGGCGCCTACCGCCGACGGCCCCGGGTCTGGCACTTCCACAACGCCTGCGTCGCCGCGATGGCGGCGGGCCAGGCGGTGCTCTGGCGGTGCCCCCTGGTGGCGCTGGAGGAGGCCCTGCGCGCGGCGGGAGGCGACGAGATGTGGTACAGCGGGTCGTACGTCGTCTTCCTGGTGGACCGCCTAACGGGTTTCGAGCTGCCGGTCGCGGCCGTCGTCGCCGGGTCGGTTACCGTTGGGGCGGCGACGGCGCTGGCCTGGCTGCGCTGGCGGAGGCCGTCACTTCCCGCGGTCGCGCCAGCAGGCTAGGAACGTCGCCAGCGACCGGATCGCCCGCTCCATGGAGGGGAAGACGGCCAGCCGCGCGTTCACCAACTTCTCCCGCGCCTCCGTGACCAGCCGCCACTGCCACTCGACGCTGTAGTCGGCAGGGCCGAGCACGACGGCGAACGGCTTCGGCGACCGCGTCCCGATCTCGACGAAGCGCTCGGTGACGCGGCGCACCAGCGGCTCGGCGTTGGGTCTCCCCAGCGCCCAGGGCTCGCCCACGTTGGCGATTAGCGCGTCGAAGGCGTCGCTCTTTGCCATCAGCGAAAGCACCTCGGCGCCGCCGATGCCGCTCCCTGCCAGGATCGACTGGTCGACCGGGTTGGTGATCCAGCCCGCGAGGTCGGGGGCTCGCTCGGCGATGACGGACTCGATCTCCGTCGGCAAAGGCGGCGTCGCCAGGCCGGCCTCCTCGCACTGGTCCGCGGCCAGGACGGAGCGTCCCCCGCCGCCGCCCACGACGCCGACGTTCCTGCCGCGGCCCGGCCGTATGTAGGAGAAGGCGATGAGCATGTCGATCAGCTCTTCGACGGTGCCGACGGCCAGGGCCCCGGCCTGCCGCACCGCGGCCTCCCACACCGCCCGCCGGCCCGCCAGGGCGGCCGTGTGGGAGGCCGCCGTGCGTCCTCCCGCCGTCGTCCGCCCCGCCTTCAGGAGGACGACCCGCTTCCGCGCCG
>JACOUE010000026.1 GCA_016178045.1 Chloroflexota bacterium
CCAACGCCCGAGTCGGTCAGGGCATAGCGCCGGTACTGGCCATGGCCGTCGCCGTTGGGACGCAAGCGACCGACCACGGGCACCCGCCGCAGGTCGGGCATATCGATGGCCTCGGTCCGGTGGGACAGCGACTGGTCGCTCAAGAAGATCACGGGCATCTGGTAGCGTTCGGCCATGTTGAAGGCGTTGATGATCTGGTAGAAGCAGTCCTCAACGCAGGTCGCCGCCATGACGATGCGAGGGAAATCGCCGTGGCCGCCATAGAGGGCATGGTTCAGGTCGGCCTGCTCCAGCTTCGTGGGCATGCCGGTGCTGGGGCCGGAGCGCTGGGCGTCCACGATGACGACCGGTATCTCGGCCATCGACGACAGCCCCAGCAACTCGATCATCAGGGAGAAGCCGGGGCCGGAGGTGGCCGTCATCGCCTTGACGCCGGCGTAAGACGCCCCGATGACCGAGGCGAGGGCGGCCATCTCGTCCTCCGCCTGGAGGCAGACGCCGCCCAGCTTGGGCAGCTCCCGCGCCATCGTCTCTAGGATGTCGGAGGCGGGCGTGATGGGGTAGCCGGCGAAGTAGCGGCAGCCGGAGTGCAGGGCGCCGGCAACGACGGCGTCGTTGCCGCTCATGACCAGGCGGCTGACGTTGTCGGCGGCGCCTAGCCAGTAGCCGTCCTCCTTCTTCAGCTTCTTTGTGTATTCGTTCCCGTAGCGCAGCGCCTCCAGGTTCTTCTCCATCAGCTCCGGGCGGCGCTTGTAGCGGCTGGTGACCATCTCCTCCAGGGAGGTGACGGGCAGGCCGAAGAGGCCGGCGAGCACCCCCTGGATGAGGGTGTTGGTCCCCCGTACGAAGTCCAGCTCCTGGCGGGCGATCTTCTGGAAGGGGACTCCGTAGTGGATGAACCTGCCGTCCTGCGGTGTGACGAGGTCGGAGTCGTAGACGAGCACGCCGCCGTCGTTCAGGTCCGTCTGGTGGAGCTCGTACGCCTCCTGGTCGAAGGCGACCAGGATGTCGCAGCCGTCACCCAGGGAGATGACGGGCCGGTTGCTGATGCGGACCTGGTACCAGGCGTGGCCGCCTTTGATCTCGGCGGGATAAGTGCGGAAGGTGAAGGTTCGGAACCCGAGGTGGGCGGCGGCAAGAGTAAAGTTCTCGCCGGTGCTGATTACGCCTCCGATTGCAGTGTCGCCGCCGATCCGGATGATGAAGTCGTCTCTTGGCATGCCGCGCTCCGGATATCCTACCTGCCCTCGCAGCCTGCTCCGCTGCGGCGCGCGGCGCCGGCTCTGAGTCTACGATGTGGAGTTCGGTTCATTCTCCCCCATCTTCGTCGCAATAACGCCGATAGAAATTTTCGAAACTCCAGTATCATTTTAGCATGAGGTTGCGGTTGTGTCTGCGCCCCTCACGCTAGCCCTCTCCCTGAGGGAGAGGGAATCCGCGCCCGGTAGGAGACCAGGTGTTGTATAATGAGCGAAAATTTTCCGGCGTTTAACGGCGAAGGGCATCCGTGAGGAGGGGACTCATGGCCATCAAAGCTTACGTCCTGGTGGTCAGCGATCCCGGGAAGACCAGGAAGGTGGCGGAGGAGATCCGCCTCATCCCGGGTATCGTAGAGACGCACGAAGTAATGGGCCCCTACGACATCGTGGCCGAGATCGAGGTCGAGAACCTGACCGATATCCCCCCCATCCTGGGCGAGAAGATCCGCAAGATCGACGGCATCCAGAGCACCACCTCCCTGGTTACCCTGCCGGAGTAGGGACAGGGGCCGTCACGGCCCTCGCCATTGACGATTCTCGCCTCCCGGCCCGCTATTATTTCTCTTCCAGATCCAGCACCAGCAGCACGTCGCCCTCGTTGACGCGGGCGCCGGCGGCCACGGCCACTTCCTTGACCAGGCCCGCGCCCGGGGCGGCGATCTCGTTCTCCATCTTCATCGCCTCGATGACCAGCAGGACCGTCCCCTCCTCCACGCGGTCGCCGGCGTGGACGTTGACCTTCGTCACGCGGCCGGTCATGGGGGCGGTGATGGCCCCGGCGCCGGCGGCAGGAGCCGGGCGGCGGGAGGGAGTGGCGGCGGGGCGCCGGGCCGCCGGTCTGCCCTTCACCTCCACCTCGTAGTAGCGGGCGTCCACCAGAACCTTCAGGGGCCCTTCGGCGGAGGCGTCGGACGGTGGAACCTGCACCTGGAACGCGCGCTCGTTGACGTAGACCGTCACCACGTCGCCCTGGCGCTGGATGCGCACCGAGTACTCTTGGCCGTCAACAGAAACGACGTCGCCGCTGGGGTCGACGTCGTACTCCCGGCCGTCGATTACGATCTTCATGGCCGCCTACCCTCGCAGCAGGCGCTGGCGGCCGGCCAGCCTCCAGGCGGAGGGGGGGGTGGCGATGGCGCCGGCCGGCCCGGCTTCCGCCTTCCGGCGGTCGTGCGAGAGGGCAGCGGCGATGGCGGCGATGAGCTCGCCCTCCAGCCCGCCGCCCGCCTGCCGCCACTCCAGGAACTCGCGGGTCACCTGCGGGAAGAGGACGTACGACACGATGTCTTCGTCGCTCCTGGCCAGGCTGCCGGCCTCGCTCTTCGCCTTCTCCAGTTCCGGCTCGATGTGGTCGGCCGGGCGGTCCTTGATGATCTCCCCTTCTCCAGCGATCTTCTGCTGTACATCGGCATCGACGGGCGCTGGCGGCGCGCCGTAGTGGCCCTGGACGTAAGCGCGCGTCTCCTTGGTCACCTGCTGGTAGCGCTGTCCTATCAAGGCGTTGAGCACGGCCTGCGACCCCACGATCTGGCTGGTAGGGGTGACCAGCGGCGGGTAGCCGAGGTCGGCGCGGACGCGGGGGATCTCCTCCAGCACCTGCTTCAGCTTGTCGAGGGCGCCCTGCTCCCGCAGCTGCGAGACGAGGTTGGAGATCATGCCGCCCGGCACCTGGTGGAGGAGCACGCCGGTGTCGACTTTGACGTTGCCTTCGAAGGCTGCGTACTTCTTGCGCACCTCGGCGAAGTAGTCGGCCAGGGGCGCGAGCTGCTCGAGGTCGAGCCGGGCGTCGTGCTCAGTGCCTTCGAAGGTGGCGACCAGCGACTCGCAGGGTGGCTGGGACGTCCCCTGGGAGAGGCTGGAGATGGCGCAGTCGATGACGTCCATGCCGGCCTCGACGGCCTTTACGCAGGCCATCTCGGCCATGCCGCTGGTGCAGTGGCAGTGGAGCTGGAGGGGCAGCTTCACCACCTGCTTGATGCGCGACGTGATCTCGTAGGCGTCGTAAGGGTGGAGGAGGCCGGCCATGTCCTTGAGGCATATGGAGTCGGCCCCCATCTCCACCAGCTCCTTCGCCATCTTGACGTACATCTCGGTGGTGTGGACGGGGCTGATGGTGTAGCAGATGGTCCCCTGGACGTGGCCGCCGGCCTTCTTGACGGCGCGCACGGCCGCCTCCAGGTTGCGGAGGTCGTTGACGGCATCGAAGATGCGGAAGATGTCCATGCCGTCCTTCACGGCCAGCTGGGCGAACTTCTCGACGACATCGTCGGCGTAGTGGCGGTAGCCGACGACGTTCTGGCCGCGGAGGAGCATCTGGAGAGGCGTCTTCTTGAAGCGCTTCTTCAGCTCGCGGAGGCGCTCCCAGGGGTCCTCGCGCAGGAAGCGGAGGGCGGTGTCGAAGGTGGCGCCGCCCCACACCTCGACGCTGTGGAACCCCACCTCGTCCATGTCGGGGGCGATGGGCAGCATGTCCTCCGTGCGCATCCGCGTTGCCAGGAGCGACTGGTGCGCGTCGCGGAGGGTGGTGTCGGTGATCTTTACGCCCATGGTCTAGACCTCACATATCTGTCATCCTGAGCCGAGCGGGGGGTTGAAGGAGGGCGGCGGAGGGCGAACGGATCTGACGATCGCAACTCTGCGATCAGGAATGTCGAGATTCTTCGCTGTCGCTCGCCTCGGGCGAGCTTGCCGCTCAGAATGACAGAAGGGGTGCGCATCCGGGTCGCCAGGAGCGACTGGTGCGCGTCGCGGAGGGTGGTGTCGGTGATGCTGATCGCCATACGCAAGCCTCCGGTTGGCCTCATCGTAGCTGCAGGCCTTTAGGCCTGCTATCGGCAGGGCTGAAGCCCTGCAGCTACAGCGGGATGTTCCCGTGCTTCTTGGGCGGGTTGGTCGCCGCCTTGTTCTGGAGCATCTCCAGGGCGCGGATGATCTTGGCGCGGGTCTCCGCCGGGTCGATGACGTCATCCAGGAAGCCGCGGGAGGCGGTGATGTAGGGGTTGGCGAAGGTGCGGCGGTATTCCTCCGTCAGCTCCTTGCGTTTCGTCTCGGCGTCCGCGGCGGCCTCGAGCTCCCGCCGGAAGACGATGTTGACGGCGGCATCGGGGCCGGTGACGGCGATCTCGGCGGCGGGCCAGGCCAGGTTGATGTCGTTGCGCAGGTGCTTGGAGCCCATGACCACGTAGGCGCCGCCGTACGCCTTCCGCACGATGCAGCTGACCTTGGGCACGGTCGCCTCGGCGTAGGCGTAGATGAGCTTGGCGCCGTGGATGATGATGCCGCCGTACTCCTGATCGGTGCCCGGGAGGTAGCCCGGCACATCCACCAGGGTGACGATGGGGATGTTGAAGGCGTCGCAGAAGCGGACGAATCGCGCCCCCTTGCGGGACGAGTTGACGTCCAGGACGCCGGCGAAGGCGCCCGGGTTGTTCGCTACGATCCCCGCGGGCCGCCCGTTCAGGCGTGCGAAGCCTACGATGATGCTCTGGGCCCAGAAGGGATGCACCTCCATGAAATCGCCGTCGTCGGCGAGGCGGTAGATGACCTCGTGCATGTCGTAGGGCTTGCCGGGGTCCTCGGGCACCAGCTGGGTGAGGTCCTCGCAGCGGCGGTTAGGGTCGTCGGCCGCCTCCGTGACGGGCGGGTCGTCCAGGTTGTTCGAGGGCAGGAAGGAGAGCAGCCGCCTTACCTCGTTGAGGCAGGCTTCCTCGCCGTCGATGCTGAAGTGGGCGACGCCGCTTCTGGTGGCGTGGACGGGCGCGCCGCCCAACTCCTCGTGGGTCACCTCTTCTTGGGTGACGGCGCGGACTACGTCCGGCCCGGTGATGTACATGTAGCTGGTACCCTCCGTCATGAAGACGAAGTCGGTGATGGCGGGGGAGTAGACGGCGCCGCCGGCGCAGGGCCCGACGATCACTGAGACCTGGGGGACGATGCCCGAGGCCAGCACGTTGCGGAGGAAGATGTCGCCGTAGCCCTTGAGGGAGACGACGCCCTCCTGGATCCGGGCGCCGCCGGTAGTACTTCTGCTTCTCCAGGCCGAACTCGGTGGCGCGGTGGGTGACGAGGGCGTCCAGCTCCTCGAAGGTGCCTTCGTCCAGGAGGATGTTGAGGCGCTCGCGGGCGGTGAGCTTGCCGCGGGCGCGTTGGGCGTCGACCCGCTGCTTGCCCCCGCCGAGGCGGCCCGCCTCCTTCAGGCGCTTCAGCTCGGAGAGGCGGTCCTCGGTGCGCTTGTTCTGTACTGCCATATCCTATAGCCCGCGCCTGCAGCGATAGCAGGTGGTTATCGTTCGCCGCCCGATGTTAACACAGACTCGTTGTATTCCGCAAGGAAGGGTGGCGGCAATGCAGAGGGGCCGGCTTGACCTCAGGGAAGGTTCAGCTCTTGCCCCACCTGCAGCTTCGTCGGGACGAGGCCGGGGTTGGCGTCGAGGAGGTCGTCGACGTCGACGCCGCACTTCTCGGCGATACCGGAAGGGGTGTCGCCGGACTCGACGACGTAGGGGTCGCTGCAGGTCCCGCCGCCGCCCGTCTCGCCGTTGGTCGGCGTAGGCGCTGGGGACTCGCCGGGCAGGGGCTGGATGTTGTCCTCCTCCAGGAAGAGAACGTCCGGCGACTGCGACCAGGGGGTGGTGGTGGGGACGGTCTGGGGGTCGGTGAGGGACTGCACCCCCTCGCCGCCGGAGCCGCCGCCGCCGCAGGCGGCCAGCACCAGCAGCGCCAGCAAAGATGCGATAGGGATCGCCAGCAGCGCGGGTTTCGACAAGCCGGGCTCCTTTGTCGGGCGAATACTACATCAACCCCGAGGGCAAGGGCAAGGCGTCAGGGCGCGGGCACGAGCGACCGGACCACGGCCAGGGCCATAGCGGCTGCCTCCTTCAGCAGCTCCGGCCGGACGTGGGTGGATACGTCCTCCGCGGTGTGGGCGCGCGTGTCGCCCGAGCGGTGGATGATGAAAGCGGGGATACCGGCGGCGATGAAGGGCGCGTGGTCGCTGCTGGCGTTCGCGGGCAGGCTGCCCACGACGAAGGAGAGGCCCGCTCTCCTCGCCGCGCGGGCGGCGACCGCCGTCAGTTCCTCCGAGCCGCTGAGGAGCCATCGCCGTCCCACGCCGATCTGGTCGATGTTCACCATGCCCCGAATGGCCTCCCGCTCCTCGGAAGAAATCGATTCCACGTAGTGGCGGCTGCCGAAGAGCCCTATCTCCTCCGCGCCGAAAAGGACGAAGCAGACATCCTCGAAGCGCTTGTCGCCCGAGAGGACGCGGGCGATCTCCAGCGCCGTCGCCGTGCCCGAGGCGTTGTCGTTCGCACCGGGCCCGGCGGGCACCGAGTCGTAGTGGCCGCCGACGATGACCTCGCACTCGCCGCCCGGTGGTCGCGCCGCCACGTTGTGGGACGTGGCCTGCACCGTCGTGAGCCCGGCGACGAGCCGCACCCTCACCGTGCCGTCTTCCAGGAGGCCGAGCAGTGCCTGCCCGTCTTCCCGCGAGATGGTGACGGCGGGAACGGCGAGCTCTTGCGCCGACGTCCCGTAGAAGGGGCCGGGGCGGTTGTTGTAGATGACGACGGCGGTGGCGCCCGCCTCGGCGGCGTTGGCCACCTTATCGTTGAAGAAGAGGATGCCCCGCTCCACCAGCGCGATCTTGCCGCCTACGCCCGCCGTGAAATCGTCCTCGAAGCCGAGGCCCGCCTTCATCAGCTCGCCTTCCACCTCCGCCCGCGGTATCTCCGCGCCCGTCCGCAGGGGGTGCGCCTCGATGTCCAGGCCCTGCGGCGAAAGCAGCTCGACTCCAGACTCGCCCTCGCTTTGGACCTCCACGCCGAAGGCGGGCCGCTCTACCCGGTACCCGTAAGACGAAAGTTCGTCGGCGACGTAGGCGGCGGCCTGCGCCTCCTCCTCGCTCCCGGCGGAGCGGATACCGATGTTGTCGGCGAGGGCGCGGACGTGGGTGAACGCCCGCTGGGGGTCGAACTTCGCGCCGCTCTCGCCGCCGGGCGGCTCGGTGGGCGAAAGGGTGGGGCTGGGAGAGGCGAAGGGGGTGGCCGTGAGGGTAGCGGCGGAAGGAGCCGAGCCGCTGCCGCAGGCGCCGACGGCGAGGGGGACTACCAGTGAAAAGAGCGCGGCGAGGAGAAGCTGGAAACGGCTGTTCGCGGTCAGGCTCGGCCTCGCGCTAGCGCCGCCCGCGCCAGCGTTCCCACCAGGAGCGCAGCCGGCTCCCCATGCCGGAGCTGTCGACCTCCATCGGCTGGCCCCGCCAGCGCTTCTCCGGGATGCGCCCCTGCCGCCGCAAGGAGAGGACGAAGGCCACGACGAAGATAAGGAGGGCGGCTCCGATGAGGATGCGGCCGCCGGAATCGCCGCCGGGGCTGAAGACGTAGGCCACGATGATGAGGACAACGGACGCCAGCAACAGGTGACCGATGGAGAGCCGGGGCAGCCGCGGGGTACTGAACCCCCGTCTCAAGCCGGCGAAGACGCGCGAGAGCGTGCTCCGCAGCCAGGCCCAGGGAGAGCGGCGCGGAGGAAAGTCTTCAAGCTGGTCGAGGAGCTCTTCGATCTCGCGCTGGAGCTTGTCGGCCATGGGCGACCTCGGGGTGGGCAGGGCTGGTGCAGTCATTTTAACTCTGGCCTCTTCGGGCCGTCTAGGTGGTCGGGCGGCGTTTTTCCCGATTGTCCAGAGCGCCCGCATGAGGCGTCGCTTATAATTATCGGCCGGAGCGTCACTCCTAGAAAGCGAGCCGTGATGAAGATCGGGGCCCACGTTTCCGCCGCCGGTGGGCTGGAGAAGGCCATCGAGCGGGCCCAGGGGATGGGGGCGGAGACCATCCAGGTTTTCGGTGCCTCGCCGCAAAGCTGGCGGCGCAAGGAGTACGGAAAGCCGGAGGCGGAGGCGTTCCGGGCGCGTACGGCGGAAACGGGCATCGAGCCGGTCTTCCTCCACGGCGTCTACCTGGTCAACCTGGCGACCAGCAACCCCGACAACCTGGTGAAGTCCGTGGACGCCCTGGTCCACGACATGAACGTCTGCCACCTCATCGGGGCGAAAGGGGTCATCTTCCACCTGGGGAGCCACCGGGGGGCGGGACTGGAGAGCGTCTACCGCCAGGTCGTGGACTCCGTCAGCAGGATAATCGACTCGACTCCTTCCGACACCTGGCTCATCCTGGAGAACAGCGCCGGCATGGGAGACGCTATCGGCTCGAAGTTCGCCGAGTTGGGGCGCATCATCCGCGATGCCGGCAGCGAGCGGGTCAAGGTCTGCCTGGACACGCAGCACATGTTCGCCGCCGGCTACGACGTCAAGACGCGGCCGGGCCTCGACGCCGCGATCGCCGAGTTCGACCGGGAGATCGGCCTGGGCAGGCTGGTGGCGGTGCACGCCAACGACTCGAAGTGCCCCCTGGGCGGAGGCGTCGACCGCCACGAGAACATCGGCGAGGGGCACATCGGCCGGGACGGCTTCCTCAACGTCCTCGGTCATCCCGCCTTCGAGGACGTGCCGTTCCTGCTGGAGGTGCCCGGCTTCGCCAACGAGGGCCCTGACAAGCCGAACGTCGATATCCTCAAGGGGCTGCGGGCCGCGGCCGCATAGAGGCGAAAGCTCAGGCCCGCGGGCCTGCCTTTGGTCGGCGGCAATCTTCACGTCACCTGCACGCTCTCCGCGCCATGTCGCATTGAAGACGTAGCGCTGTCGGCTTAGACTTGAGTGTTCCCGCTTCGGGTGCTGGGGAGTGACGGTCGGGGCGGGCGCCAGCCGTAGCCGCCGATCTACCCGACCGCAGTCAGCTCACTCGGTTTTTTCAAATGTTCCCTCCGCGGCCTTCAAAGCGTGTCCGCCATCGCGCGAGCAAAACGGGTTCAGGAGGAGGCACAGCCTTGCCCAACAAGAACCGTCGTCCCTCTGCACTGGCAACCGCGACAGGTAAGGAGGCTCCCGACAGCCTTCTGCGGGAACTGGTCGCCCACTTCCGCGATAACCGCGACCCCCTGAGGAGGCAGTGGCTGGAGATGATGACCGCCAAAGGCCTGCTGGAAGGGCTGACTCCCGGCGAGGCCGAGACGGAGTCGGCGACCATCTATGACACGTGTATCGATTGCCTGGACACAGGCACCTACGAATCCGCCCAGATTTACGCCACCAAGATGGCTGAGCGCGGAGTCCTCCGTGGCATGACCACCGAGCAGATCCTGGGAGGGATGCTCACGCTCCGGGACGTTTACGGCCGGAGCCTGTTTGACCGCTATCTTAGCAGCCCGGCCCGGCTCGCGGCCGCGCTGGACGCCTACGAGCCGGTAGGCAACAATATCCTGGCCGTCGTAGCTCTGGCCTTTATTGAGGAGCGTGAACGGGTGGTCCGGCAGCAGCAAGAAGCGATCCGCGAGCTCTCCACGCCTGTCCTCCGCGTGCGCCCGGGCCTGCTCATCCTGCCCATAATCGGCTTGATCGACTCCCAGCGTACCCGGCAGCTGACGGATCAGCTCCTCAGGGCCATACGCGCACACCGGGCAAAGGTCGTGGTGATGGATATTACCGGCGTGCCCGCTGTGGACTCCAAAGTCGCAAACCACATGGTCCAGACTGTGGACGCGGCCCGCCTCCTGGGCGCCACCGTCATCGTCACGGGGGTGTCGCCGGAGATCGCTCAGACCCTTGTGACCATCGGTGTGGACCTGAGCAAGATGAACACGGTCGGCGACCTCCAGGGTGGTATCGAAGAAGCCGACTTGCTGCTGGGCTACAGGGTGATCGTGGGCGAGGAAGCGAGTGCGCCGCAGGAGCAGTAGAACCGTCCATGCAAGTTCCCATCCTGAAACAGCGCCATTACCTGATCGCCTCCATCCAGGGAGCTCTCACCGACGCCGACCTCCTCAGACTGTGCGACGACCTATTGGAACAGGTAGGGAAGTTTCGTTCACAAGGTGTGGTCATCGACGTAACGGTGCTGGACGTGATGGACTCCTTCGCCACTCGGACGCTGCGGAGCATCTCGCAGATGCTGAAGCTTCGGGGTGCGGGGACCGTCATCGTGGGCATCCAGCCCGACGTGGCGTTCGCCATGATCCAGCTGGGTCTGAGGCTGGAAGGCGCGGTGACCGCACTGGACCTCGAAGAGGGCATCGCGTTCCTGGATAAGGGGAAGAAAGAGGGACAACGGACGTGGCCAGTGAGCAGCACATAGCTATCGCGTCTGACGCCGACATAGTAGTGGCCCGCCAGGCGACGAGAGCCCTCACCGTGGAGCTCGGTTTCTCCAGCAGTGATCAGGCCGGCGTGGCTACGGCGGTGTCCGAGATAGCCCGCAATATAGTCGAGTACGCCCAGTCCGGCGAAATCGTCATCAGGGTTGCCCTGAACGGCGGCCACCGTGGAATAGTTGTGGTGGCCCGTGATACCGGACCGGGCATCGACGATGTTGAGATAGCGATGGGGGACGGCTATACGACGGGCCGCGGTCTCGGGCTGGGGCTACCCGGAGCCAGGCGGCTGATGGATGAATTTGACATCGTCTCCAAGGTGGGGAAAGGGACGACGGTGACTATGAAGAAATGGGTGCGATGACGGGTGCAGACAGCGTCAGTGCAGCGCCTTCACTGCTGGAGTGGGGGGTGGCCGGTGTCACCCTTGCAGGGGAGCCTGAGCCAGGCGATTTATCCCTGGTGCAGCCGTTCCCGGACGGAGCCCTTACAGCGGTTGTGGACGGGCTCGGGCACGGTCATGAGGCTGCGGTGGCCGCCGCTACGGCGGTCGACGTTCTGGTACGGTGGGCGCACGAGCCGCCGAGCTCGCTGGTGGAGCGCTGTCACCAGGCCCTTATGAGCACACGGGGAGCGGTGATGACGCTGGCCTCCTTCAACGGCCGTGACGACACTATCACCTGGCTTGGCGTGGGTAACGTGGAGGGCGTGCTGCTGAGAGCGGACAGCGCCACTCCGGACCGAGCATCCGTCCTTCTGCGCAGCGGGGTGGTGGGTTATCGACTTCCGCCTCTGCACAGCTCGGTTCTGCGCGTCAACCGGGGTGACGTAGCCGTTTTCGCCAGCGATGGTGTTCGCTCTGGCTTCGGCGAGGACCTCAGTCTGGAAGAGCCTCCCCAGCGGCTGGCCGACAGGATCGTGGCCACTTTCCGGAAGGGGACCGACGACGCCGTGGTCCTCGTCGTGCGCTACCTTGGATCGGCACGATGAAGCGCACGGGGGATGCTCTTTCCGAACTGTACGGACTGGCGCTACAGGAGTACCTGGGAGAAGGTGGCGAGGCCGCGCTGCACCGGGCCTACGAGGTGGGGCGCGGCTCGCTGAGCAACGGACTGGGAGTCCTGGAGATGGCCGCCGTCCATCAGGAGGCGCTGGCGACCGTGCTCCTGCGGACCTCTATGCCCGAGGAGAGCGCCCGGCTGGTGAACCAAGCGGCCGACTTCTTCATGGAGACCCTTTCCCCCTTTGAAATGGCCCAGCGCGGCTTCCAGGAGGCGAACACTCTTCTCCGCCGCTTGAACGAGACGCTGGGGACGCAGATCGTCGCGCG
>JACOUE010000010.1 GCA_016178045.1 Chloroflexota bacterium
CACCACCACCACCCACAAGACCCTGCGCGGCCCCCGCGGCGCCATGATCCTCTGCCGCGCCGACCTGGCGGACGCCATCGACCGGGCCGTCTTCCCCGCCCTCCAGGGCGGGCCCCACAACCACACCACGGCGGCCATCGGCGTGGCCCTGGCGGAGGCGGCAACCCCCGCCTTCCAGGAGTACGGTCAGCAGGTCGTGCGCAACGCCAAAGTGCTGGCGGTGGAGCTGCTGGAGCGGGGCTTCAGCCTCATTGCCGGCGGCACCGACACCCACCTGATCCTGATCGACCTAACCGACAAGGGCGTCATCGCCAAGAAGGCGGCCAGGGCCCTGGACCGGGCGGGAATCGTCTGCAACTACAACACCATCCCCTACGACGCGCGCAAACCGTTCAGCCCCAGCGGCATCCGCATCGGTACGCCGTCCGTGACCTCGCGTGGTATGCGCGAAGAAGAGATGCGGCGGATCGCCGCCTGGCTGGCCGAGGCGGTGGACCACGTCGACGACGAGGAGGCGCTGGACCGCATCGCCGCCGCGGTGCGGGACTTCTGCCGCGCCTTCCCCGTGCCCGGCATCAGCGACCGTATCGCGTCCCCGGCCTGAGCGCGGCCCCGCGTTTCCCTTGTTGCAGGGGGTACGCCGTGCTATAATCCCCGCTGCCCGTGGCGCCTTAGGGTGTCGCCTACGGGTTTTACGTTTTGTGAAGCATATGCGCGAATACGAGCTGGTCGTTCTCATAAGCCCTGAGGTGACGGACGAAGACGCGCCCGCCACCGTCAACCGGGTTCAGCAGTTCATTCTGGAGCGCGGCGGCGAAGTGGTGCAGACAGACTACTGGGGACGTCGCAACCTTGCCTATCCCATAAGCAGCTTTCAGGAAGCCTCCTACGTGCTCACTCAGTTCCGCCTCGCCCCCGCCCGTGTTCAGGAGCTGGAGAACAGCTTGCACTTATCCGAAGATGTCATCCGGCATCTCGTAGTCAAGCTGGGCGAGTAGCCCCTGAAAGGAGCGCCCCAATGGCCGGCCTCAACAAAGTCATGATCATCGGCAACGTCGGCACTGAACCGGAGATGCGCTACACGGCGGACGGCAACGCCATGACGTCCTTCCGCGTCGCCACCAACTTCACCTTCACCTCCCCCGACGGCGAGCGGCGCGAGGAGACCGAGTGGTTCAGCATAATCACCTGGCGGAAACTGGCCGAGCAGTGCAGCCAGTTCCTCCAGAAGGGCCGCCGGGTGTACGTGGAAGGCCGGCTGCGCACCCGCTCCTGGGACACGCCCGACGGCCAGCGTCGGTTCCGGACGGAGGTAATCGCCAACCGGGTCCTTTTCCTAGACCGTGCCCCCGGCGCGCCGTTGCCCGAAGAGCACGAGCCGGAAACGCACGCGGAAGCGCCCGCGGAGACGCCTGTGGAGGCGCCGGAGGAGATCCCGTTCGAAGAAGGGAACTAGATGACGACCGAACCGGAGGAACAACCGCAGCTAGGAACCCCCGAAGGAGCCCGCGAAGCAAGGCCGAGGCGCGGGGGCCGCGGCCCGGGCCGTCGCAGGGTATGCCCCATCTGCGCCGACCGCATGAGGGTCATCGACTACAAGGACGTGAGTTTCCTGCGCCGCTTCATATCCGAGCGCGGCCGCATCGACACCAGGCGCAAGGCCAGCACCTGTGCCAGGCACCAGCGGGCCCTGGCCCGCGCCATCAAGCGGGCCCGCCACATCGCCCTCCTCCCCTACACTGTGGACCACATCCGCAAGATGGGGGTGCCTTCCCGCTAAACGCCCCTGGGGGCCTTATCCGTATGGTTAAACGGGGGACCTGAGAGCTTGCCCAAGCGAAGACGGCCGGCCAAGATTCCGACACCTTCCTGGGGCTCCCGCCGCACGTCCCTCTTCGGTGGCGTGCGTCCGGAGAACCGCTGGCAGCTGGCGGCGCTGGCCGGCGTCGTTACCATCGTCATCGTAGCGCTGGGCATCATCATCTTCGCCCTCGTCAACACCTACTGGGAGGAGCAGAGCCGCCCCGGCCAGGCCGCCATCCGTATCGACAAGGTCACGTACGACCTCGGCTACTTCACGGCCCGCCTGCGCCTCTTCGTGCAGCAGTCCGGCGGCCCGGGTAGCTCCCAAGCCAGCGCCTTCACCGCCCCTTCCGAGGTGGGGAACGCCATCATCGAAGAGCACGTGGCCATCCGCTTCGCCCGCGAGAAGAACGTTTCCATTAGGCATGCGGAGATCGAGAAGCGGATACGGGAGCGTCTCGGGCTGAGCGGCGAGCCCATCACCATAGACATCGGCGGCCAGGCCGGCGCGACGCCCTCACCCTCCCCCACCCCGGACGCCGGCGCCTTCCAGAAGGCCTACAAGGAGGAGCTGGACCGCACCGGTCTCAGCAGCTCCGAGTACCGGCGGATGGTGCTGGCCCAGATCCTGATCGGCAAGATCCGCGGCAAGTTCCTCAGGACCGTGCCGGACAAGGCCGAGAGCGTCCACTACCGCCTGATCCTGGTGCAGTCGGAAGAGGACGCCGACAAGGCCATCCACCGCATCCGCAAGGGCGAAGGGTTCGGCAAGGTAGCGACGGAGGTGTCCCTGGACGGCAGCACCCGGCCCAGCGGCGGCGACGCCGGCTGGGTGCCCCGGGATGCGCTCGACGTAACCCTCGCGGACACCCTTTTCGCCATGAAGGAGAAAGAGATACAGAAGTTGCCCACTCAGAGCGGCGTCTTCGTCCTCCAGCTCCTGGAGACGGCGAAAAGCCGCAAGGTGGAGACCAGCCAGAAGCCCGCCATGGCCGACCGGGCCTACCGCGACTGGCTGGACAAGAAGCGCCGGAGCCTGGAGATCGACAACCTGGTGCTCAACGATAACGGTAAGCTGGAGTGGGCGTTGCGCCAGGTCTACGGTAGCTAGCTGACATGGCACCCGGTTCGGCGATAAACGTTGGGCTCCTCGGCCTCGGGGTCGTCGGGAGCGGCGTCGCCTCCGCGCTGCTGAGCAAGGGCCACCTCTACGCTGAGCGCGTCGGCTGCCCCCTGAACCTGCGGCGCGTCCTCGTCCGTGACCGCGGCAAGCCGCGTGACGCCGGCGTCGACCCCGGACTCCTGACCACGGACCCCCAGGAGGTCCTCGCGGACGACTCCCTCCACATCGTCGTCGAAGTAATGGGCGGCGAGCAGCCGGCCTACGACTACATCAAGGACGCCCTGAACCGCGGCCGCTATGTGGTGACGGCCAACAAAGAGGTTATGGCCAAGCACGGCCCGGAGCTGCTCGGCCTCGCCCGCAAGCGGGGGGTGGACGTCCTGTACGAAGCCAGCGTCGGCGGCGGCATCCCCATCATCTCGCCCTTGAAGCGCGACCTCTCCGCCAACAGCATCAGCTACCTCCGCGCCATTATCAACGGCACCACCAACTACATCCTCACCCGTATGGGTAAGGAGGGCGTGGAGTTCGCCGCCGCCCTGGAGCAGGCGCAGCGCCTGGGCTACGCGGAGCCGGACCCCGCCAACGACACCGAGGGCCACGACGCTGTCTACAAGCTGGCCATTCTCGCCAGCCTGGCCTTCCACACCCACGTACGCCCCCAAGACATCTACCGCGAGGGCATAACCCGCCTTACCGCCCGCGACTTCCGCTACGCCCGCGAGCTGGGGTACGCCATCAAGCTCCTGGCCGTGGCCCGCCTCGACGACGGCAGCATCCAGGCCCGCGTCCATCCCGTCCTCGTACCGGGGGAGGAGCTGCTGGCGAAGGTCGACGGCATCCTCAACGCCGTCGAGGTCGAGGGCGACCTGCTCGGCCGGGTCCTCTTCCAGGGCGCCGGCGCCGGCGCCCTCACCACCAGCGCCGTCATGGCCGACGTCCTCGACGCCGCCCAGGCCATCGCCCAGCGCCGCCCGCCGCCCCCCTGGCGCTACGAGGCCGGCGTCGGCATCAGGCCCATGAGCGAGCTGACCACGCGCTACTACATCCGCATGGACGTGACCGACCGCCCCGGCGTGCTGGCCGAGATCGCCCGCTGCTTCGGCGGCAACCAGGTCAGCATCGCCTCGGTCATTCAGAAGGAGGCGAACGAGACGGCCCAGACCGCCGAGCTGGTCATCATGACGCACATAGCGCAGGAAGCGGCCGTCCAGGAGACGATCCGCCAGGTATCGCGGCTGGAGACGGTCAAGGAGATCGGCAACTTCCTGCGGGTAGAAGGATAAGACGTGCCGCCGCCCAGGAAGGAAGCCCCGTCCATAGAGAACACCCTCCTCTGGCTGGAGCAGGAGCTCGGCCAGACCAAGAGCCAGCTCCAGAAGGCCGAGCACCAGCTCGACCAGACAGCCAACCAGGTGGTGAGCATGGGCGGCGCCCTGCGCAAGGTGGAGGAGGGGCTGGCGAGCATCGGCGGCGCCACCACCACGCTCCCCGGCCTGCACGACGAGCTGCGGCAGATCAAAGACCTCCTGGACCGATTGCAGGACCGCCAGTCGGAAGTGCTGAACCGGGCGGAGGAGGTGGCCCGCCAGCGCCAGACCGAGATGGACCGCGAGCGCCAGGAACGCGGCGACCTCGTCAAGCAGGTGAACGCGGTCGAGAAGTCCGCCGGCAAGTACGAGAGCCGGGCCCAGGCCCTCGAGGAGGCCGCCCGCCACCTGGAGGAGGAGCTCGCCGGCGTGCGCTCCGGCCAGGTGGCCCTCAGCCGGCTGATAGAGGAGCTGAGCCGCAAGACCGGCCGTAACCTGGAGGCGATCAGCCGCCTGGAGAACGCCATCGAGCGCCTCACGACCGACCTCGAATCGTCGCGCCGGCAGGACGAAGGCCTGAGCGAGCGGCTGAACCTCCAGCAGGAGCTCATCCGCCGCAGCGATGAGCGGCTGGAGCGGCTGGAGAACGGTCTCGAGCTGCCCCAGGAGATCCAGCAAGAGCAGGAGCGGCTCCGCTTCGAGCACGAGCAGATCAACCAGCGCCTGGCCGCAATAGAACGACTCGCCGCCGAGGTGGGCGAGCGCGGCAGCGACTTCACCCACAACCTGGCCCGCGTGGAGCAGAGGGCCCAGACCCAGGCCGGCCGCCTGCTATCGCTCAGCGAGGAGATGAAGGAGCACCGCGAGCTCGTCGCCGACCAGTTCCGCAAGATCGTCCAGATGCTCGAGCGGCACAAACGCCGCCAGAGCGAGACCCTCGACCAGGAGATCAAGGAGCTGAAGCAAAGTGACGTCAATCACCCCGGCGAGTAGCTCCGGCCGCCTGGGCGTCCTCCGCCGCTACCAGCGCTACCTCCCCCTCACCGACTCCACTCCTCTGATCACCCTGGGCGAAGGCGATACTCCCCTCGTCCGCTCCCGCCGCCTCGGCCCCCGCCTGGGCTGCGAGGAGCTCTACTTCAAGCTGGAGTCCTGCAACCCCACCGGCTCCTTCAAGGACCGGGGCATGGTCGTAGCCGTAGCCAAGGCCCTTGAGGACGGGGCGAAAGCCGTCCTCTGCGCCTCCACCGGCAACACCAGCGCCTCGGCCGCCGCCTACGCCGCCCACGCCGGCCTCCAGGCCTACGTCCTCGTCCCCAGGGGGAACGTCGCCCAGGGCAAGCTGGCCCAGGCCGTGGCCCACGGCGCCCGCATCGTCGCCGTCGACGGCAACTTCGACGACGCCCTCCGCCTCGCCCGCGCCATCACCGACAAGCACCCCATCCCGCTGGTCAACTCCCTCAACCCCCACCGGATCGAGGGGCAGAAGACCGCCGCCTTCGAGATCGTCGACGCCCTCGGCGACGCCCCCGACCTGCTGTTCATCCCCGTCGGCAACGCCGGCAACATCACCGCCTACTGGAAGGGCTTCGTGGAGTACTTCCAGGCGGAGCAGGCCGGCCGCAAGCCCCGGCTGATGGGCTTCCAGGCCGCCGGCGCCGCCCCCATCGTCCGCGGCGAGCCCGTGGCCGACCCCCAGACCGTCGCTACCGCCATCCGCGTCGGCAACCCCGCCAGCTGGGCGAAGGCCGTGGCCGCCCGCGACGAGTCCGGCGGCCGCATCGACGCCGTGACCGACGAGCAGATCCTGGAGGCCTACCGACTGCTGGCCCAGGAGGAGGGCGTCTTCGCCGAGCCCGCCTCGGCCGCCGCCGTCGCCGGCCTCCTCCAGGTGGCCGCCGCCGGCGACGCCCCTTCGACAGGCTCAGGGCAGGCTCTCCGCGACAAGACCATCGTCTGCGTCATCACCGGCAGCGGCCTCAAGGACCCCGAGACCGCCATGAGCGTCGAGGCGCAGGTGACCGACGTCCCGCCCACGGTCGAAGCGGTGGAAGAGGCCCTGGGGCTGGCTTAGCGTACCTCCGCGGCCTATATAGCCCTATTCAAAGGGATACCACGAGATTTCAGGCCAAACTTTCAGCCTGCCTATCTGAATCAGCCTTGTGGCAAGTCTCAAAAGCCCATTATAATCGCCCACGTGATGCAAAACGCATTTTGTGATAGCACCAACTTGCATCACGAAGCCGATGTAGAGGCCCTATTCATCGAGCCTCTGATAAAGGCTCTAGGCTATCCCGAAAACCGAGTGCGTCGGAAGGCCTCTATTGAGGAGTTGGCGATCCCACGCGGGGCCAGGACAGAACGGTACCGCCCCGATTACATTCTTCTCGACGCTGGCAATGACCCCGTCGTCATAATCGACGCCAAGAGCCCGGACGAGTCCCCGCGTGATTATCACTACCAAGTCTCCGGTTACGCCCTGCTGGTCAACCAGCGATATGCCTATAACCCGGTACGCTACTGCGTAGTGTCAAACGGCATGATTACCGAGGTCTATCCGTGGGACCGAGATGTCCCGATACTAGTTCTGCGGTTCGGAGAGGTTATCCCCGCCGACTCGAAATTCGCCGAGCTTCGCTCTGCAATTGCGTATGCAGCATTCAATCAAGAGAAAGCCGTCGAGGCCATCCGGCCCCAGTATCGAAGACCGACAATCGGAGAGGTCGTCGCTGCATTTGAGTCAGCCCACAACATGATCTGGAAAAAAGAGAAGTACGGGCCGACAAAGGCCTTCTACGAGCTGGCCAAGCTCCTATTCGTCAAACTGCGACATGATCGAGAAATACATGAAACGATCTCCCGCGGAAACGCTCCACGTCAGGACCAGTTCTACTTCACTGTCGATTGGATTGACCGCCAACCAACCGCCAATCCGGTATCCCAACAATTATTCCGTGAAATTCAAACGGCTCTGGAGAGCGAAATTCGAGCTGGCCGAAAGAAGCGAATCTTCGGCGAGGACGAAGTAATCGAGCTGCGCCCATCGACCATTAGAGAAGTGGTGCGGCTTCTTCAAGAGTACGACCTGCACGGCATTGATGAGGACTTGAATGGGCGCATGTTCGAAACGTTTCTTAGTGCCACCGTTAGGGGGAAGGAGTTAGGGCAATTCTTTACACCCCGGCCCGTGGTGAAGTATATGACCCGCACCGCCCGCTTGCGCTTGCGCGAGCGCCGCATCCCCAAGGTAATCGATGCATGTTGCGGAAGCGCGGGTTTCTTAATCGAGGCCCTAGCAGAATTGTCCTTTGCTGTGCGCAATAGCCCACAACTTACTGATGCCGACAAGGCCGCACTGCAAGAGACGCTACATTCTGATTCCCTGTACGGTATTGAAGCGAACGACGAAATAGGACGCATCGCCCGCCTAAACATGTACCTGCACGGTGACGGAGGCAGCAGGGTTTATGTGGCCGACTCCCTGGACAAAGAGCTTCGCGGGGAAGCCGGGATCGCTGTTGAGAGACAGCAACAATTCGACGAGCTTCGCGAGAGGCTGATCAGGCAGAACCTACAGTTCGATTACGCCCTCACAAATCCCCCGTTCAGCATGACATACCGGAGAGAAGAGGCGGATGAGAGACGCATTCTGGATCAATACGAAATCGTCTCAGGTGAATCGGCTCACTCCAACGTGCTCTTCCTTGAGCGCTACCGCGACCTTTTGCGGCCAGAGTCCGGCGAGCTTCTGACCATCATCGACGATACCGTCCTAAATGGGGTGAACGCGGCCCGCTACCGACAGTTCATCCTCGAAAACTTCATCATCCGCCAAGTCGTTTCTCTGCCGTTTAACACTTTCTTTCGCGCGCAGGCCAACATCAAGACGTCGATACTGCATCTTCGCCGCAAAAGGGCGGGGGAGAACCAAGGCGACGTCTTTATGGCTATAGCCAACAACGTCGGCCATGATGACAGTAAGAGGGATACGCCGCATCGAGACAATCTTCCTGAAGTGGCCAACTTGTTCATCGAGTGGGACTCGCAGGGCACGGTCCCGAACCTATCCCGAGATAACGACGTTCCCGAAGAGCCGCTTGGCTGTCCGCTCCAGGTCTTCGTGGTTCAAGGTCCGGAACTGAACACCAATCGCCTTGATGCGTTCTACTATGCTCCTCAGCTCCGAAGGCTTTGGGCGACGCTTGACGCCCGAGCTAAAGAGGGAAGGATCGAGCTGCGGCGGGGGCATGATTTTCGCTTGATCCCACGGCTTCGGTCGGATGAGAAAGACGCGCTGCGAGGGCAGGCGAGTCAATACATTGAGATAACCAGCGTCACGCGTGACGGACTCATCGTTTCCCCCATCAAGGGCCTCTTTGAGGATCTACCAACGAGGGCGGAATTTCTGGTACAGACCAACGACGTTCTATTTGCCAAGAACAACAGCTCCAGAGGAACGTCTGTTCTGGTGGCCGGATGGTTTGACGGCGGGTTCGCAACTAGCGGTTTCATCGGTGTTCGTCCACGTGATGAGGAGGAGGCCTTGATTCTCTGGTCAATCTTTCGCTCGGAGGCTTGGCGGGTCCAGACGTATTACCTTGCCATTACGGCGAGCCAGCCGGAAGTTCGAGATGAGATTTTCCAAGAGGAAATGCTCATTCCGTGGCCAACGAACGCTGATCAACGCCGCGAAATCATCGACGGCGCACGCGACGTCTTGAAGGCCCGAGAGGACGAGCGCCGCGCTGCAATCACCAACCGGCAGCGGCTTCAGGAACTATTGGTGACCGAGTAGTAGCCCATTCTAGCCCATCTTCCGAGCGCACGCCCTCAGCGCCCCGCCCCCCCGTGATGCCGCACCCTGATGCCCGACAACCTTCTCCTCGACACTCATCGCCTGATAGAATAGACCCGCCTACCGGCCCCGACGGGCCCGTCTGGGCAGGCAGAGCCGATTCTCGCCCGCCCTTATGACCATGGCCCGCCCCGCTATCGAAGCCGTCGACCAGCCAAAGATCGCCGAGGCCGTCCGCCAGATCATCGACGCCATCGGCGAGGACGCCGCGCGCGAAGGCCTCCAGGACACCCCCCAGCGCATCGCCCGCATGTACGCCGAGCTCTTCGCCGGCCTCCACCAGGACCCCCGCGAGCTGCTCGGCACCGGCTTCCGCGAGTCCCACAAGGAGATGGTGATCCTCAAGAACATCCCCTTCTACTCCCTCTGCGAGCACCACTTCCTCCCCTTCCACGGCCAGGCCCACGTCGGCTACGTCCCCGAAGGCCGCGTCGTCGGCGCCAGCAAGATCGCCCGCCTGGTCGACGCCCTCGCCCGCCGGCCCCAGATGCAGGAGCGACTCACCAGCCAGGTCGCCGACGTCATCATGGAGTGCCTCCAGCCCGACGGCGTCGCCGTGATCATCGAGGCCGAGCACCTCTGCCTGACCATGCGCGGCGTCCAGAAGCCCGGCACCTTGCTCGTCACCTCCGCCATCCGCGGCGGCTTCCGCCGCCGCGCCGTCACCCGCTCCGAGTTCCTGGCCCTGGTGCGGGGCAAATAGATTGAGCTACTCGGTAGCGCGTGAGGACCTCGACCGCCTGGAGCCGGAGTGGCGCTCCCTCCTCGCCCGCACCGCCACCCCCACTGTCTTCCGCTCGCCCGCCTGGCTGCGCGCCTGGTGGGACGAGTTCGCCGACGGCCGCGAGCTCGCCCTTTTCACCGTCCGCGGCGACTCCCTGATCGCCGTCGCCCCCCTGATGCAGGAGGGCAGCCGTCTCGCCTTCGCCGGCGACCCCCAGGTCTGCGACTACATGGACTTCACGACGGCGCCGGGCGCGGAAGCGGGCGCCCTCAGCGCCCTCTTCGCGGCGCTGGTGCAGGAGCCGTGGCAGGAGCTATCGCTGTGGGGGCTGGCCGACGGCTCGCCCACCCTCCAGCTGCTGCCCGAGCTCGCCGGACGGCTGGGGCTGGCCGTCGAGGTGGATCTGGAGGACGTGTGCCCCCGCGTCGAGCTTCCCGCCACCTGGGAGGAGTACCAGGGCGGCCTCTCCAAGAAGGACCGCCACGAGCTCCGGCGCAAGCGCCGTCGCCTCTCCGAGGCGGGCGACGCCGACCTCGAGTGCCTGCGCTCCCCGGACGACGTCGCCGCCGCCCTGGACGACTTCCTCCGCCTCCACGCCACCAGCCGCACCGAAAAAGCGCTCTTCATGACCGGCCCCATGGCCCGCTTCTTCCGCCGCCTCGTCGTCGACCTTGCCGGGGAGGGCCAGGTCCGGCTCTACTTCCTGCGGCTGAACGGCGTGCGCACGGCCGGCGTCCTCTGCTTCGAGGGCGAGGAGGAGCTGCTGCTGTACAACAGCGGCTACGACCCGGCCTACGCCTCGTCCTCCGTGGGCGTCCTCTCGAAGGCACTGGCCTTGGAGAAGGCCATCGGCTCCGGCAAGCGCTGCTTCGACTTCCTCCGCGGCGCCGAGCCCTACAAGTACGACCTCGGCGCCCGCGACCTCAACGTGTACCGCTGTGTGATCCGCAGAACTTGACGAACGTATTATCATAAGAACCACATGTGTAACATCGCCGTCATCTCCGTCCACACGTCCCCCCTGGCCCGACCCGGCACCCGCGACAGCGGCGGCCTCAACGTCTACATCGGCGAGCTCAGCCGCGAGCTCGGGCGCCGCTACCACCGCATGGACATCTTCACCCGTCGCAGCGACGCCGCCACGCCGGAGATCGTCGACGTGGACGCGAACACCCGCATCATCTCGGTGACCGCCGGGCCGTACGACCTCGACAAGGAGCAAGTCCGGCTCTACCTGCCGGAGTTCCTGCGCGGCGTCATCGCCTTCCAGGAGCGGACCGCCGCCCGCTACGACCTGATCCACAGCCACTACTGGCTCTCCGCCTGGGTGGGCCAGGCGCTGAAGCGGCGCTGGCAGACGCCCCACGTCATCATGTTCCACACACTGGGCGAGGCGAAGAACCGCGCCGGCGCCGTCGAGCCGGAGCCGGCCTACCGCATCGAGGCCGAGCGCGAGGTGGCCCGAGACGCCGACCGCATCGTCTGCGCCAGCGAAGGCGAGCGCGAGGTCCTCGAGCGGCTGTACTGCGTCCCCCCCGAACGGATCGCCGTCATTCCCTGCGGCGTGGACCTGGAGCGCTTCGCCCCCCTCGACCCGGCGGCTGCCCGTTCGGAACTCGGGCTCGACAACGGCGCCCCCATCGTGCTCTTTGTCGGCCGCATCGAGCCTCTGAAGGGGATCGACATGCTCCTCCAGGCCGTCGCCCGGCTGGAGACGCGCTTCCGCCTGATGATCGTGGGCGGGGACGAAAAGGACTCGGGGCGCCGGGCCGGCCTTGCCGCCCTGGCCCGCGAGCTGGAGATCGGCGAGCGCGTGGAGTTCGTCGACGCCGTCCCCCACGACCAGCTGCCCCTGTACTACAACGCCGCCGCCGTCTGTGTCATCCCCTCGCACTACGAGAGTTTCGGCCTCGTGGCCCTGGAGGCGATGGCCTGCGGCGTCCCCGTCGTCGCCTCCGACGTCGGCGGCCTGCGCGACACCGTGCGCGACGGCCAGACCGGCTACCTCGTGCCCTGGAGCTGCCCCGAGCCCTTCGCCGAACGGCTGGAGCTGCTCCTGGGCAACCAGGAGCTGCGGGGGAGCCTCGGCCTCCTCGCCCGCTCCGCCGTCGAGCGCTTCCGCTGGTCGGAGGTAGCGGGCCGGGTGGAGGACATCTACCACGAGCTCGTCTCCCGCTACCGCGGCGTGACCGTCGGCAGCCACGCTTACGAAGACAGCGCCTCCTGACTCCCACGCCGTGACCTCCGAACCGCGACGGGCCCTCGTCATCACCGCCCACCCCGACGACGCCGAGTTCCTCTGCGGCGGCACCATCGCCCGCTGGTGCGCTGAAGGCTGGGACGTCTTCTACGTCGTCGCCACCAGCGGCGACAAGGGCTCCCACGACCCGGACATGACCCCCGAGCGCCTGGCCTCCGTCCGCCAGGAAGAGCAGTGCCGTGCCGCCGAGGTGCTGGGCGTGCGCGAGTGCGTCTTCCTGGGCTACCCGGACGGCTTCCTGCAGGACACGCCCGAGTTCCGCGGCCGGCTGGTCCGCGAGATCCGCCGCTTCAAGCCGGACCTCGTGGTCGCCTGGGATCCGTACCGGCCCTTCAACCACCGCGACCATCGCGTCGCCGGCCAGGCCGCCTTCGACGCCGTCTACCCGCTCTCGCGCAGCCACCTGTACTACTCGGAGCACCTGACCGAGGGCCTCGAGCCGCACCGCGTGAACGAGGTCCTCTTCGCGGGGTCGGAGCAGCCCGACTACTACGTGGACATCAGCAGGTTCATCAACAAGAAGATCGAGGCGCTGCTCTGCCACCAGAGCCAGGTGGGCCGCGCCCCGGTGAAAGAACTCCGCAAGCGCGTGCGCCAGCGGGCCGCGGAGGTGGGGAAGCAGGCGGGCTACAAGCTGGCCGAAGGCTTCCGGCGCCTGAACTGGGGCTAACCGTCAACTTCCAGCGTGGGGTCGTCAGGGAAGGCGCACAAGTCCCAAGTGTAAAAAGCAGAGTTCGACGTGCTGTCTCGTCCCTTGCTTCATTCCGGGCCACTAAAACAAGCCGTTTGATGCACGTGCCTTGTTTTAGAAAACCATTGTCTGCTAAAATAAGCAGAGGTTGACCACTGGCTTGCTTTAAGGGTGTTGAACAAGGATAAACAAGGGAATCGGATGAAGACATCTTCCGTGCGAGCCGGCCGATACGTAAGACAAACCCTCGGTTACCGAGCCTTCATACCCAATCCTTTGCCTCCCGATCCGCCTATTCATATCGATGGAACAACACTTGTGCTTCTATCGAGAGCAGACCAAGCCCTAGGACGTCTGGACGGTGTCGCACAGACGCTACCTAACCCGAACCTTTTCGTGGCTATGTACGTTCGACGGGAAGCAGTTCTTAGCTCCCAGATCGAGGGTACGCAAAGCACTCTCGATGACGTGCTCGAGTTCGAGCTGGATAATAAGAGGGGGAGAAAAGGCCTGCCGTCCGACGTGCTCGAGGTCGTCAACTATGTCCGAGCCATGAACTACGGCCTAGACCGCCTCGGGACACTTCCCCTTTCGCTACGGCTCATCCGAGAGATTCACACGGAGCTCCTTCGGAACGTACGGGGCGGTCATCGTCAGACTGGGGAGTTTCGCACCTCGCAAAACTGGATTGGCGAGGGAAACGTTCCGCTTTCCCAGGCCAGTTATGTTCCGCCCCCTCCAAACGCGATGATGGATGCGCTGGCCGATTTTGAGGGTTTCCTCCGCGCCGACAGCGACCTTCCGGTTCTAATCCAATGCGGCCTAGCTCATGCCCAGTTCGAGAGTATTCACCCGTTCATCGACGGCAATGGTCGCGTGGGTCGCCTACTTATCACGTTTTTGCTATGCGAACGAGGCGTACTCCATCGGCCTCTGCTCTATCTAAGCTATTTCCTGAAGCGCCATCGCAGCGAATACTATGATCGCCTCCAAGGGATTCGTGAGGACGGTGATTGGGAGGGCTGGTTGAGGTTCTTTCTCCGCGGCGTTGCAGAGACGGCGGAGGCAGCTACGTTGACGGCTCGGGCTATCATCAACCTCCGAGAGACCCACCGTGGGCTTGTTCAGGAAAGCGGTATGACTCTGAACGGCCTAAGGCTCTTGGACCTACTGTACGAGTCGCCGATAGTACATGTAAATCTGGTCAAAGGAAAGCTAGGCCTCTCGTTTGCGACGGCGGACAACCTTGTTGACCGTTTTGTAGAATTTGAACTACTTGAGGAAGTTACCGGCTGGCAGCGGAATCGTCGGTTCCGATACACCCCGTACTTGACCCTCTTCGAGGAAGACGAAACGGAGACCGCCGAAGAGGGCGTGTTACAGACGACCGTAGCGACCACGTGAAGACTGGCGCGCGGCTGACTGGACAGC
The DNA here is from genome assembly GCA_016178045.1 of Chloroflexota bacterium. Taxonomy (GTDB): domain Bacteria; phylum Chloroflexota; class Dehalococcoidia; order SM23-28-2; family JACOUE01; genus JACOUE01. The sequence goes on from JACOUE010000010.1 coordinate 14,198, forward strand.
GCGGTAGGGAGGCCATAGGAATAAGCTGGCGCCCCCGGCAGGACTCGAACCTGCAACCGGCGGCTTAGAAGGCCGCTGCTCTGTCCGGTTGAGCTACGGGGGCACCCGGCGCCTATCCAGGCGAACCCAATGTAGCAGTCGTCGCGCTGGGGGGTCAAGAAGAGGTCAGGCGCTGCGGAAGGCCGTCCGCACCTTGTGCAGGTTCCGCAGCGTCTTCCCCATCGGCTGGATGGAGACGATCTCCATCCCGTCCAGGTGGGGCGAGGTGGTGACGTACTTCTGCACGAGCCGCCCCAGGGGCTGGGCGGCCAGCACGGCCAGCATGGCGGCGGTGATGGCGTTGGGTACCTTCTCCAGCCGGTTGCGGCTGCCGACGGCGAGGACGGAGGCCAGCCCGGCCAGGATGCCGGCGACGGCCAGGTTCGTGCCGCAGAGGGGCGAGACCGCCAGGTGGGCCTCGCCGCGCTGGAGGCGGGCGAGCCCCTCGTGGGCGGACTCAGCGATGCGCTCGGTGGAGATGTTGCCGTAGATGTAGAAGCCGTCGGGCGCGGCCCGGCCCATCACCCTGATGTGCTGGCCCAGGCGGGTGAGGAGGATCGAGATGGTAGCGTGCTCCAGTGCGTGGTTCCGGCGGATCGAATCGATTATTCGTCTTATCATCTAAGCACCTTCCTCGTTAGCGTTGATTGTATCGCAGGTTGCGTCTCGGGCGCCAGTCCCGCCGTCACTCCCGCTCCACCCAGCCCAGCGCGTCCACGTCTCCCGCCGTGACCACGAAGCGGCCGCCGCTCATGCGCGAGATAAGGACGAGCCGCGAGCGGCCGGGGTCGGCTATCGACTTGCCGCTGAACGACCGCACCGCCAGGTACCTGCCGTCCGGCGACCAGCTGGCGGGGACGTCGAACCCCTTCTTGGGGGGCGGCAGGCGCTTGACGTTACCCCCCAAGACCGGCACGATCGCTACTCCCCTGGGCTTCCCCTTCAGCGGCAGCAGACCGATGCTCACGGCCGAGCTGTCGACCGTCCAGATGGGGTTGAGGTGGTCGCCCGGGCGGAGCTCCGCGGCGGGCACCTGCGCGACCGTGCGCAGCTCCAGGTCCGTGTAGAAGGTGCGGATAATGGGCTCACCTTCCTTCAGCCGCGGCACCAGGAACGCCATGCGCTTGTCGTCCGGCGAGAGTGCGTAATCGCGGGCCACCTGATCGCTGGCCCACACCAGCACGAACGGCGTCGGCGTGGGGGTTAGCGTCGGCGTGGGAGTCGGCGTGGGCCGCGGCTTGGGCGTCTTGCCCGTGGGCTTCGGCGTCTTCGTGGCGGTAGGAGTGGGCGTGACGGTGGGGGTGGGGGTCGGCGCGGGAGGCGTCGGCGTCGGTACCGCCTGGGCGAAGGGGAACGAGGCGAAAGCGGTGCCGTTGATGGTGAGCTGGGCGAAGTACAGCAGGGCGATGGGCCTTGTCGGGGGCGTCGGCGTGGCCGCGCTCTCCCGCAGCACGAACCCGATGGGGAAGATGTCGAAGACGAGGCCGCGGGTGATCTCGAGGCCCACCGTGACCTTGCCGGTCTTCAGCTGCACTCTGATGAGGATTATCTTCGACGGCGTGTTGCGGCGGACGAGGACGAAACGGCCGTCCGGCGACCAGACCGGCGGCGTCCGCAGGTCGAGACCGTCGATCAGGAACTTGGGCTCGCGGCCGTCGAAGCGCTGGACGTAGGCCTGGGCCTCGATCTCGGGGTCGCGCGCCCCCTCCGGCATCACGGTGTAGGCGACGGCCTTGCCGCCTGGGGACAGGCTGGCCACGATGCCGAAGCCCTGCGCGTGGGGGACCTCCGCCAGAAGCTCCGTCCTCGCCAGGTTCCTGGGCGACACCTTGAGGATGAAGTCGCTGGTGGGGCCGAACTTGCGGTAGACGAGCTTGAAAGCGGTCGGGTCAGGGGTGCGAGTGGGAGTCGCGGTCGGGGTAGCTGTTGGTGTGGGTTTGGCGACGGGCATGCGGGTGGCAGTGGGCGTGGGCGCGGGGCCTGCCCCCCCGGCGCACGCGGCGAGCAGCGCCGCCAGCACCAGCAGCGCCAGCCAGGAAGTCCACCATCGTCGCCGCATAGCCTTTCAGCGCCCTGTCCCTTCTTCTAAACGCCGCCGCCGCTGCCGCGGCGCCTACTCGTCGTCGTCGCTGGCCACAGCCGAGGGCTGCGGGTGCTGCGTCACCTCCCGCCAGCGCCGGTAGAAGTACCAGGCTATCGCCAGGAGGCTGACGACGGCGATGGGTATCGCCACCGGGCGGAACCACTCGGCGAGTCGCTCCCAGTTCTCGCCCAAGATGTAACCACCGCCGGCCAGGGCCAGGGACCAGGGGAACGACGCGATGAAGGTAAGCGCCGCGAACCGCCAGACGTTCATCCTCGCCACGCCGGCGGGCACGCTGATGAACGTGCGGATCACCGGCAGGAGCCGCGAGCCGAACACCGCCAGCTCCCCGTAGCGGGCGAACCAGCGGTCCGCCATGTCCAGCTCCCTGGGGCTGATGAGGACGTAGCGGCCGTAGCGTTGGAGGAGGGGGCGGCCGCCCAGGGAGCCCGCGAAGTACGCCACCAGGGAGCCGATGGTATTACCCATCGCCCCGAACAGGCCAGCCAGCAGGAGCCACTCCGGCCCCAGGCCCTCGTCCTTTCTGAGGAACCAGCCGGCCAGGGGCATGATGATCTCGCTGGGGAAGGGGATGGCCGCGCTCTCGACGGCCATTAGAAAAACGACGCCCGGCCAGCCGATCCACTCGTACATCTGGCGGGCGGCATCAAGGAGCCGGTCTTCGATGCCAAACACGTGTAAGGCCAGTATAGCATCCGGATAGCTTTAGGGCTTTGCCCCACCCGGCGGAACGGCTATACAATTCGGGCACGTTATGCGCCTCGACGTCGGCAAGCTGCCCAACGAGCTCCTGGCCCGGCTCCTGTCGCGGCTGGGGAAGGGCGACCCGCGGGTGGTGGTCGGGCCCGGGATCGGGCAGGACGCCGCCGTCATCGACATGGGCGACCGCCCAGGCGGGCGCCCGTCTGGGCGCTACCTGGTGGCCAAGACCGACCCCATCACCTTCGCCACCGACCTCATCGGCTGGTACGCGGTGCACATCAACGCCAACGACGTCGCCTGCATGGGAGCGACGCCCCGCTGGTTCATGGTGACCGTCCTCCTGCCGGAGGGGGCGGAGGCGGCACTCGCCGAAACCATCTTTGAGCAGGTAGCGGAGGCGTGCGAGGGCATGGGCGTGGCCCTGGTCGGCGGCCACACGGAGATCACCCACCGCCTGGAGCGACCGGTGGTCGTGGGAGCCATGCTGGGAGAGGTGGAGCGCGAGCGGCTCGTGACCTGCGCCGGCGCCCGGCCCGGTGACGCCCTCATCCTGACCAAGGGCATCGCCATCGAGGGGACGGCGGTGCTGGCCCGCGAGGCGGAGGCCGGCCTGCGGGCCCTGGGCGTCAGCGACGCGACCGTCGCCGCGGCGAAGCAGTACGTCTTCGAGCCGGGCATCAGCGTGGTGAAGGAGGCGGCGGCCGCCTGCCGCGCCGCGAGAATCCACGCCATGCACGACCCCACGGAGGGCGGCCTGGCCACCGCCCTGTACGAGCTGGCGGCCGCCTCGCAGGCTAGCGTAGAGGTGGACGCGGGGAAGGTGCGGGTTCTGCCCGCCACGCAGGAGGTGTGCCGGGCGGCGGGGCTGGACCCGCTGGGTCTGCTGGCGTCGGGGTCGCTCCTGATAGCGGTCGCGGAGGAGGACGCCGGACCGGTGCTGGCGGCGCTGGAAGCCGAGGGGGTGCCGGCCGTTCGCATCGGTGCTATCGTCGCGAAGGGACGACACGTTATAATGGTGGAGCACGAAAGAAAGCGACCCGTCCCCCGCTTCGACCGAGACGAGGTGGCTCGTTTCCTGGCCGGGCGGGGGTCTCCGACACCCCGAGCAGGAGAAGATCGGGGCGCTTTGTAAGCAGGCCCTGAGTTCCGTCAGGGCAGGCAGCAGGCAAGGGAGGGACAGTAAGGGCCGTGAGCAAGAAAGCCAGTACCATCGGCGAGCTGCGCACGTCGGACTACAAGCTCCTCACCGTCAAGGAGGAGATGCGCAAGAACCTCATCGCCAAGATCCGCGGCGGCGATGAGCTGTTCCCCGGAATCATCGGCTTCGAGGAGTCAGTCATCCCCCAGCTGGAGAACGCCATCCTCTCCGGCCAGGACATCATCTTCCTGGGCGAGCGCGGGCAGGCCAAGTCCCGCCTCATCCGTTCGCTGGTCGCCCTGCTGGACGACGAGATCCCGGCCATCGCCGGCTGCGAGATCAACGACAACCCGTTCGACCCCATCTGCCGGCGCTGCGCCGACGTCATCGCCGGCGAGGGCGATGACGTCGAGATCGAGTGGATCGACCGCGAGCGGCGCTACGGCGAAAAGCTGGCTACGCCCGACATCACCATCGCCGACCTCATCGGCGAGGTCGACCCCATCAAGGTGGCCGAGGGCCGCTACCTCTCGGACGAGCTCACCATCCACTACGGTCTTGTCCCTCGCCACAACCGCGGCATCTTCTCCATCAACGAATTGCCGGACCTGGCCGAGCGCATCCAGGTGGGCCTCCTCAACATCATGGAGGAGCGCGACGTCCAGATCCGCGGCTACCGCATCCGCATGCCGCTCGACGTGTTCGTCGTCGCCTCTGCCAACCCGGAGGACTACACCAACCGCGGCCGCATCATCACCCCGCTCAAGGACCGCTACGGCGCCCAGATCCGCACCCACTACCCCAAGAACGTGGAGTCCGAGATCGCCATCATGGAGCAGGAGCACACCCGCTTCGACGAGGACGCCGACCACCCGGTGAACGTCCCGCTCTACATGAAGGAGATCGTGGCGGAGATCACCCGGCTGGCCCGCCGCAGTCCCGACATCAACCAGCGCTCCGGTGTCTCCGTCCGCGCCTCCATCACCGACTTCGAGTCGCTGCTGGCCAACGCCCTCCGGCGCGCCATCCGCCTGGGCGAGAACGAGATCGTCCCCCGCGTCTCCGACCTCCCCTACCTGATGCCCTCCCTCAGCGGCAAGCTGGAGTTCGAGACCGTGGAGGAGGGCCGCGAGGAGCAGATCATCGAGCGCCTGATCCAAGGCGCGGTGCTGGCCGTCTTCAACCGCTACTTCAGCCTCGGCGAGCTGGAGGGTATCGTCGCCCGCTTCAAGGGCGGCTTCGCCGCCGAGGTGTCCGACACGACGCCCTCGCAGGAGTACCTGAAGATCGTGAACCAGACCGAGGGGATGGAGCCGGCCCTGGAGAAGCTGGGCTGCGGCGAAAGCCCGCCCCTGGTCGCCTCCGCCGTCGAGTTCATCCTGGAGGGTCTGCACCTGAACAAGCGTCTGAACAAGGACAAAGTGGCCGGAAGGGTCCAGTACAGGGGATAATCCGGACAGGGGAACGCATGCTTCGCTACCGCTACTCCGAGTGGGACGGCACCCAGGAGATACCGCCGCTAGACCCCGACGAGCTGCTGTCGGCCATTACCGACGACCTGATGAACTTCGGGGACCTCCAGCACGCCCTGCGCAACCTCCTTCAGCGGGGCTTCCGTAACCCCCTGGGCCAGCGCCTCCAGGGCCTCCGCGACCTCCTCCAGCAGCTGCGGCAGAACCGCCGCCAGGTCCTCGACCGCTACAACCTCAGCTCCCTCTTCGAGGACATCAAGAAGCGCCTGGACGAGATCCTGGGGCTGGAGAAGGAGACGGTCAACCGTCGCCTGGACGAGGCCACGCGCCAGCTTGAGGGCGGCGAAAACCCCCTGCGGGCCTTCGAGGAGGCGGTCAAGCAGCCGGAGGGCAAGGGCCAGGGCGCAGAGCAGGAGAAGCAGCTCTCGGAGATGCTCAAGGGCATCGCCCAGAAGAAGCTGAACTTCCTCGATAACCTGCCGGAGGACGTGGGCGGCCAGGTCAAGGAGCTCCAGAACTACGAGTTCATGGACCCCGAGGCGGGGGCCAAGTTCCAGGAGCTCATGGAGATGCTGAAGAAGGCGATGATGGACACCTTCTTCAAGGACCTCTACAACAACATCAGCAGCATGACCCCCGAGGAGCTCCAGCGCCTCAGGCAGATGATCGGCGACCTGAACGAGATGCTCTCGGAGAAGATGGCCGGAGGCGAGCCGGACTTCCAGGGCTTCATGCAGAAGTACGGCGACCTCTTCGGGCCGAACCCGCCCCAGAGCATCGAGGAGCTCATCGAGCAGATGCAACAGCAGATCGCGGCCATGCAGAGCCTCCTGGAGAGCCTGCCGCCCGAGATGCGGCGCCAGCTCCAGGACCTCCTGATGGACAAGATCGGCGACCCACAGCTCCAGCGGGCGCTCCAGGAGCTGGCCCTCAACCTCGACATCCTCTACCCCACCCGTGACCTCGAGAACCAGTACCCCTTCCGCGGCGACGAGGAGCTCGACCTGCTCCAGGCCATGCACCTCATGGACAACCTCCAGGGCCTCGACGACCTGGAGAAGCAGCTGGAGCGCACCCAGTACGGCGGTAACCTCGACGACATCGACGAGGAGAAGCTGCGCGAGCTCCTGGGCGAAGAGGCCTACCAGACCTTCCGCCAGCTCAAGGAGTTCCTGGAGATCCTGGAGGAGGCCGGCTACATCCGGCGCAAGGGCGGCAACTGGGAGCTGACCCCGCGCGGCATCCGCAAGATCGGCCAGAAAGCCCTGGGCGAGATCTACGCCCAGCTCAAGAAGTCGGGCTACGGAAAGCACCCCCTCCAGGAGACGGGCAACGGCGGCGAGCGCGCCGACGACACCAAGAAGTACGAGTTCGGCGACCCGTTCCACCTGCACCTGGGCCAGACCGTCATGAACGCCGTCATCCGCGACGGCCCCCAGGTCCCCGTCCGCCTCGACCGGGACGACTTCGAGGTGTACCGCTCGGAGGTGCTGACGACCACCGCCACGGTGATGATGCTGGACCTCTCGTGGTCCATGGCCCTGCGCGGGAGCTTCCAGGCGGCCAAGAAGGTAGCCATGGCCCTCAACAACCTGATCCGCACCCAGTTCCCCAAGGACGCGCTCTACATCCTGGGCTTCTCCGCCTACGCCCGCGAGCTGACCGCGGAGGAGTTGCCCTACGTCCGCTGGGACGAGTCCGTTCTGGGGACGAACATGCACCACGCCTTCATGCTGGCCCAGCACCTGCTGGGGAGGCACAAGGCGGGGACGCGCCAGGTCATCATGATCTCGGACGGGGAGCCCACGGCCCACCTGGAGCACGGACGGTCGTACTTTGCCTACCCGCCCAGCCCCATCACCATCCGCGAGACCCTCAAGGAGGTCCGGCGCTGCACCAAGAAGGGCATCGTCATCAACACCTTCATGCTGGACCGCAACTACTACCTCAAGGAGTTCGTCAACCAGATCGCCAAGATGAACAAGGGGCGGGTCTTCTACACCACTCCCGACAAGCTGGGGCAGTACATCCTGGTAGACTACGTGTCCCAGAAGCGAAAACGTCTGGGCGGCCAGGCCGCTTAGGTCCCCTCGCTGCGCGCTCTGTTGGTCTAGGCAGGAGACGGCGGGAGGAGGCGGCCTAAGGCCCTTCGTCCAGGAGAAAGCTGCGCAGCACGTAGGCGAACTCCTCCGGCCGCAGCCGGGGCAGGGAGTGGCCCGTGTCCGCGAACACGTACGGCCGGCCGTTGGGCAGCGACTCCACCATCCGGCCCGATATCTCGTCGTCCAGGATGTGGCTGTGCTCCCCGCGCAGGACGAGGGTGGGGCACTGGATCTTCGTCAGCGACTCCCAGAGGAACGGTATCTCGGGGATGGCGGCCTTGGTGGTGATGTCGGCGAGGCGCCGGTCGTAGCGGTTGGAGTACGTCCCGTCCTCGTTCTGGACGAGCGCATTCTGGATGAGGCGACCGACGGACGGAGCGTCCAGGGTAGGCCACTGCTTCTGGAAGAACGCCATCGCTTCCTCGTGGGTGAAGGACGAAGGCGGGACGTCCGCCTTGGCCGTCATGTCCTCCTTGAGCCCGCGGGCGCCGCGGGTGGCCATCTGCGGGCCCATGTCCACCAGCGCCAGGTGCTTGAGGCGCGGCCAGTTCTCGCGGGCGTAGGCCATGCCGCAGCGCGAGCCAAGCGAAAGGCCCACCAGGTCGAAAGGGTCCAGTCCCACGGCATCGGCGAAGGCGGTCAGGTCGGCCGCGAGGGCCCACACCAGGTAGCCGCCGGGCGCCTGCTCGCTCTCGCCGTGGCCCCGCTGGTCGTACGCCCAGATGTGGAAGTCGTCCAGGAGACGGTTGGCGCAGTCCTGCCAGTAGTAGGCGTAGTCCCTCAGGCCGTGGAGGAGGACCAGGGGCCGCTCGCCGTGGCCCTTCCACTCGAAGTAGTGGATGCGCAAGCCGTTGAGCTTGAGCTCCCCTTCCTCAGGCTGGACGAGCCGGCTCATTTGGGCGGGGTGTGCTCGTGCTCGTCGTCGTGCTGGTGGTCCTCGTCGGTGTAGAGCTGGAAGAGGACGCCGCCCGAGTCGCGGGGGTGGATGTAGGTCTCCGCCCAGCCGTGGCTGCGCCTCACCCCCCGGAACGGCTCGATGCCGAAGGCGCGCATCGCCGCCGCCGCCTTCTCCACGTCCTCCACCTCGAAGGTGACGTGGTGGAGGCCGGGGCCGCGCTCCTTCAGGAAGCGCAGAAGGAAGCTGTCGTCTCCCAGCGGCTCCAGCAGCTCGATGTTGCCGTTGCCGCCGGGCACCTCCAGCGCCACCCCAGAATAGCCGGCCTCCTCGTTCCGCCACTGGCCCACGACGCGCAGGCCCAGCAATTCGGTAAGCAGAGGGAGGGCGTCGCTCAGCTTCCACACCGCCCAGCAGACGTGATCCAGGCGCTGTATCCCCACGGTCTCCTTCATACGGGTAGGACCTCCCTTAGCGTGCCCCGACTGGTCGAGGCGCTACGAGGGATGATAGCGGATTGTGACAATCTGCACCAGCGTCCCCCGCCGGACGCAGGCCTGCGGTTACGCCAAGCGTTCCATGACCTCGGCGGCGGCCCGCTCGCCGGAGCGGACGGCGCCCTCCATGTAGCCGGCGAAGGCCGTGGCCGTCTCCGTGCCCGCCCAGTGGATGCGACCGACCGGCTGGCGCAGGGCGCGGCCGTACTCCACCCACGTCCCCGGCGGGAACACCGCCCCGTAGCAGCCGCGGCTGTACCGTTCAGCCGACCAGTCGTGGTCGACGTACTCGGCCGGGCTCGCGGCTTTGGGCCCGAAGTAGCGCTCGAGGCAGCGCAATACAGCGTCGCGCCGCTCCCCCTCCGGCACGCCGGAGAAGGAGCGGGCCTCGCTCCCCTCGATGAAGCCCGTAAGCACGCCGGGCGACCCGCTCCGGGGCGAGCCGTCGAAGGTGATCTTGATCGGGCCGCTGTCGCTCATCGCCCGGCCGGAGAGGCTTTCGGCGCGCCAGAACGGCTCGTCGTAGACCACGTGCACCTTGATCACGCTGCCCATGGGGACGCGCTGGGTGAGCTGGTCGCGCAGGGGCGGCAGCGGCGGCTCGTATTCGATCCGCCCCGCCAGCGCCGGCGCGACGGCGACGACCACCCGCCGGCAGGCCAGCCGGAAGCCATCCCCCTCCACGACCGCGCCCCCGGCGTCCTGCTGGATGCGGCGGACGGGGCAGGAGAGCCACAACGCGTCGCCCAGCTGGTCAGCGAGCCGTATCGCCAGCAGCTGGGAGCCGCCCTCGAAGCGGTCCTGCTGGGCGCCGCCCCGCGTGGAGAGCATGTAGAAGAACCCGCCGTTGAAACGGGCGTAGGCCAGCAGGTGGAGCATGGAGAAGTCGAACGGCTCGGCGGCATAGACCCCTTCGACGGCGAGGCGCAGGCGGGCCCTGGCCGCTTCCCCCGCGACGTTGGCCTGTAGCCACGACTCCACCGTCTGGCCGTCCAGTCGCTGGGCGCCCGGCGATTCCCAGGGCGCCTCCGCGTCGATCTGCCGCGCCATCTCCTCGAGCCGCTGGACCGCCGCGACCACCTCGCGCACCCAGGGGGCGTCCGGCGGCGTGTCACCGTAGACGGCGCGCTCGCCGTCGTGGCAGTCCACGTGCAGCCCCTCCTCGTAGGTGGGGAACGTCTCCACCTCGACCGTCCGGGCGAGGGCCATGATGCGGTCGTGGCCGGGGCCGACCCACTGCGCCCCCAGGTCCACCACGTTGCCGTCGCCGATGGCGCGGTTGAGAACGCGCCCGCCCACCCGCTCGCGGGCCTCCAGCAGCATCACGGAGCGGCCGCCGGCGATCAGCTCGCGGGCCGCGGCCAGCCCGGCGAAACCAGCACCCACGACGGCTACGTCGGCTTCGGCGTCACGTCTTCGGGGCATCAGTTCTCCTCCGTTAGAGACTGACTAGCAGCGCCTGCGCCCTCTCCACGACGTCCTTCAGGCCCCTACGACCTGTCAAGCCACATGTCCCATCTGAAGGGGCTGAGAGGGCCGATGACGGCACTATTAATGCCATCAGTCGGGGTCAGTGGGCTCACCACCTTCACGTAGTCCCGCATGGCTGCATAGCTGTAGCCCTCAGTCAGTGTAATCTGAGGGCCGTGCTCCTTGATGATCGTGCGCTGGACATCCAGGATGAGCAGCCGGCGCCGCTCCTCGTTGAACTCCCGCTGCTGCTCGTCGATGAGTTCATCCACCTCAGGGCTGAAACCGGCCTGCTGGGCGGCGGCGCTAGCGCGGTTGAGGCCGGTCCAGTTGGTGTCGCCGGTGACCCCCTTAGAATGATAGAAGCTGAGGGGCCGGTCAGGCTCGATGTAGGGAAGGTTGGGAAAGAAGGTCATTTCGAAAGAGCCCGGCAGAAGGATTGTGGTGATATAGGCTCCGAGTTCTAGAGCCTTCAGCTCGACAATGATATTAGCAGCGGTCAGTTGCTGCTGAATCAGGCTGGCGAGATCCCCTAGAATCGAAGGCCCCGGCAGGGATGGAAGGTGCATGGTGACCTTCAACTGGTCGAACCCAGCCTCTTTGAGCCTTTGCTTGGCCAACTCCGGATTATAGGGCATCAGCTGGCGCAGCTCGTCCTGAGGCAAGGACCACTTCTTCTGAGCCCACTGGATAGGGCCGTTGTAAAGTCCCTCACCCAGGCGGATTCTTTCCATGATCTCGTCGCGGTTGATGGCCAGGTCTACCGCCTCGCGCACACGGCGGTCATTGAAGGGGGGCCTAGACACGTTCAAGTGGATGACCTCGTAGAAGAGATTGGGGTAGCGAAACACGCGGATATCTCTGTCGTCGTGAAGGTCTCCGGCCAGCCGCTTGTCCAGGACGGCGCCGTTAACATCGTGGGCGCCGGAACGGAAGGCGGCGAGGAGGGAGGAGCTGTCCTGGATGACGATCCACTGCCAGCCATCCAGGAGCGGCCGATCGGGGACGAAAAATTCCGGGTGCCTTTTAAGGGAGATAAGCTCAGCCCCGTTGTAGGAGTCGAGCATGAAGGGACCGCTGCCAAACTCTTTGTCGCTGAGGCCGGAGCCAGGGAACTGGTCGACGATGCTAGCGGGCAGAACGCCCCAGTTGGCGCCCCAGCCTAGCTCCGGAATGGCCGGCACAAAGGGCCGCTTGGTGACCAGCTTGAAGATCCGGCCTGGCATGACCTCCGTCTTGGCAAAGTCGATGAGCCTGATGAACCGCTTGTCAATGGCGGTCAGGGAGGTGGTGCGGCGCTGGAAGGTGGCCTTGATGTCCTCAGGGGTCACCTCCAAACCGGCGATAGGCTCGTTGGGGTGGTACTTGACGCCGGGGCGGATAGTGAAGATAAACGTCAGTTCGTCGGGCTGCTCGAGCTTCGTGGCCAGGTTGTTGAGCACCACTTCTTCAGAGCCGATTTCGCCTTGAATCGAGTAAAGGAAACTGTACATTTTGGCGACCAAGCTCCAGGCAGTGAGAGCCGTGTTGGGGTCCAGATCAGTCACCGCGAGGGAGAGCCCGGCCTTGAGAACGCCGCCCGGTCGGGGCGTGCCGGATGTGATGGGTTCCAGTTCCGGGGGTGGGCTACCCCCGGCCGGGCCGCCGCCGCCATCGTCGCACCCGACCACCGTCGCCGCGGCGAGACCAGCTCCACTGATGGCAGCCCCGGCCAGCAAGCGCCGACGGCTGACCTTCCTCCGCCAGAACCTAGCCCAATAATTGGGGTCGTCCATAGCGCCTCTTGCCGCTCCTCAACGGGCCTGCGCGAGTAACGCCTCGGCCATCTCCACGTGCTTGGGCATGCCGATCTTCCGGTACATCTCGATGGCCTCGGTCAGCAGGCGGAAAGCCTTGTCGCGGTCTCCGGGCCCGTCGCGGTCGATGAGCATGTGGGCGTACCAGCGGCGCACCTCCGGCTGGGCGATACGGTGGGGCAGCTCGTGAGCTTGACGGAGGGCGGTCTGGTAGTGCTGCTCGGCTTTCTCCCACTGGCGCCCCGCCGCCGCCGCCATGCCGGCGTAGCCCTCCAGCAGCATCTGGCCCTGACCGCTGGTGGCGGGTCCGGCCTTGAGCATCGCTTCGATGACCAAGGGGTAGAGGTTCGCCGCCTCCTCGCGTTCGCCCAGCACGGCCAGCCCCTCCACCGCCCGCAGCAGCGTCTCCAGGGCGCCGATGGGGATCGCCTGTCCGGGCACCGGTAGCAGTGGCCTGGCCTCCGCGAACATAGCCCGGGCCTCCTCACGGTGGCCGGCGTAGGCCTTGGGGAGGAACAGAGGGCTGATCCGCGTCCAGACACCCCGCTCGGGCGGCACCATCCGAATGCTCTCCTGAAACTGCTCCTCAGCCTCCTGCCACCTGCCTCTTAGGAACTGGACGACGCCGAGCCACTCGTGGAAGAGGACGGCTAGAGGGCCCAAGTTTTGGGTGAGCTCGACACCCTTGGCACACAGCCCTTCCATCCCCTGGAGGTCCCCTGCGAGCATCATCTTCATCACCCCGCGTCCCAACAGAGAGGTGGCCTGAGCGCCCACGTGGCCCAGGCGGCCCGCCAGTGACTCCAACTCCTCTGACAGCTCATCGAACTCGTGGAAGCGGCCCGCCCCCCACAATGCCCCTCCGACCTGCCACAGCGCGTCGGCCAGGTTCCAGAGATCGCCGGCGGCCCGCAGCAGTCCCACCGCCCGCTGCCCCGAGTCCAGTAGCTGCTCGACCTCCACGTAGTTCAGGTGAAGCCAGCCCTTGTTGACGAGGACCTGTCCCAGCAGCTGCGGGTTCCCGATTCGCTCCGCCATAGCGAAGGCTTCACCGATCATGCTGTTCGCGGCGGCATACTGTCCTCCCACCGCAAAGATGCTCCCGGCCATGCCCAGCAGTCGGCAGCGGTCGGCGCTGTCACGTTCGCCAAGGGCGATCAAGCCGCGGCGGCTGATCTCCAGCCCCTCAAGGAAGCGGACGCCCCAGTTCAACTGTTCCGCGATGTCCCTCGCCAGGCGACCGACTCGCTCCGCATCGCCCAGCGCCTCGTAGGCGTCCAGAGCCTCGCGCCAGTCGGCCAGCGCCTCGTCCCACCGCCCCAGGCTGCGCAACGCCAGCCCGCGCTTGTAGAGGAGGCCCGCCCGCCCGTGCCGATCCTCGGCCGGTGCCAGCGAAAGGGCATTCTCGTAATGCCGCAAGGCCTCCTCGAAGGCGGCCGCCTGGTACGCGCGGTCGCCGGCAAGCGTCAGGTAGTGGACGGTCTTCTGCGGGTCGGCGCTGCTGCCCGCCTGGTAGAGGTGGTGAGCAAGGTCGGCGGCGTGCTGGTCCAATTGCGCGCCGTAAACTCGCTCCATCGCCTCCGCCGTCCGCAGGTGCGCGCGTTGGCGGCGGGGTAGGGAGAGGCCGCTCACCAGGGTCTGGCGGATGAGCTCGTGAGCGAAGGTGAAGCGCGCCTCAGGCCCGTCGGAGACCGAGGCGATGAGGTTGGCGCGCTCCGCCTCGTCCACGGCGTCCAGCAAGGCGTCCCCCTCCAACTCGCCCAGCGCCTCCAGCAGGTCGAAGGTGAACCCTCGCCCGATGACGGCGGCCGCGGTGAGCACGCGGCGGCACTGCTCGCTCACCCGCTGCAGTCGCTGACTGAGCACCAGGCGCACGCCCTCGGGCACGTTCAGCTCGGTCACCTCCAGGTCCGCGCACCAGCGCCCCTCGGCGTCGAACAGCTTCCCCTCCTCGGCCAGGTGCTGGAACACCTCCTCGACGAAGAAGGGGTTGCCCTCGGTTTCGCTGTAGATGGCCTGCACCAGCGGGGGCGGCGGGTCCTGGCCGCCGAGGGCGCCCAACATCGCCTCTACTCCCTCTTCGGGCAGCCGCTTCAGGGAGATGCGATGGGCTAAGCGCTGGCGGAGCAGGGCCTCCAGTGTGCGCGCAAGTGGGCGGCCTACGTCCAGCTCCACATCGCGATACGTAGCGAGGACCAGCACCGGCATCGACGAGAGGTGCTGCGCCAGATGTTGCAGGAGAAACAATGTGGAGTCGTCGGCCCAGTGCAGGTCGTCCATTAGCAGCAGAAGCGGGTTCGCGCGGCTCGCCCGTTCGATGAACTCGCGGATGCTGTTGAACAGGTAGCGACGCTCCTGCTCCGGCGGTAGCTCCAGGGGAGGCGGTACGTCCGGGAAGATGCGCCTGAGCTCCGGCAGTATCCTGGCCACTTCCCCGGCCGAGTCTCCCAGCGCCGCCCGCAGCGCCGCCGGCTCCGCTACACGTATGGCCTCCTCCAGCATCTCCACGAAGGGGATGTATGGAGGCGCGCCCTCCATCTCATAGCAGTGGCCGGTCCGCACGGTTACGCCGCGCTGCGCCGCTTCCATCGCAAGCTCTTCCGTCAGCCGTGTCTTGCCGACGCCGGGCTCGCCGCCGATCATCACCAGAGCCCCATGGCCCGGGATCGACTGTTCGAGAAGGCGTCTCAGCTCGGCACGCTCCGCCTCGCGGCCGACGTACGGCGTGCGCTCGACGATGGGAGCCGCCACCAGCGTTTCTTCCTGCCATACGACCTCGTACAGCCGCCAGCGCTCCGGAAATCCCTTGAGCCGGAAGCGGCCGCGATCCACCAGGTCGAAGTCTTGCGCCCTGCCCATGAGGCCCTTCACCATCTCAGACACCAGGATCTGGCCGCCCTTGGCCTTGGCCGCGATGCGGGCGGCGGCGTTCACCGCCTCCCCGAACAGATCCTCCTCCTCCCGGATTACCTCCCCCGTGTTCAGGCCTATGCGGACCCGGATAGCCTCGGTAGGGGGGCTGCTCGCTGCGCCCTCGGGCGGGGCAAGCCCCGCCCCTACGCCGGCGTTCCAGTCCACAAGCGCCCGCTGGATGCCGACAGCGCAGGCCACGGCCCTGCGCGCCGAGGCGAAGGCCACCATGAACCCGTCGCCGATCGTCTTTACTTCCTGGCCGCTGTGCTGCTCGGCCTGCTGCCGCACCAGCTCGAAGTGGGCCCGAAAAATCTCACGCGCGGCTTCATCGCCCC